>NZ_PDZF01000005.1:0-189014 GCF_002743425.1 Sporosarcina sp. P7 | reverse complement strand
GTGGGTTACAATCGTATTCCAAGACATGTTTAAATATGTAGCTAGTTGCTTTGAATTCACGAAAAATACTACTGATTCAAGTTCTTGTAAATGCTCATCTATTTTCTGAAGATAAAGCCCTTTTAGCTTTTCTTGATCAACTTTCATGGTAATCATTTTTCTTCGACCATCCATTCATTCAGCCACTTGATGTCTTCCTGTGACAAGCTGTCTTTTTCTTCTGTTTCCCCCTCTATTACTTGGTGCCAATTCGCTTCTTCCCGTTCTAAGTAGGTTTCCCACTCACGCATAACCTTAACTGCCTTTTCTGTTTCTAGTTGCTGCCTAGTTTGGAAAGGTATTATTATCGCCATATATGCCACCTCTTCCGATGAGATCTGTTTCTTCTATTATAAAATTTCAAATCGAAAGAATCAAAAGGTCCTCACTGAAATTTTACAATAATTAACGGGAGAGCATATATATTTATTATGATTTATTGCAGCCGTAGCACCTTTTGGAAAATAACTATTCCTGTATTCGATTCAAAAATAACTTTGGCTATTATAACTGCAATCTTTGCAAAATTATTTGCCATAATTACTTTAGTGTCTATGTACATATTTTATCCGACTATATAAGTTGAATTAAAGATTCCTACATCTCCTAAACGGGTATAGAGATAAAAACACCCTGAAGGGATTGATGACTTATGAATGTCCAAATTCAAATTATAGAAATTAAAAAAACTATGCGAACCACTAAGGATCGTGGCCATTTTGAGCGCTACCAAACAATCTTTCTTTATTTAAGCGGTTATAAAATGAAAGAGATTGCCAGATTAATCGGCCGAATTTTCTAAACCGTTGGGATCTATATTGCGAATTATAAAGAAAGTGGGATTGATGGACTTAACCTTGGACATTCCACCGGCAAACCATCAAATTTATCGGAGGAACAAAAGACCATTCTAGTAAAAATTGTATCGACTCAAGTCCCTATGGATGTTGGTTTTACAGCCTGATATAACTGGACGCTTGCGCTCATCGTTGAATTTGTTAAAAATGAATGGAGTATTTCCTACTCATTACGCGGGATGTCCGGCGATTTACATCAGCTTGAACTCAGCTTTACACGTCCTACCTATACCCTCAAAAAGGCAGATCCGGAAAAGCAGAGGCTATTTGTAGAAGAAACATTCCCTGCGCTAAAAAAACTTATAAATGAAGAAATTGACCACCTTCTTTTTGATGACGAATCAATGATTCGTGATTACCAAGCGATTCAGCGGACCTGGTTCTTAAAAGGAAAGCAACGACTGATCCCAACATATGGGCAGCATAAAGGCGTGAAATTGATTGGCACATTAGATTATGAAACCGGTGAAATATTTTGCATCGAGGAAGAAAAGTATGACGCAGTCGCTTTTCTAGGCTTCCTAACTAAAGTTCTTGAGCATTATCCTTCAGGAAAAATCGTTATGACTCTGGACAATGCACGCATTCATCATGCGAAGTACCTGCAACCTTTTCTCAAAGAGAATCAATCTCGACTTGAACTTGTTTTTCTGCCTCCCTATAGCCCGCAACTAAATCTTGTAGAGGGCTTATGGAAATGGTTGAAGGAATCTGTTATTAATAATATCTTTTTCCCAAGTGTTCAAAAAATCACTTTAAAGGTTTGGGAATTTATTCGTGATGTCAACCAACGACACGACGATGTTATTATTCGTCTTTGTGTGAGATTATAAAACCGGATTCATATATTCAACTTATATACTAAATTTATTTTCCTAAGTTGAGGATTTATCGATATCTTTTAAACAATATACGAAGGGTTACTCCAGAATAATGACACACAGGGGTTCGTATTGATGTACATAAGTTAGTTCGATTCCATGAATAATAAATCTACTTGGCAAGAAAATTTTACATATTCCACGATATTTTAAATAACAAAACTCCATAAAAAGGAGCCTGTAGCAATCCATAAAGGAGTTGCCACGGGCTCTTTTCGTTAATTTCCCAAATTTACTTTTTGAAGGCGTGATGCATTCAATACGACTGATACTGAACGCCATCGCTACGATTGGAATTGCCTTATACTTAGTGACAAAATACTATAAGATATGTTTGTCAATCCATTTTTTATGATGCTTTATTTCCCTAGAAATTCAGGTCGTCTCTTTTCTAAAAATGCTTGCACGCCTTCTTTTACATCTTCTGTGAGAAACAATTCTTGAAACAGTTCAGCTTCTCTTTCGATTGCTTTGTTAAACGGTAATTCAAGACCTTCATCTACCGCCTTTTTAATATTTCTCACCGCAGTAGGTGAGTTCCGACAGATTTTTTTCGCCAATTTGAGCCCTGCGTCCAATCCTTCACCTTTTGGAACAACTCGATTGACCAATCCAATGCGTAAAGCTTCTTCCGCCGTAATATGTTCTCCCGTAAACATTAACTCTTTAGCTCTTGCTTCTCCAATGAGTCGAGGTAAACGTTGTGTTCCACCTCCACCAGGGAGCAATCCAAGCGTCGATTCCGGTACGCCAAGTAATGCTTGCTCTTCCGAAATGCGTAAATCACAAGTTAGTGCAAGTTCGCAGCCGCCCCCCAGTGCGTACCCGTTTAAGACGGCAATCGTTGGTTTTGGTGAGAAATCAATGCTATTTAAGATCTTATGTGTTTTTAAAAATTCTGGTACTAAATTCGAATTACCCATTTTTTCTGGGAAATCTTTGATCTCTCCCCCAGCCATAAATGCTCGTTCTCCAGCACCTGTAATAATAATGGCTAGTACTTCACTATCCGCGTTCAGTTTAGCGAATGTTTCTCCTAGTGCTTGTATCACTTCTTCGCTCATTGTATTCATCGGCGGATTGTCAATTGTTACAATCGCTATCTTGTCTTGCTTTTCAACTTTTACAACAGACATTACTAATCACCCCATCTTTTTTTGTTGGTCTATGCATCTTTTCATCTAATTACTTGGGTTGCATGCGAATCGCGCCGTCTAAACGAATGACTTCACCGTTTAACATCGGATTTTCAATAATACTGTTAACAAGACGAGCGTATTCACTTGGGTGACCTAAGCGACTCGGGAATGGAACCATTGCTCCTAAAGCTTCTTTCATCGGTTCAGGAGCACTGCCAAGTAATGGTGTATCGAATAAACCCGGTGCTATCGTCAAGACACGAATGCCGTATTCTGCTAGATCTCTTGCAATCGGAAGCGTCATCCCAACGATTCCTCCTTTCGACGCACTGTATGCCGCTTGCCCAATTTGCCCTTCAAATGCAGCGACGGAAGCTGTATTGACAATGACGCCTCGCTCTCCATTTTCGTTCGGTTCGTTTTGAGCCATTTTTTCTGCTGCTAAACGAATGACATTGAATGTGCCAATCAAATTCACTTCAACCGTTTTCTTGAAAACATCCAATGCGAACGGACCTTTTCGACCATATGTTTTTTGAGCACTGCCAATTCCTGCACAGTTAATGGTCGCAGTGATTTTCCCGAACTGTTCCACCGCTTGATTTAAAGCCGATTGGACCGATTCCTCGTCTGCTACGTTTGTTTGTACATAATGTACATTGTCTTCTCCTAGTTCTTCAACTAAGTTCTTTCCGCGTTCCTCGTTTAAATCAAGAATAACTGCTTTTCCACCCTGTCCAACAATACCTCTTACCGTAGCTTCTCCTAAACCTGAAGATCCACCTGAAACGACAGCAACACTGTTTGTAATTTCCATTTTTCATCTCTCCCTAGTATAAGTTTACTAAAAATAAGTTACAGTCCAAGATTTCTTGCAATGATATTTTTCATGATTTCATTTGAACCTGCATAAATCGGCATGACTGCCACTTCGCGATAACGACGAGCAATGTCGTATTCCTCCATATATCCATAGCCACCGTGAAGTTGCAGGCACCTTGCGGACATTCTTCTGGCCATATCCGTAACCCACCATTTCGCCATGGAAACTTCTGTTACGATTGCTTCCCCGTTCATATGCCGGGTTGATAAGTCATCCAAGAACGTTCGTGCCACAGTTAGCTCTGTTGCCATTTCTGCAATTTCAAATTGCGTGTTTTGAAATGAACTAATCGGCTGCCCAAAAGCATGCCTTTCCTTCACATAATTCATCGTTGTCTGCAGCATTTCTTGTGCGACGACTAATGCTCCATTCGAACACATCAATCTCTCTTGTTGTAGCTTATCCATCAAATAATAGAACCCTTTACCTTCTTCACCGAGTAGATTGGCAACAGGGACACGAGCATCTTCAAAAGTCAGTTCCGCCGTATCTTGAGAATATGCACCCATCTTTTTCAAATTGCGTCCGCGTTAAAAGCCGGGTGTATCTCCTTCAATAAGTATCATGCTTATGCCTTTATGAGCAAGAATTGCTTTTGGATCCGTCTTGACAGCAAGGAAAATTAAGTCCGCGTTAATACCATTTGTAATAAATGTTTTTTGCCCATTAATAACGTAGTCATTTCCATCCCGTACCGCTTTTGTACTTATACCTGACAAGTCAGATCCCACGGCTGGTTCTGACATGGCAACGGCGGTAATTAGATCGCCACTCACACATTTCGGCAAATACTTGTTTTTCTGTTCTTCCGTACCGTATCTTTCCAAGTAAGGAACGACAATGGAGCTATGTAAATTGCCCCAGCAGTCCCTCCCCCGATTCGACTCAACTCTTCCGATAAAATCAAGTTAAATCCAAAATCAAGTCCTAACCCGCCGTACTTAGGATCTACTTGTGGACAAAGAAAACCTTGTTCGCCCATTTTTTATACAATTCACGAGACACAATGCAATCTTCTTCCCATCGTTTAAAATAAGGCGTAACTTCTTGCTCGATAAAATTACGTAGGGAAATCCGAAACATCTCGTGCTCTTCATTGTAAAAAGGCCTTTCTTTTCTAAATAGATTAAAAGAAGCTGGTTTAAATTTAATAGCCTTTTTAGTAGACACCGCTTATCTCCCCTTCCTATTTCCCAAGATTCATTCACCCTTAAATATTGGTTTCCTTTTTTCTATAAATGCTTGTATGCCCTCTAAGTGATCAGATGTTTGTCTCATTTTAATCTGACCATTTTTTTCAAGTTTCAAAATGTGAATCAACTCTTCACGGTTCACTTCAGTGAAAATTTGTTTTGACTGAATTAGAGGTTGTATAGGACTTGCTAGCCATTTTTCTACTTGCCTTTCGACAGCTCCTTGCAAATCATCCGCGAGCTCATCAATCATCCCAATGTCAAAAGCCTCGCTGGCGGAAAGTACGCTCGCATTCCAAATGACTTGTTTCGCCTTCGCTTCTCCCAGTTTTTTAAGTAAAAAGTAATGAGCCCCAACATCAGGTATTAATCCAATGCCGTTAAAATTCA
The DNA here is from genome assembly GCF_002743425.1 of Sporosarcina sp. P7. Taxonomy (NCBI): domain Bacteria; kingdom Bacillati; phylum Bacillota; class Bacilli; order Caryophanales; family Caryophanaceae; genus Sporosarcina; species Sporosarcina sp. P7. The sequence continues at coordinate 183,632 of NZ_PDZF01000005.1, read as the reverse complement.
TTGCTATTTTACTGTCTGTTTGGGCGATTGTATAGTCGGTAGCCAGTGCCAAACTTAACCCGCCGCCGGCAGCAGCACCATGAATCGCTGCAATTGTCACTTTCGGAAGCGTGTATAAGGCTACAGCAATTTCACTAACCAAATCCATCATTGTTTCAAGATCCAAGTCCGGGGACATATTTTTAATATCCGCACCCGAAGAAAAAGCATTTCCATTTCCTTTGAAAATAATAATATGAATTGATTTAGTAACGCGCAGTTCTTTTAATAACTGATGAAATTCCACAAACATATCCAGGGTAAAAGCATTCATCGATTTAGGTCTGTTAAAAGAAACCGTTGCTACTCTGCCTTTAACAGCTACCGTCATGTACTTTGTTTTCGACAACGGTGTGATTGACAAGAAATTCCCCTCCCTATATCCCATCTAAAAAGTTACTTTCTTTCTCTCAACTGACGCTTGAGTATTTTGCCCGATGGATTACGCGGCAATGCATCAATAAATTCCACCTCTTTAACTCTTTGGAAGTTGGCCAATTTCTCATTGCTAAAGAGCATCATATCTTCTGCGCTACATGACTGATCCTTTTTCAACACGATATAGGCTTTAACTGCCTCTCCCCATCGTTCATTTGGAATCCCTATAACAGCCACTTCTTCTACAGCTGGATGCCTTTGTACAACCTCTTCGATATCTTTTGGATAGACATTCACGCCACCGCTAATCAGCATGTCTTTTTTCCGGTCAAGAAGATAATAGAAGCCATCGCAATCTATTCTGCCCATGTCTCCCGTGCAATACCAACCGCCTGGAAGGAAGGTCTCTTCGGTTTGCTCAGGAGATTTATAATATTCACTAAATAGATACGGGCTGCGAATCGCAAATTCGCCATCTTCCCCTAGACCAACATCGTTGCCATCCGCATCAATCAGCCTGACTTCCACTTCATTTTCCTTTAATTTCCTCCCAATGCTTGTTGCTTTATTTATGACATCTTCAGGTCTTAGAGTAATATAAGCCGATGTCTCCGAGCTTCCGAAGAACTCAGTCAAGTCACATCTGAATTTGCCAACAATCTGCTTTTTCATTTCTGCGGATAAAGGTGCGGCAGCTGCGATTAATAATTGCAAGGATGAGAATTGGAATTTTTCTAATTCTGGCACTTGTAGTAAGTAATGATATTGCGTCGGTACAAAAAAGGCATGTGTAATTTGGTGATCTTCTATCCATTGCAGCGTAAGTTTAGGGTTAAATTCACGCATAATGATAAGTCTGGAACCCAACAAAGGTAAGAGCCAACTGAAGGTAAGACCTACACTGTGATAGAGGGGAACCGTTATCAATGTGACCGACGAAGAATTCATTTCCCATTCTTCTGTGAAACAATGCACACGCTTAAATGTTGTTCCGCCATCGATTACGATTCCCTTCGGCAAAGAAGTTGTCCCTGAGGTAAACATAATGTTAAATGTGTCATCCGGATTTACCAAGACAGTCGGGTCCTCTGTAGAACCATGCTGAAGCATTGATTCGTAATTGCTAAAGGGTGTTTCCGGCTTCGCATCTAGTACGATAATTGTTTTATTGGATACGTACGATAGCTGGTCTTTAACGACCTCAATTTTTGGAAGTAACTCTCCTTCTACAAAAACGTATCTAGCATCGGATCCATTCAGCAGACCTGATAGAGAATCTCCTTCTAGCATGTAGTTAATGGGTAGACATACAGCACCTACAACTGAAATTGCGTAGTAAATCTCTGGCATTTCCAGTCGGTTTCGCATATAGACAGCGATATGATCTCCCTTTGTTACCCCTAATTCCAATAGAGAATTTGCTATAGCATTTACACGGTGATACAAGTCTTGAAATGTTAATGCTTGCTCATAACAGACAATAGCGACTTCATGAGGTTTTTCGTCAGCAAACACTTGTAAACCCATCTGCATATTTTTAACCTTCATTACGCACACCGTCCTTTTCGTTGATTGTCGTTTTCCCGTGATTCACGTAAATGCTGGCATATTTCTCATTAGATATTCAAAACTTTTTTATGCCCCCTTCACAGTTATTATTTTTATTTACACCTAATACATAATGCAATATTCGTGCCATAAAAAACACTATTGATAGAATCGATCAAAATAAAGGCTAGAAACTATTGATTACTAGCAGCTAGTCCAAAATCATATTTTATTACCACATAATTGTTTTATGTATTTTCAGATATTTCTTTTTCAATATTTATAAAATGCGTTTGAATTTCGTGCAATATGAAAAGACAGTGTTTGAATTTCATACAATATGATTGATTAGGTATCAGCTGATTAATAAAGTCGCTCACTTACATATGAATATTACATTTACACATAAGTTTTTACGCAAAAAAACACCTACCAACAATCACTTATGTTGGAGGCGCTACTTAGCCGTGCGGGAAGATAGGATGCTCCCGCTTCATATATGTTTTTTGCCACTGTAAATGCCCTTTACGTTGCCAAAATTAGTTGACAAGTTTCCTAGAACCCTTCCAGAATTGGTCACGCAATGTTCGTTTCAAAATCTTACCCGCACCACTCTTCGGCAGTTCATCTAACAAAACAACTGTTTTCGGAACTTTATAAGTTGCCAAATGTTGTTTGGCAAATGAAATAATATCTTCTTCTGTAACTAAATCAGGCGTTTTTAAGACGACACAAGCTTTTACAGTTTCCCCCCAACGTTCATCTGGAATACCGAACACTGCGCACTCTAATATAGCCGGATGGCTCAATAGCACTTCTTCTACTTCAATCGAATACACGTTTTCGCCACCTGTAATAATCATGTCTTTTGCCCGATCCACAATATAATAATATTCGTCTTCATCCTTGTAACCGAGATCCCCCGTATAATACCAACCGGCTCGTATCGCATGTGCTGTTTCTTCTGGTAAATCCCAATACCCTTTCATAATATTCGCACCTCTTGCGATAAGCTCTCCGACTTGATGATTTGGGACTTCATTTCCCTCGGGATTCACTACTTTTATTTCGACGCCTTGCACCGCTTGCCCACAGGAAGTGAGTCGTTTCTCTTCTTTCTCTGTACCGCCTATAATATGATCCTTTTCTTTCAATATCGTGAGAACTGGAGCTGCTTCCGTCATTCCAAATGCTTGGTTAAATTTTACGTGTGGCATCATGGTTTGTGACTTTTTTAGCAAAGCAATCGACATCGGAGACGCGCCATAAGTCAATCTTCGAAGTGAGCTAAGATTGTAGTTTTGAAATTCAGGATCATGAAAAAGAAAATTTAGCATCGTTGGCACAAGCGTACAAACAGTTACTTTTGCATCTTGAATCGCTTGAAGTACGCCTTGTGGTGTAAACATACGAATGATTGCATGCGTTGCCCCTAACATCGTAAATAGATTTGTTGAAGCTTGATCTGCTAAGTGGAACATAGGCGCAGCATGAAGATAAACATCATCTTCGGCACATTTTATATTAGCCAGCATATGGTAGGAATTGACCGTTAAATTTTTATGCGTAAGCATAACTCCTTTAGGTCGTCCCGTCGTTCCACCTGTATAGAAAATACCAACAATGTCCTCGTCATCGACTCCTTCATACGCTAACATTCCATCGGGCTGTGCATCGATTAACTTTTCATAGGATTCAATGTCATCAGACTCAATCGATTCCATCAGTTTGGCATCTTCAGCAAGAATGAAATGGCGAACTCCAGATACATTTCCTTTCAAATAAGGAACAACGGGTAGAAATTCTTTATGGATATATAAAATAGTTACACCCGCATTATTTAAGATAAATGCAAGTTCCTCGGGATTCGATCTAATATTAAGTGGTACTACAATTGCGCCAAGTGCAGTTACCCCATACATTAACTCGATATAGCGAAAATCATTCAGCATCAACATGCCTACACGATCTCCTTTTTTTATACCCATCCCTTGAAGTGATTGTTTAAGTTTTGCCGTTCGATTAATCAATTCACGGTAGGAAAATTTATGTTTACCGTCAATAATAGCTAACTTTTCTGGATACGTCCTGGCCGCATATAGTAAACTTTTAGTGAATATCATCTTTACACCCTCCTCATATTTGAATACATTTTTTAAAAATATTCCTTGCTAGCACCGACCGGCTTAGCAACATTTTTAAATTCTTCAAGTAATGTAGATAGAGAAATTGATTGCTAGACTGTTATTTAGGCATGTAATAAAGATTGATCACGCTCATGTAAACCTGTTAAACGAAAGGTCAGGACTACTTTTCCACGTTGATTTTTGATCTTATACAAAAATGAAACAAATCCTCTATCATTTTTTGGGCTGTGAGGGGTACATTCGACGACTTCAATATGTGCTGTCAACATATCAGAAGGATAAACCGGTTGTAAAAATCGAACATCATCACACCCAACACCACAAATGAAATTCTCCGTCATGCTCCGTAATTTAATGCCCAATTTTGTAGCAATACCTAATGTAAGAAGACCTGATGCAATAATTCCTTTAAAAGGGCCATTTTTTTCCTTCTGCTCATTCATATGGTTATCCTGTGGATCATAGCGAGACGCGAAAGCTATAATTTCTTCTTTTGATACTAAATAGGAATCTGTCGTGTACACATACCCGACTGTAAACTCATCGAAATACATACTTTCGTCCCCTCCTCCGAAAAGATTAAGAACCATCAAGTTGATACTTTTTTATTCGATTATAAAGGACGGATCGACTCATACCTAAAAGGATTGCAGCTTGTGATTTATTACCGTTTGTTTTTTCTAGCGCCTCTACAATCGTTTTTCTTTCGGCCGTTTCTAATAACGATATTTTTGTTTCTTCATGTTCAATTCCTGCTGGCATCCCGACTTTATTCACAACATATTGTGGTAAGTCCTCGAGTTCAATTTTTCCATGGTCTGCAAAAATCGTTGCTCGTTCTAGTACATTGCGAAGTTCACGAACATTTCCAGGCCAATCATAATCCATCATCACTTGTTCAGCCAACGGATCAATGCCAGTAATGCTGACCCCATTTAAACGATTTAAATCTTTGATAAACGATTTACTTAGCAATAAAACATCATTTTTCCGTTGTCTCAATGGAGGAATCTCAAATGAAATAACATTTAAACGATAAAATAAATCCTCTCGAAATTCACCACTTGCCACCATTTCTTCAAGAGGACGATTTGTTGCCGCGATTATTCTTACATCTACTTGAATCTGCTCCACTCCACCTACTCGGTAAAATTCTTTATCTTGTAGGACTCGAAGCATCTTTGTTTGGAGTTGCAATGACATATCACCCACTTCATCCAGAAACAAAGTACCGCCGTTTGCTAGCTCGAACTTCCCCTTTTGCCCTTTTTGTTTCGCCCCAGTAAAAGCACCTTCTTCATATCCAAAAAATTCAGACTCCAGTAGATGTTCTGGAATGGCAGCACAATTCACAATGACAAATGGCTTGTCTTTTCTTGCGCTGCTACTATGAACAGAATGAGCAAACAGTTCTTTTCCTGTCCCGCTATCTCCGCGGATAAGGACTGTAGACGTTCCTTTCGCCATTTTAAAAATGGAGCGAATGATTTTTTCCATCTGCTCGTCCTGTGTAATAATTTGGTCAACCGTAAACTTTGTTGTTTCTCGTTGTTTTGTTGCTACTTTCTGCTTACTCATTTCACTTTTCTCAAATCGCTTAAACACTTCTTCCATTTCATTTAATCCACGAAATGAAATCTTTCCAATGACACCAATCATCTCGTCATCCTGGTAAACTGGAATGCGATGCACTGTATAACGAATCCCATTTATCTCCATCATGTCGCTAAATTCAGAGATACCTGATTTTATTGCCTTTGATAATTCCAATTGAGGAAAGATATCATTCACTGACCGATGGAGTATTTGTTCCTCTTCCAATTCAAATAGTTCTTGCAAAGACGGGCTAATAAACGTTATCAATTCAAATTCATCAATCATAATGAGCCCATCGTAGGTGTTATTAATAACAGTTTGCATAATACTTTTCAATTTCAATACAGTCTGTAACTCCTGAGCCATTTTCTCTACATCCGTAATGTCTTGAAAAAGAATAATATGCCCCGTTTCATCTTGAGACATCTCGTGTACAGAAATACGGGCTAACGTGTTAAATTCTCCAATGCGTAGCCGATAATGCTTGGATTGGAGCATGCTTTCCAATTGAATTTTGGAAATGACTGTCGTAATGTCCGTGTGAAGTAGTTCGGATTCTTTATAATTACTCATCAGACAAAACTTAGGGTTGCTATAAATAATTCGATGATGTCGATCGATAACGAGTGCACCTAACCCTGAAATATCCAGGATTTCCTCCTGTCGCTTTTGAAGCGATTTAGTTGTTTCCAGCAATGAAAAGATAATGTCAGTTTTAGTGACCTGACCAACTACTTTTCCTTCTTCATCGACAACAATTGCCATACCTACCTTCGAATTTTGAAGCTTATTTTGCATTAGTTCGTTACTCGAGTCATAAAGGAACGTAATTACGTCTTTTTTCATCAAAGTACGAACCATTGTATCCATTGGTTTTCCTTCAAGCAGTGCATCATAGAGGCTAGTTCTCGTAAACACACCGACAACTTGATCGGAGTCATTAATAACAGGAATCGTGTTCCACTGCGCTTGCTTCATTGATTCTATTGCTTGTTGGAGTGTACTTTCTGGTAAAAGATAGTGCCTTACTGGGGTTATCAGATTCTGCAATTCGAACATGATTTTCGGCTCCTTCTACTCTACTATTGAAGTGCTATTTTCTATTCATAAAAAATAACTTACTTCTATTATAGCAAAGGAAACCTGGGTTAACTTTTTCTTGTGAATATTTAGATAGAAAATGAATGCCTACCAATACATTTCGAGTGAAATTGCCATCCATTAGTTTAAGCGATACATCGTTGTGACACAGGCTCCTCCAAGACCGAGATTATGCTGGAGTGCAATTTTCGCACCTTCAACTTGACGCTGATTTGCTTGACCACGTAATTGCCATACAAGCTCTGTACATTGGGCAAGACCAGTTGCACCAAGGGGATGTCCTTTCGACATTAATCCGCCTGAAGGATTGATGACATACTTCCCGCCATACGTATTATCTCCATCATTGATAAACTGTTCTGCTTCCCCTTCACCGCAAAGTCCTAATCCTTCGTAAGTAACCACTTCATTGGGGGTAAAGCAATCATGAAGTTCAACAACATCCACGTCTTCAGGACCTATCCCCGCTTTTTCGTACACTTGTTGTGCGGCACATTTCGTCATTTCAGTTCCAATAAGGGTCATCGGATCATCGTAACTAACGTTTGTATCCGTAGTCATTGCCTGACCCAGGATCTCTACTGCGTTGGATATCCCATGCTTTTTAGCAAAACTGTCACTACATACAATGACTGCGGCGGCTCCACAAGTTGGTGGGCACGCCATCAAACGAGTGAGCGTTGGAAATAGCGTCGGCGCATTCATTACTTCCTCAACCGTTAATGTCTGATTGAACATTGAATACGGATTTTTCACAGCATGACTTCTGGATTTCACTGCTACTTTGGCAAAAATATTCGGATTGGCTCCGTACTTTTCCAAATATGCTTTTCCACCCGCTCCAAACATTTTCAAAGCAAGAGGAGCCTCCGGTAAGTCAGGATTCAATTCAATCAATCGCTCTACTGCCCACCCCATTGGGGGCGTGCGATCATTCCAGATACTTCCTAAAGCACCAGGTTTCATTTCTTCGAAGCCAACTGCCAAAGCACAATCTACTTCACCGGATTCGACTGCCTGGCGAGCCATGTACAAAGCAGTGGAGCCCGATGAACAATTATTATTAACATTAATAATTGGAATTCCTGTCATCCCTACTTGGTATAATGCAGTTTGACCACAAGTACTGTCCCCAAAAACGTAACTTGCATATGCTTGTTCAATATCGTGATACTCAATTCCTGCATCTTCTAATGCACCTTGAACCGCTTTTGCTGCCATCATTTCATATGGATCACTCAACCCAGGCTTTTTAAATTTCACCATATTTACGCCAAGTACTTTCGCTTTCATCGTCATATTTCTCCCTTCTAGTTAGCTATCCATCTAGCATTGCACTACTCCAAATTGATATTTTCAGTCTTTTAGAAGACACCCTTTTCTTTCAATTCTGCAATTTGTTCCTCACTGTAACCCAATGCTTCAAATACATCGACTGTATCTTCCCCGAGCTTCCCACCCACGTGTTTATAGCTCGGACTTCCTTTTGAGAATTTAATCGGGTGAGCGATTTGCGATTGTGAAGTTCCATCAGACTTAGGTACTTCGATCACCATTTCCCTTGCCTTAATTTGTGGATGCCCACACGCTTCGCTAAACGGTAATACGGGTTCTACACACGCTTGAAATTCTTCGAAAATGGGTAACCATTCATCATAGGTTTTGCTTAGGAAAGCTTTTTTTAATCTCTCCGTAAACGAATGCATATCAGCAGGTGCTTGACTCATCGCAACCGAAAGTAACTCGGGGTGACCAATCGCCTCACATAGCTGCTTTCTAAATGCAGGCTCAACACCCCCAACTGAAAAATAGCGACCATCTTTTGTTTCGAAATAGTCATAATAACTTCCGCCATTCAGCATCATTCGTTCTGCCTTGGGTTCCACTCCATCAACAAGATAACCCGGTCCAAAAAGAGCATTGAGCGCAAATGCGGCATCCGTCATACTAACATCGATAGATTGCCCTTCTCCCGTCTGCGCTCGGTGCAATACAGCTGTCAATATTCCAATGACAGTATGTAGAGAGCCCCCAGCTACATCCGCAATTTGTACAGCTTGAGGGGTTGGACGCTCCCCTTTGCGTCGAGAGTAATCTGCCAATCCGGCAATCGATAAATAATTAATGTCATGTCCCGGACGATTACGATATGGACCCGTCTGACCAAACCCTGTAAGTGAACAATAGATTAGTTGTGGGTTCGCTTCTTTCAGTACTTCATAACCTAACCCTAGTCGCTCCATAACGCCGGGGCGAAATTGTTCTAACACAATGTCATATTCCTTCACCAAATTCTTGACGATTTCGATAGACTCCACTTTCTTTAAATCGAGTGCGATTGAACGTTTGGAACGATTTAGAAAACCATGTGCCGCAAAATTCTTTCCTCCAAATGTTCGAATTAAATCGGGCCTCGTTGGTGACTCTACCCGCAAGACTTCTGCCCCCAAGTCAGCGAGCATCATCGTCGCATAAGGTCCAGGTAGTAATCCTGAGAAATCTAATATCTTCAAATTACGTAACAAATCAATCACACCCCTTTTACTTTTTCTTTACACCTATTACATAATGCAATATTCATGCCATCAATCAAAATTATAGAAAAAAGGTCGATATTACTAGTAATTCTAGTAGCATCTACCCTTTTTCGTACATATACCAATACTTATCTTGTAAATATTTTAGCAAGCGCTGCTCAAAAGGTCGTACTTCACTTACATGGAAGCATTATGTGTATGTACTTCACACACTATTAGAAGACAGCGTCTTTATTTCGGACACTATTTATATGAATTTATGCAAATGAACATTTCTTTCTTCTTTTACTTCTTCAGAGTCCAAATCGTACCTATGTACTAAATAAAAGAGCCTCTGACAACCCATAAATAAAATGTACCCTATAAGATAGACACTTTGAAAAAAGTCTATCCTATAGGGTACTTTTGTTTATAATGAATAAAAAGATGTGGGAGCGGATGAATGTGACTGAACGATTGTTTACCTTAAAAGAACAAGCACGCTTGCAATGCAATCCTAACGTACAAGCTGTTAGTGATAAATCCATCACCTATACAGATGAGTTTAAACGTCATTTTATTTCGGAAAATGAAAAAGGAAAACTGCCGCGAGACATTTTTGAAGAGGCTGGATTAGATGCCGATTTAATAGGAGCAGTTCGGATTAAATCTGCAGGAAAGCGTTGGCGTGCCGCCTATAGAAAAAGCGGGGTGGAAGGCTTACAAGACACACGAAAAACCAATTTAGGCCGTCCATCAGAACGCGACTTGACATCCGAAGAAAAGATTGAACGTCTAGAAGCGAAAAACCGCTTATTACAGGCGGAAAATGAACTGTTAAAAAAGCTCGATCTACTCGAAAGGCAGATGATGAAAAAGAAATCACAATCCAAACGACGCTAAAATATGAACTAATTAATTTCACCATCCAAAAGTATAAATTAGCACGTTTGGTGAGCTACTTATGCGAACTTATGGAGGTATCGCGTTCGGGCTACTATAGGCACTTTGGAGAGAAATCTAAACAGAAACGTGCCGCTCGCGAACAGGCAGACGAAGTTGTAAAGGAAATCATTTTAAAGGCCTATCATTTTCGAGGACGAAAAAAAGGAGCACGCCAAATTAAAATGACACTCGAAAATCAGTACGGCATTACATATAACCTAAAACGCATTCGCCGGATTATGAAAAAATTGGATATCATCTGTCCCATCCGCAAAGCCAACCCAGCACGTCGTATGGCAAAGGCGACGAAAGAGCACCGCACATGTGAAAACACGTTACAACGTGAGTTTAAGCAAGGGGTGGCTGGAAAGGTATTATTGACCGACATCACCTATTTGACATATGGAAATGGCAAACGTGCTTACTTGTCAACGATTAAAGACGCCCAAACGAATGAAATTTTAGCCTATGAAGTTTCTTCTTCGTTAGGTTTGGAGATCGCAATGAATACGCTTCGCAAACTAAAGAAACATCGTCATTTAATGACAGATGCCTTTATACATTCAGATCAAGGATTTCATTATACAAACCCAAAGTATCAGGCAGCAGTGAAGAAAATGGGGTTAGGACAATCGATGTCGCGCAGAGGGAACTGTTGGGATAATGCTCCACAGGAATCATTCTTCGGTCACTTCAAGGATGAAACCAATATAAAAGATTGTGAGACAATGGAAGAAGTTAGGCGGGAAATCAAGAGTTATATGACGTACTATAACCATTATCGCGGGCAGTGGAACTTGAAAAAGCTGCCGCCTGCAGAATACAGACGACAGCTTCAACAAGCAGCTTAGGCTTTTTTTATAATTGTCCTTTACAAAGGGTACATTTTAAAAGGAGTTGCCACAGGCTTTTCTCATTAATTTTTTAAATTTATTTTTTGGAGGCGCAATGCATTCAATACGAGCGATACCGAACTGAACGCCATTGCTGCACCGGCAACCTAAGGGGCTAATAGACCGATTGTCGCAATTGGAATTCCGACCGTGTTGTAGAAGAAAGCAAAAGACAAGTTTTGTTTAATATTGCACATCGTTTCACGGCTTATAAAATGGCATCAGCAACGCTATTTAAGTCTCCACTCATCAATGTAATATCTGCCACTTCAATAGCGATATCCATACCTGTTCCAACCGCCATCCAATGTTTTCCATTGCAAGGGCGGGTGCATCATTGATCCCGTCCCTGACCATAGCGAATTTCTTACCTTGGTCTTGTATTTTTTAATTTCATCGCTTTTTTGTTCTAGTACCACTTCCATAATGACATAAGATAAACCGACTTGACGAACAATGGCCTCCGCAGTGCGTTGGTTATCACCTGTCAGCATAATCACTTCAAGACCCAAATCTCGCATTCTGGCAATCGCTTCTTTGGAAGTTTCTTTCACCATATCGGCTATTGCGACGACACCAGCAAGCTTTTGATCTACAGCAATTAGCATTGCTGATTTTTCCATCTCTTTCTAGACTTTCCAACGAAGATACTGAATCCAAAATCGAAACCTTATGTTCGTTCATCGGTTTTCTCGTTCCAACTAACACTACTCTTCCACTGACAACCGCCTGAAGATTTAAGGGCCTCTCCAGTTCAATGAAACCTAGACAAAGCCAAATACATATATTCGCTGTGAATAATTTTTGCTTCAATACTAAAAAAAGACCGTAAACATTATATTTCAATGTTTACGGTCTTTTTTTATTTCTTATTCCATTAACATATTCTTGCCAACGTCCCAGGAGGACGTTTTTACGAGTCTTTAAACCCTAAAACACCTGCGTTTCTTCTATTCAATGTGTATAATATGTGTAAAGTCTTTTCTTGACGAGCATTGTTATAATGACTTACTTTTTTCGAATGACAGATTCAAATAAACAGTACTCCCATCGCTTATACTAACAGTGTATTTTGTAAGATCCTCTAGACAATTGATAATCTGCAACTTCTGAACAGTGAATGATTTCCATAAAATTCCTTCCGATGATATCTAATTTGCTTTGAGAGCTACATAAATCTGCGATGGCTTCACCATATTCTTACTCTTTGGATCTTGGTATTCCATGCCACACAAGTGCATAATATTAAACATTTGCGATTTAAAAACAAGTTCATGGTAAGAACCATCTTTGAAGTAGATATAATCAATTTCTTTATTCACTACTTTTTCAAAAAACTGAAAGTACTTGTAGTAACATTTCAATTGTTCTTTTATCATTCATCATATTTAGTTACCTATTTTTAATCAAAAAGAAGAGAGGAAAGTATGACTACTTCCACCCTTCTTCTTCAATATCATCTATTTTCTGAAAGTAAAGCTCTTTTAGCTTTTTTTGATCAACTTCTATGTTAATCATTTTTCTTCGCTCATCCATTCATTCAGCCATTCGAATTCGCCCCGTGACAAGCTCTGTTCTTCTGTTTCTCTTTCTATTATGTGGTGCCTATTTGCTTCTTCCCATTCTAAGTAGGATTTCCACTCGCGCATAACTCTTCCTGCCATTTCTGTTTCCAATTGGTGTTTCGTTTTGGATGGAATTATTATCGCGATGTTCGCCACCTCTATTGATTTGTTCTATTCCTTCTATTTCACTTTATCATCTCGGTAAAACAATCCAAAATGTATTACTATTATCAGTCGTTTCAATTCCTATCTCGCCTTGATGATGGCGTTCTACGATTTCCTTTGAAATCGCAAGTCCTAATCCTGAACCACCAGTCAATCGGCTACGAGAAGAATCAAGTCGGTAGAACCGCATGAATACCTTTTCCCTTTCGTTAACTGGTATAGGATTACTGGGTCCTGTTATGGAAATACAATAACCTTTTCCTTGTTTTTTCCCTGTTACTAAAATTGGCCCGATTCCTTCATAATATCGCATAGCATTTTCCAGCAAGTTGCTGATGACTTGTTGTATACCTTCAATATTAATATATAGTTTACATGATTCAACTTCTACTTGTATCGGTATATTTTTCTGCATCAAAGCCCTATCAAACATTGCAACACATTGAGTTAATTGGCTTTCTATTTCATACATTTCTTTTTTTACAACCGATTGGGTGGATAAGTAATCCCATTCCTTTAATTGTTCAAGTTGCTCAATCATTTGTGATAATCGGTTTGATTCCTGATGGAGGGATGCAAACAGAACTTTATCGCCGACTATATCTCCATCCTTCAATGCTTGCAGATAACCATTTAAGTTTGACAAAGGAGTTCTTATTTCGTGGGATAGATCGGAGACTAGTTTTTTTCGTTGTTGTTCATTCGTTTGTAACTGTGCAATAAGCCCATTATATTGTGTAACCAATTGACCAATTTCATCTTGTTTATTAACTTGCACGGGTTCCGGGTAATCTCCGAGCTTCAGCTTTTCTGTAGATTGAATCAAGCTTCGGATTGGTTTGATTAAGCGTTTTATTAAATAAAAATGTAGTAAACTTCCCACAAAAGCAGCAGCAATCATGAATATCCATAAGTAATTTAGAAGTGTACTGTTAAATCGCTGTTGGGTCCTGCCATCTAGATCTCCCACTCCAGCTACCAGAGAACAGGCTGTATTATAGATAGCCCATCCACTGATGGCCGTCGCGGTCACTATAACTAAAATGTTTAAAAACGTTAAACGCCAAAGGAATCCAGAAGGGATTAATGTGGAAAAATAGTTATTTATTCGCGACAAATTTATACCCCATTCCCCTGATGGTTTGTACTCGTTTCGGTTCCGCTGGAAAATCTTCAATCTTTTCACGAAGCTTCTTTATATGCGCATCGATGGTTCGATCCATTACAGTATGCTCCTCATTTGGATAAATCATCGTAATGAGCTGTTCTCGTGACAAAACTATATTCGGATTTTGCATAAAGTAATGAAGAAGACTAAACTCATACTTCGTCAATTTAATGTCTTTACCGTAAAGCAAAACTTGACCTTTTTTCGGCATTATACATAGCCCTTCAGCTACAATCTTTTGACAAAAATGACTTGTGCGGCGTAAAACTGCTTCTACTTGCGCGATAAGCTCGTTTGGGTCAAATGGTTTTGTCATATATGCATCTGCTCCTAAATTTAACCCTGAAATTTTATCGTCAATTCTTGCTTTAGCTGACAGCATAATAACTGATACATTATTTTGTTCTTGCTTAAGAATCCATTCATAAAATTCCTCGCCACTTATTTTGGGGAGCATTAAATCCAATATTAATAGGCATGGCTGATGTTCCAGAAAAACTGATTTCGCATCTTCTCCATCACTTGACTCCACAACTTCATAACCATTCTTCTTCAAATAAATCGCAATTAATTCCCGAATCATTTTATCATCTTCGACAACCATAATAGTTTGTTTCACACGAATCACCCCACTACTAGTTTACACGACAGAAGGAACCTATTGCATCATTTCAAATCCCTGGACCATAAAGTCATAATTCATGGCACCCATTACAACGGATTGGATACGACCATTTGAATCAATCATAAATGAGGTAGGATAAGCTACAATTTGATACTGATTTGATATAGCAGATTTTTCATCCAAAGGAATAGTCAAAGTCAACTTCAGTTCGTCGACAAAATTTTGAACGTTTTCTAGACTTGATTCCGTACCAAGTAAATTTACAGCTAAAATTTGTACATCCTTATCCCTCTTAAATTTTTCCATATCAGGCATTTCTGCACGGCATGGCGGACACCATGTTGCCCAGAAGTTTAGCATGACCCGTTTCCCTTTGTAATCAGACAACCTTACTGTCTCACCATCCAATGTCTTAAGTTCAAAATCTGGAGCTATTTGCCCCTTACGAATCCCCACTTCATTGGATTCAACGGATTCTTCTTTGATGTTAGCATCTTCATACTCAGATGTTTTTATATTGCCTCCCTCATCAGCTGAAAGTATGAACTCATATACAGCCCACCCAAGCATTCCCACTACAATAAAAATAATTATTGCCTTTTTCATTTCTTATTACCTCCATTTTTATCCTAACTTTTCAAACCATGTATCTTGCACTAATTTAAGAAGAAATTCGGTGATGCGTGGCATTTGACCAGTAAATAAAATCAAGCCCATAAGAATCATAATAATGGCTCCTGTTTTCATAATCACTTGACTATGGCGAACAATCCATTTGGTTGATCCGAGGAAGAAGGTCAGGATCAGAAATGGCAAGGCAAAACCAATGACATACATCACTGTATACAAAATACCTTGACCCGGGTTACTTGCCGCCAAAAATAAAATGGATCCGAAGATCGGGCCAATGCACGGTGTCCATCCAGCAGCAAATCCCATACCAACGAAAAAAGTTCCAAAATAGCCAACTGGCCTTTTTGAAGATTGGAAACGCTTTTCTTTCATTAAAGTTGGAATAGTGATCCAACCTCCAACAAAAAGCCCCATAAATATAATGAACACTCCGGCTAATCGCTGTATTAGTAATCCAGAATCACCTACTAATAACGTTTGAATCCATTGTCCTAAAAATGATGCCCCGACACCCAAACTAATAAAGACAAGTGAAACGCCTAACAAAAAGAACACAGAATGGCTTAATAGTTTACTACGTATTTTAACGTCATGATTTCCTTGCAGTTCTTTAACACTAATTCCGGTGATATACGATAAATACGCCGGAAAAATCGGTAACACACAAGGCGATAAAAAAGATAATGCACCTGCCCCTACTGCTAAAAACATTCCCACCACTAACATCGTATCTGCTTCAATTCCGCCCATTTACGACACCTTCTTCCTTTTTTAAAATGATTACTATCAAACAAATCACAAAAATTAAACCCAAAAACCACGGAGCCATTGTATAGCCGAATACCATCATAAACGGCATCACAAATGTCAATCCAAAAGTACCTAAAGTCCAACCAATTGCCATGATTATATTTAGCCTATAGATTGTTACACGTGCATGCATGACAACGAACGTAATAATCAACACGGCAAGTAAGCCAAGGTATCTAATTGAATATGTATTGTTATTCCATACAATTTGAATGAATTCATACAAAAATGACGTTATTAAAAACACATGTATAAAAGCATTTAGAAATGGAATGATATCAATCTTTTGTCGTTTGGATTTAATAGCAATTGCAAAAAAACTAAAGAGAACAGCAATATAAACCGCATTCGAATTACTTGGGTATGCTAAAATTGCCAATGGATCTTTTAAAAAGACAGAAAGATTTAACAGAATTTTACCAAGCCACATAAAAAGGACAAAATTCGTAATTTGCGATACTAATTCACCTATATAGATTTTCTTTTTCTTTTTTGATAAATCGCCTATAAAATAAAAAGAGAGAAATCCCACACACAAACTTATAAAGATAATAGCAATTGAAGTTTGTACACTTGCTGTTCCCATAGATGTTCACCTCCTGCTCATTAGCACGTAGATTCCATATTACTAAAGCTATATGAAGGTTTGATGAAAATCGAAATTTATTCGATATATTTTTCGGTATTAAATACTAAAAGATTTTTCCAATCATGTTTCACTTTTTTCAACACACGTAATGAGTAGACGAAAAAATGGCCTATCGTATAAATTCACGAAAGGCCATTTTTTTGAATAACTATGATTCTTTCACTGGAGATTAGTTCTTCCCAATCTTTTCAACGAGTATTTAATGTTCGTCTCAGACGCTAAGAATGTCCATTCCTACCTTCACATCGTACGGTTTTTTTTCCTTAAGGTATGAGCAAATGAGATCAATGGCGTGAATGTCTTGATAAACCTTCTTTTTTTCATGCATTTTGAATAGTTGACCCCCGCCACCAACAATTTTATATACTTTTTTCAAGTCAATGTTTTCGCCTGCTATTTGCAAGCTCTGAATACGATTCCCTTTTGGATTATTCGGTTTGTAAGTCATCATTAAGTTGCTGGAACGCAAAATATAACCACCTTTTTGATCAAATGGCTCGGAAGAAAACACTTGTTCCAAATTATTTTCTAATGCCTCCAAAAGAGCTACTCCATCAAGCTCAAGTGTAAATAACTCTGGATTTGCTGGAATAATTGTATGTAAATCATACAAAGTAAGCGGACCAACGGCCATTGGAGGACCATATCGCCAACCGTGTGAAAAAGCAACATCACAATCAAATGAAGACAAATATGCATCCGTTATAAGCTTATCCATCGGCGCCTCTTCTAAAGTTGAACGATGTAAAATAACTTTTGTTTCTCCTACAATAGTGCTTCGTTCTGTTTCATATTGTGCTAAAATTGAGTTTACCATTTCCTTAACTTCTTCATCTTCTTCGAATGTCTCATCCACGGTTACTAACTCGTATTTCACTTCCGTTACTTTATCATCTTCAAATGTAATATCTAAACGGCCTAAAAATGATGCGCTTGAACCAGCCTGTACAATATAAGTATTATTAAGGATAATCGGTTTTACCACACGATCGTGGCTATGACCAGAAAGAACGATATCAATTCCATTTACCAAATTAACTAATTTGGCGTCGAGGGGAAGTCCCATATGACTCAGAAGCACAATGATATCGACTTCAGCCTTTAACTTCTCGACATAATCTTGTACTTCGTCAACACCAGTTGAAAAAATCATTCCTTTAGAAAAGCTTGGCGGCATCGTAATATCGACATAAGGATACGTTAGACCAATGACACCTACCTTCACCCCTTGCATTTCTTTTACGATGTACGGTTTCAATAAAGGCCTTCCTGTATCCTGATCCTTTAAATTACAGGCGATCGAAGGAAAAGAAAGATTATTCGTCAAACTTTGTAGCTGTTCTTTGCCATATGCGAAATCCCAATTACCCGGTACAAAACCGTCCAACGGCATTTTCTCGAGTAGAGGTATAATGGCATTTCCTCTACTTGCTAAAAGCGGCAATGTTCCATGAAACAAATCCCCGCCGTCAAAAAAGAGCACATTATTATTTTCTTTTTTTACATCTTTTACGTACTTGCAAATTCTCGAATATCCGCCAACTTTCTTTAAAATCGGACCTTTTGAATCCCAAAAAAGCTCTTCGTGTAATTCTAAACACCCATGTGTATCATTTTGTTGGATTAACGTGAACTTCATTTACTATCACCTCTCTATATATAAATACCCTATAGTCATCTACGTTAATCAATTCGGAAAACCTTCTCTGCACAAACCCTTAAATCATACTCACCTATAGCCGGGAATCTATTCATAGCGAAAGCTTAGTAGTAACCTTATTTGTTAATATGGCTCTTCTAAATAGGTAACCCCTGTACTCTTTGCAAAGTTATGCACGATCGTATCGTAATCCTTCAGAGTACGAGGGCGATAGCCGCTCACCTGCATTTGGTTCATAATAGTTCCTAAAGCTTCCGAAAAGGGCTTGTAGTGAGCGGTAGTCGCCTTCTCTCCTTGAATAGAAGCGGTAAGCTCTTTGGTTGTCAGTATAAAATCCACATCAAATAATCCGGTCTTTTTCGTCATAATAAAAAATCCTCCATTCAGTTGAATTGGAAGATAATTTCATGTCTCATTATACGTAAAATGTTAGGGTACAAAAAAGGGATTCTGCACCAGTGACCGAAGCCCTGACCGAATCCCTAGTTTCTTACAAACCAAATTGCATCAATGGTTTGTGACTGATCTTATTACGTCCCAGGAGGGATTCGAACCCCCGACCGATGCCTTAGAAGGGCATTGCTCTATCCAGCTGAGCTACTGAGACAAACACCTGCAACCACAGGCACAAGAACTATTATATGCATAACCTAGACAAAAGTCAACACTATTTCTTAAAACTATTTATTTAAAATGATTTGGTCTAGTAAGTCGTGATTCATACTGTGAAAACTCACAGTATAAGCATCGGCTATTTCGATGACTGCGTAGGTAGCTTTCCTATCGCCACGTGGTTGCGTCGTGCTTCCCGGATTAACAAAAAGTACATCGTTGATCATTTCCGCCCCATACAAATGGGAATGTCCGAATAATACAATGTTGGCTTGCTGTTCAGCTGCTGCGTAGGAAAGAGTCAGCATAGAGCGCTTAACGTCATGTTCATGGCCGTGGACGACAAATACAGTCTCATCGTCCACTTTCTGAACAATGGACGCTGGGAATAGATCATCTCGATCACAGTTACCACGAACAATATAGATTCCATTGAGCATTGGATCTTTTGCCGATAATTCGCTGTCTCCACAATGGAATATTGCGTCCGCTTGCAATGATGTAATTTGCTTCACTGTATTTACGTCGCCATGTGAATCACTTAAAACAATTAGCTTCATTTTATCTCACCAATCCGCGTAATAAATTCCGGTAGCTGTTCTTTTAACTCAGCTAAAGCTGCCCCTCGATGAGAGATCGCACTTTTCTCTTCTGCAGATAATTCCGCCATTGTTTTTTCTTTACAAGGCACATAAAATATCGGATCATAGCCGAACCCATTCGTTCCTTGTCGTTGTTCTGTAATGACACCTTCACAGCTACCAGAATAGGTAGTTGTCTCGACACCTGGTCCTGCAATTGCCAGAACGCATCGAAAACGTGCCTGACGTGCTGTTTTAGGTACTCCTGAAAGTTTAGCTAGCAACTTATCGATATTCTCTTCATCGTCTGAAGGCTCGCCTGCATAGCGCGCAGAGTAAACACCCGGCTCGCCATCTAATGCATCAACCTCTAGCCCGCTGTCATCCGCAATTACTATTTTCCCCAGTAAATTTGCAACGGTCTCAGCTTTTAGTATGGCATTGTCAACGAAAGTGGTACCGGTTTCTTCTACATCAATTGATTCTTCGATATCTTGCAACGTCAGCACGGTAATACCTAAAGGACGAAAGAGAACTTCAAAGTCTTTCGCTTTTCCTTTATTATTCGTTGCGATTAACACTTCTTTCATTGTGCTTCGCCTGCCTGTTGTCCAATCTTATCTGCCAACTCGCCTAATACTTCTCTTTGAATGGTAATCAATTGTTCGATTCCCGATTCAGCTAATGTCAATAAATCATTCATTTCCGCACGAGAAAAAGTAGCTTCTTCGCCTGTCCCTTGGAGTTCAACGAATTGGCCTTGTCCCGTCATCACAACATTCATATCCACATCTGCCGAAGAATCTTCTACATAATCGAGATCTGTGATCAATTGACCGTCAGCCAATTTCCCCACACTTGTAGCTGCTAGGAAATCACGAACTGGAAAAACGGGCAGTTGCTTTTCGATTTGCAATTTATTCACAGCGATAACCAACGCAACGAACGCGCCTGTAATGGAAGACGTTCGCGTTCCACCGTCTGCCTGAATAACATCACAGTCAATCCAAATCGTACGTTCTCCAATAGCATCCAAATCAACGACTGCACGCAAAGCCCGTCCGATTAAACGCTGGATTTCCATTGTACGACCACCTACTTTACCGCGGGATGATTCACGGATTGTCCGTTGTCCTGTGGCGCGTGGCAACATGGAGTACTCAGCGGATATCCACCCTTTTCCACTATTACGCATAAACGGCGGTACTCGATCTTCAATCGTCGCTGTACAAATTACTTTAGTATTGCCTACTGAAATCAGTACGGAACCCTCTGGATGTATCAAATAATCTTTCTCTATCGTTACTGTACGAATATCTTCTGTTGTTCTTCCATCGTGTCGCATATAATATCCTCCATTTTGGTTCATTTATTTGGTGTGACCTGCTCATCAAGTCTACAATCAATCCATCTTACCATATTCGCAGCAAAAAACCCGAAAACGATGTACAGTTTTCGGGTACTGCCATATACTTCAAAAAGTCAACTTACGTACGTCTGGCTGAGGAATAGCAAGCCAATCTTCAACGATGGCTTGAAACTTTTCCAACGAGCCTGTTGTGTAAAATATGGGCTCTTTAGCTAAAACAGATTGTAATTGCTTAGCTTTAAGAATCCCTTCAACGTCAATCACAGTCTCCGCCGCTGAAGATATAACATTCTTTTGATTGGAGAAATGCGCTTCAATATGTTCTAGCAATAATGGATAATGCGTACAGCCAAGTATTACAGAATCAAACGAGTAGTTATGCAAAGGCTGTAATGTCTTATCAACTATATCCCTTGCCGCCTGTGCGCGATATTCTCCACTTTCAACGATTGGCACGAATTCCGGACACGCAAGTGAATAGACTTTCGCTTCCTTTTTTAGAGCTTGTATCGCCTGATCATATGCTTTACTGTTCACGGTGCCTTCTGTACCAAGCACGGCAATTTCACCTGTTTGCGACGCGTTGACAGCTGCTCTGGCCCCTGGCTTAATCACACCGACAATAGGAAAATCAAATTTCTTCCGTATGTCTTCTAGCGCTATGGCAGTCGCAGTGTTACACGCAATCACCAGCAATTTTATACCCATTTGCGCCAGACTGTTGACCATATCCATCGTAAATTGCAACACTTCTTCCGCAGGTCGAGGACCATACGGACAACGTGCATCATCGCCAATATAAATAATAGGTTCATTCGGTAAGTGGTGGCGTAACTCTCTTACAACTGTCAGTCCACCGACCCCCGAATCAATTACTCCAATAGGTGCATTCAATGTAATCCCTCAATCTCTTGTCATCTGTTCATGTAATGTAGCCAGCAATTCTGAAAACCGCTGAATTTCTTGCTCATTTGAATCGGCAAGAACGTCTTGTAAATACTCTTGTCTCTTCTGTATGACCTCTTCAATAATCCGTATCCCTTCAGGTAATAAATGGACACGAACAACCCGACGATCCTTTTCATCCCGCACTCGCTTCACTAGTTGACTATTTTCCATTCGGTCTACTAAATCCGTCGTGGTGCTGAAAGCTAGGAACATTCTATTGGATAGATCACCGATGGTCATATCACCATGTTCCAACAACCATTGAAGAGCGCTGAATTGAGGAGGTGTAATAGTAGAGTTCTTTAATATTTTCCGACCCTGTTCTTTAATGATGGACGCAATGTATCGCAAGTCTTTTTCCATCGTTACGATATCAGTTGGTACGTTTTTCTGTTCATTCAACAAAAAATCAGCTCCCTGAAATGAGTCCTATCTTTTCATTGTACCGTTTTCATTGATGAACGCAACATTTTTTCCTTCGGTTATAGGCTAGAGAAGAAGTAATTGACACCGATTGCACAAAATTAATCTACTATCGTAAGCAAGCTATCATTTTTAGTTTAGCTGTAATTCTCCCAATCGCAATAATTCAACGATAGCCTGTGCTCTGCCTGACACGCCCAATTTTTGAATCGTATTCGAAATATGATTTCGTACGGTTTTCTCACTAATGGTCAGCTGTCCAGCAATTTCTTTTGTTGTAAAATCGTCTACCAGCAAAGTGAAAATTTGTCGTTCCCGATTTGTTAATAAAGAACGGTTTTGCATTTCATCCAAGATGCGCCCCTCCTCTTTACGCTTTCCCCTTAGGATATGTAAGGATAGGGGCGGCTGTGTAGGCTTTTACGAGTTTTCGAGAAACATCTGTTTTTCTTCTTCTGTCCATGCAACAGGCATTCCATCACCTTTTCCAACTTGAACGATAGCACCTCTACCTGTGAAGACCACTTCATTGCGTTCATTCTTAGCCATATAATGCAAATCAACTGAACTCGTGCCCATGGAATTAGCCTTTACATAGATCTGTAGCTTTTCGTCAAAGTACACTTGCTTCGCAAAATCACATTGTAAATCCGCCACTATTGGAATAGTTTTGCCCTTTGGATCCACCCACTTGTCCATATGGTGTAGATGCTTCAAAAATTCAATTCTAGCATACTCAAAATATGCAAAGACTTTTGTGTTGTTCAAATGTCCATACATATCCGTCTCAGAAAAACGGACTGTAACTTCCGCATGAAAATGAAATCCTTCTATCCATTCCTCTAAATCATCAATATAACTCTCTCTCATTTACATACACCCCTTCATAATGAATGATTATTCATTTCTTCAGTATATCAAAATATATATTTACGTCAAATAATATTTAGTATTTTCCTGACGGCGCAGATTCAATTTATGACTACTAAGGATTGAAGATAGGTGACGGACATTTTCCAAAGAAGAAATCTGAAGCTTTCTAACATAGTCTAGAAGCTCTAAACATCAAAAAAACTGTCCAGGAAGTCATAGACTTCTTGGACAGTTTCGTTTATGGAAATTAATCTACTTGGTGGTCACTTCCGAAGAAGTTTTTGAACATTTGGATCGTCGTTGCTCTACCAATTGCACCGATTGAAGTCGTCAATGGAATTCCTTTAGGGCAAGCAACTACACAGTTTTGTGAGTTACCGCACTCAGTGATTCCTCCGTCTCCCATAACAGTAGCCAAACGCTCATCTTTGTTCATTGCACCCGTCGGATGGGCATTGAATAGACGTACTTGTGACATTAATGCAGGACCCATGAAGTTCGTCTTGTCGTTTACGTTCGGACAAGCTTCTAGACATACCCCACAAGTCATACATTTAGACAATTCATATGCCCATTGACGCTTGCGCTCAGGCATACGAGGACCTTCACCAAGATCATACGTACCATCGATCGGAACCCATGCTTTAATACGCTTTAACGAATCGAACATGAATTCACGGTCAACAACTAAGTCACGAACGACTGGGAATGTACGCATAGGCTCAAGTTTAATAGGTTGTGTTAACTGATCAACCAGCGCAGTACATGACTGACGAGGGCGACCGTTTATAACCATTGAACATGCACCACAGACTTCTTCCAAACAGTTCATATCCCAGTTAATAGGCGTCGTTTTTTCACCTTTGGCATTTACTGGGTTACGTCTGATTTCCATTAGAGCCGAAATTACGTTCATATTCGGGCGATATGGAACTTCAAATCTTTCCACATATGGGCTTGAAGTAGCAGTATCTTGACGATGAATGTCAAACACGACAGTTTTTGTAGCAGTTGCTGTTTGTTGTTCGCTCACTTTTGTTAATCTCCTTTCTTCGCTGAGTAATCGCGGATACGTGGAGGAATGATAGATGTATCTACATCTTCATATGAAATAATTGGTGCAGAGACTCCATCGAATTCCGCAATTGTTGTTTTCAAGAAGTTCTCATCGTCACGATTTGGGAAGTCCGGCTTGTAATGCGCGCCACGACTCTCATCACGATTCAATGCACCTAAAGTGATTACACGTGCTAGATATAGCATGTTTTTCAACTGACGTGTGAAAATAGCTCCTTGGTTAGACCATTGCTGTGTATCCGTAATATTAATATTTTCATAACGCTCAAGTAACTCGACAATTTTCTCGTCTGTCTGCTTCAATTTATCATTGAAACGAACAACCGTTACGTTGTCAGTCATCCATTCGCCAAGCTCTCTGTGAAGAATGTACGCGTTCTCCGTGCCATCCATTTTCAGAGTGTCTTCCCATTTTTGTTGCTCTTCTTTCACTGCATCTTCGAAGATCGTTGCAGGAAGTTCATCAGCTGTACGCTTTAGATGTTTCATATAATCGATTGCGTTTGGTCCTGCGACCATTCCGCCGTAGATAGCAGACAGCAAAGAGTTAGCACCTAGACGGTTTGCACCATGCTGTGAGTAATCACATTCGCCTGCTGCGAATAGGCCTGGGATGCTTGTTTGCTGGTGATCGTCAACCCATAGTCCACCCATTGAGTAGTGAACAGCCGGGAAGATTTTCATCGGTAATTTACGTGGATCGTCTCCCGTGAACTTTTCATAAATCTCGATGATTCCACCAAGTTTAATGTCAAGTTCTTTCGGGTCCTTATGGGATAGATCCAAGTACACCATGTTTTCACCGTTGATACCTAGTTTTTGGTTTACACACACGTCAAAGATTTCACGTGTCGCAATATCCCGTGGAACTAGGTTACCATAGTCCGGATATTTTTCTTCCAAGAAGTACCATGGCTTTCCATCTTTATACGTCCAAACTCGTCCACCTTCACCACGTGCAGATTCACTCATTAGACGAAGCTTGTCGTCTCCTGGAATCGCTGTTGGGTGAATTTGAATAAATTCTCCGTTTGCATATTTTGCACCTTGTTGGTATACGATGGAAGCCGCAGAACCTGTATTGATCACAGAGTTTGTGGACTTACCGAAAATAATACCAGGGCCGCCTGTTGCCATGATGACAGCATCCGCTTTGAACGCTTGAATTTCCATCGTCTTCAAGTTTTGAGCTTTGATCCCACGGCACGTACCTTCTTCATCTTTAATAATTCCAAGGAATTCCCAGTGCTCGTATTTTTGTACAAGTCCTGATACCTCGTGAGAACGCACTTGTTCATCAAGAGCATAAAGTAACTGTTGTCCAGTTGTTGCACCTGCATACGCTGTACGGTGGTGAAGTGTACCACCGAAACGACGGAAATCCAATAGACCTTCTGGCGTGCGGTTAAACATAACACCCATACGGTCCAATAAGTGGATAATTCCAGGAGCTGCTGCCGTCATTGCTTGTACTGGTTTTTGATTCGCTAGGAAGTCCCCACCGTAAACTGTATCATCAAAGTGAATGTCGACGGAGTCGCCTTCACCTTTCGTATTTACAGCACCGTTAATGCCGCCTTGGGCACATACGGAGTGGGAACGTTTTACTGGTACTAGCGAGAACAAGTCAACCGGTACACCAGCTTCCGCTGATTTGATGGTAGCCATTAGTCCAGCTAGTCCTCCACCGACGACAATCAATCTGCCTTTTGCCATTATTGTGTCACTCCTCAATTATACATAATTTCATTAGTTAGTTAGTTTTTTACACAAAAGCTAGAAGTGCTTGAATTCCAATTACAGAAAGTATTAAGAATATAACGATTGTGATGTAAGACACGATTTTTTGTGATTCTGGTGATTGTGCAATTCCCCACGTAACACAGAAAGACCAAAGTCCGTTTGCTAAATGGAAAGTAGCAGATACAACACCTAGGATATAGAATACAAGCATAAGTGGATTCGACAAAATATCGACCATCATGTTGAAGTCTACTTCGGCTCCAAGAGCTTTTTGAATACGAGTTTCGTATACATGCCATGCAATGAAGATGACAAGGAATACGCCCGTGAACCGTTGGAGCGTGAACATCCAGTTACGGAATGTACTGTAATGGCCCACGTTGTATTTCGCTGAGAAAGCTATGTACACTCCGTAAAACGCGTGGAACATGAGTGGAATGTAAATAATAAACCATTCCAGGAAAAATACAAACGGCAAGTTCCCCATAAAATTAGATGCTGTGTTGAATGCTTCCTCACCGCGCGTTGCAAAATGGTTAATTACTAAGTGTTGAGCAACAAAAAGTCCAACTGGAATTACACCAAGCAACGAATGTAGACGGCGTAAGAAAAAATCTGTTTCTTTCGACAAGTCTTTTACCCTCCCTTATTTCTGAGATTATACTGTAGTGATGCGTTTCTCTATCTAGTTCACATTCACCAGTACCTCTCTTCATGGTACAATATGATAACATGTATATTGTACTCCTCTGTATTGGACAGGTCAAGACGCTGTGTACTTTTCATAGTAGATTATGATTTTTCTAAAAACGTCGAATAACCCCTCACTTTCCCCTATGATCCGACAACGCTTGACATTGCATGAATCCTACAGGAGTTAGGGTTTGAGAGTTTTTCCTATCTTTTGTCTCCATTACACCACTCATTTATTTGTGCATTTTCCGTCCTCACAAAAATTACTGACTATTCGGATAAATTGTGGCAAAAATCAAACATCTATTAGTAATCTGATAACTTAACACTACATACTAATAAAAGCCCCTTGACTTCAGTCAGGGGCTTTTTCAGACTCCTCAGGTTGTTGGAAATGAGCGAGCAACTCTTCCGCTACTTTCTTTGGCATCCCTGCTTCTTTTAATTGTTCAGGTGTTGCCTCGCGTATGGCTTTCACTGTTTTAAAATGTTTCAGTAATTGCTGTTTACGTTTGGGTCCAACACCTTCAATTCCATCAAGTGATGAAGTCAGTGAAGATGCCCCCCGCCTCTGTCTATGGAACGTAATAGCAAATCGGTGAACTTCGTCTTGAACGCGTTGAAGCAAGTAAAAAGCTTCACTCGTTTTCTTCAACGGGACAATCTGCGGCGGATGACCGTACAGCAACTGCGCTGTATTATGTTTATCATCTTTTGCCAGTCCGGCTATCGGGATGGAAAGTCCGAGTTCATCTTCTAGCACTTCACGTGCGATTTCCATCTGTCCTTTCCCACCGTCAATGACAATTAAATCGGGTAAAGGCAACTGATCTTTTAAAACACGTGCATAGCGTCGCCTAACCACTTCACGCATCGCACCATAAT
Source organism: Sporosarcina sp. P7 (assembly GCF_002743425.1). Classification (NCBI taxonomy): domain Bacteria; kingdom Bacillati; phylum Bacillota; class Bacilli; order Caryophanales; family Caryophanaceae; genus Sporosarcina; species Sporosarcina sp. P7. Next base: position 155,990 of record NZ_PDZF01000005.1, on the reverse strand, counting down.
CATCATGCGCTGCAGCAGTTTTAGTTTTATATTTTCTGTAATCTTTTCGATTAGGTCTTCCATCTACAAATGATATCATTGCGGATACTGGTTCCACTCCATGTGTATGCGAGTTATCGAAAGCTTCGATGCGAAGAGGGGTACTGATGTTCATCGCTTCTCCAAGTTCTTCACAAGCACCAATTGTACGTTCTTCTTGGCGTTCAATAATTTGGAATTTAGCATTCAATGCAATAGACGCATTCTTGACGGCCAGTTTGACAAGTTCTTTTTTCTTTCCACGTTGTGGTATCAACACATTCGTATCGAGTAATTGATCTGCTAATGTAAAATCAACGGTTTCCGGCAGAAGTACTTCTTTTGGCAACAAATGTTGAGCTTCTCCATAGAAACGACCCAGATATGTTAGTAATTCCTCTTCTGGATCTCGATAGGCCGGAAAAATGGAGACATCTCGTTCTATCATCTTACCTTGTCTAACGAAGAACACCTGCACACACATCCAACCTTTATCCACTGCATAGCCAAAAATATCACGATCTGTAAAATCATTCGCATTCATATTCTGCTTTTCCATAACGGTTTCAATATTGGTAATTTGATCACGATATTCCTTCGCACGTTCAAATTCCAATTCTTCCGCAGCTTTATTCATTTTTTGCTGAAGTTCCTTTTTGACTTCTTTATAGCCGCCATTAAGGAATCGTGTAATGTCTGCAATCATTTCAGTATACGCATCAGCAGGTACCTCTTTAATACAAGGCGCAAGACATTGACCGATATGATAATACAAACACGCGCGTGTAGGAATACTTTGACACTTACGGTACGGATATAAGCGATCCAGTAACTTTTTCGTTTCATGGGCTGCGCTAGCATTTGGATATGGTCCAAAATATTTACCTGATTTTTTATTGACTTTTCGTGTAATGATCAATTTCGGATGACGTTCGTTCGTGATTTTCAAGTAAGGATATGTTTTGTCATCTTTTAGCATGATATTGTATTTTGGATCGTATTTCTTTATCATGTTTAATTCCAAAATTAATGCTTCAATTTCGGAATTGGTAACTATATATTCAAAATCCTCTATTTCTCCGACCAATCGTTGTGTCTTGCCATCATGGGAACCCGTGAAATAGCTACGCACACGGTTTTTCAATACTTTTGCTTTCCCTACATAAATGACTGTACCTTGACGATCCTTCATTAAATAGCAACCCGGCAATTCGGGGAGGATCGAAAGTTTATGTTCAATGATTTCATTCATTATTTTCACCTACTAAAAAACCGGGCTGCTCTGCGGCCCGGTCTCTTGTATTTATGCGTGTTTTTCAACTAGTTGTGCAAGTGCTTCTTTCGGTTGGAAGCCTACTACCTTCTCAGCTACTTCCCCGTCTTTAAAGAGAAGAAGTGTTGGGATCGACATGATACCGAACTGGCTAGCAGTTTCTTGATTATCATCCACGTTTACTTTTACAATGTTCGCTTTTCCTTCTAGTTCACCTGAAAGTTCTTCTAGTACAGGAGCGATCATTTTACAAGGACCACACCAAGGTGCCCAAAAGTCCACTAGTACTACGCCTTCTTTTACGTTTTCAGCAAAGTTCGAATCAGTTGCATTAATAATTGCCATTCTTATTTCCTCCTTAGTCTTTAACTATATTCGTATTATATCATGGAGGTATAGAAGGGGCTAAAAAAATGCCTGTACCCATTCATTAGCTTACTTTAATCTTTTTAATTTCTTCGATCATGATGGGGATAATCTCGAAGATGTCACCTACGATACCGTAGTCCGCAATCTTAAAGATGTTCGCTTCTGGATCTTTATTGATTGCCACAATGACTTTCGAGTTGGACATACCTGCTACGTGCTGGATCGCTCCGGAAATTCCAGCTGCAATATACAAGTCCGGTGTAACGACTTTACCCGTTTGCCCAATCTGCAGTGAATAATCGCAGTAGTCTGCGTCACATGCTCCACGTGAAGCACCGACTGCACCGCCTAGAAGATTTGCCAATTCTTTTAAAGGCTCAAACCCTTCAGGTCCTTTGACGCCACGGCCGCCTGCTACGATTACTTTCGCTTCAGATAAATCAACGCCTTCTGTTGATTTACGTACTACGTCTTTGATGACAGAGCGAAGATTCGTAATTTCCACGCTTTTCGCTGTTACGTCACCTGAGCGGCTTGCATCATGCGCTAATGGCTCGATGTTGTTCGGTCGGATTGTGATAAATTGCAACCCTTCTTTAATTTCCACTCGTTCAAATGCTTTACCAGAATAGATTGGGCGGATGAACTCTGCATCATCGCCTTCTCCTTCAATTTTTGTAACATCTGAAATTAATCCCGTTCCAAGCTTACTTGCAATTTTCGGTGATAAGTCTTTCCCCATGGCTGTATGTCCAAATACGACACCGTCCGGGGATTCTTCTTCATACACTGCAAGGAACGCTTGGCCAAAGCCGTCTGGTGTATAGTGCTTCAAATGCGGATGCTCAACCGTTACCACACGGTCCGCCCCATAATGAATCATTTCTTCGCCAAGCGACTGAACTTGATCCCCTATAAGAACAGCGACAACTTCTCCGCCGCCTGAAATATTCTTTGCCGCTGCAATTGTTTCAAATGATACGTTACGTAGTTCTCCATCACGTGCTTCACCTAAAACCAACATTTTCTTTGACATAATGTAGTCCCTCCTAATTACGGTTCTCTATATGAATTAAATTACTTTCGCTTCGTTACGCAATAATTTTATAAGTTCAGCCGCTTGATCTGCTGGCTCTCCCTCAAGTACACGCCCCGCTGATTTCGCAGGTGGTAAAAAGACTTCTTTTGTTTCCGTCTTAGCTTCTACATCATCTTCCTCTAGGTCCAGATCATCGAACTCTAGGTCTTCAAGAGGTTTTTTCTTGGCTTTCATAATACCAGGCAATGAAGGATAGCGTGGTTCGTTTAAACCTTGTTGTGCTGTTACGAGAATCGGCAAGGATGTTTCAATAGTTTCTGAATCCCCTTCTACGTCTCGTACAACTGTTGCGTTCGTTCCGTCTATCTTTAATTCAGTAATTGTCGTGACATAGTTAATGCCTAGTAATTCTGCAACACGTGGTCCCACTTGTCCTGAACCGCCATCGATTGCTACGTTACCTGCCAGAATTAGATCAGCATCTTTATCTTTTAGGTAATCCGCAATGACTCTCGCAGAAGTATATTCGTCGATATCATCAATATCGTCCTCAATATTGATGAGTACTGCTTTATCTGCACCCATTGCCAATGCAGTTCGCAATTGTTTCTCGGAATCTTCGTTACCAATTGATAGTACAGTTACCTCTCCACCGTGTTCGTCACGTAGTTTAATAGCTTCTTCCACTGCGTACTCATCGTATGGATTTATGATGAATTCTGCGCCATCTTCAGCAATGGCACCGTTTGAGATTGAAATTTTTTCCTCCGTATCAAATGTTCTTTTTACTAATGCATAAATGTTCATTAATAGAACCTCCTTTTTGATAATTACTTCCCAGTAAATGTAGGTTGACGCTTTTCAATAAATGCTTGAATACCTTCTTTTGCATCTTCAGAGACGAATACCGCTCCGAATGACTTAGCTTCTTCTTCCACACCTTCATAGAATGAAGGATCTTTTGAGTAGGAAAGCATGCGTAATGCATGTTTCACTGCAATCGGGCTCTTATCTGAAATCTTCTTCGCAATCTTCAATGTTTCAGCTGAAAGTTCTTCTTCTGAATATGCATGATTTGCAAGTCCCCACTGTACTGCGTCTTCCCCTGAGATCGGATCACTCGTCAACATCATTTCTGCTGCTTTGGCTACACCAACCAAACGTGGCAAACGTTGCGTTCCTGCAAATCCAGGAATGAGACCTAATTGCAATTCAGGCAAGCCTAGTTTTGCACTCTTCGTAACTAAACGAATGTGGCAGGCCATAGCAAGCTCTAAACCGCCTCCAAGTGCGGCTCCATGAATGGAAGCGATTACAGGTTTAGGGAAATTTTCAAGACGCTCGAAAACTTCTTGTCCTTTACTAGAAAGCTTCGAGAACGCTGCCCCAGTGTCGATTGTTGTGAATTCTTTAATATCTGCACCTGCTGAGAAGAATCGGCCTTCACCATATAGAACTACAACACGAACATCGTCGTCGTGCTCTACGCTAGTTAACAACTGATCCACTTCCTCAATCAATTTTGAAGATAAGGCATTCGCCGGCGGGTGATCAATTTTTGCTAATGCGACATGTCCATCTTTTTCCAAGTTAATCAATGTCATCTACTATCTCTCCTTTAATACAATGCTTACTGTTGTTCGTAGCCATGCAATAGCATATCGCTAACTTTAGGTGCTAGGCTAACTAAATTAAACTTCTGTTCGTTCATCACCCAAGAGGTAATCGTTTCGTCCATAGTGCCAAATAGCATCTGCCTTGCTAGTCTAAGGTCTAGATTGGGAGATAATTCTCCATTCTCTACCCCTTCTTCAAGCAAAGCATCCAACAAAACCATATATTCTTTCAACACATTATTGATTTGGAATCGCAGTTCTTTATTTGACTGTCTGAGTTCCAATTGTGTGACGATCGCTAAATGAGGATCTTCTTGCAATACTTTGAAGTGATTTTCCACAACTAATTCCAGTTTTTCTGCAATTGGAAGATCTGTTTTTAATATTTCTTTGATATTTTCTACGAAAATCGCCATTTTTTCTCTGAATACAGATATTAGGATGTCTTCTTTATTTTTAAAGTACAAATAAATGGTCCCATCCGCCACTCCCGCTTCTTTAGCTATTTTTGAGACTTGCGCTTGATGGTAACCGTTCTCCGCAATAACAATTACCGCAGCGTCTACTATTTGTTTATATTTAGGTTTAGTTCGCTTCATTAATGATTCACCACCAAAAAGAAAATATGAATGACTATTCATTCATATTTTCATGTTAATATTCTTTTGGTTTATAGTCAAGCATTTTGTTACGAACTTTTTAATGAATTCTGAACTTCCGTTAATTTCTTTCGTTCTTCTTCCACTAATGTTCTGCGCAGTATTTTACCTACTGCTGTTTTAGGTAGATCTTCGCGGAAATCATAATGTTTTGGAACTTTAAATGCAGCAAGCTGTTTTCTGCAATACGTATCTAATTCTGTTTCCGTTATGGAATATCCTTCTTTTAAAACAATATACGCTTTAACTGTTTCACCACGATATGGATCCGGTACACCTGCTACGATACATTCTTGAATAGCTGGATGTTCATATAGGACTTCTTCAACCTCGCGTGGGTAAACATTGAATCCGCTTGCGATAATCATATCTTTTTTACGGTCGACCACATAGAAGTATCCATCCTCATCCATATACCCTAAATCTCCTGTCAAAAACCATCCATCGCGGAATGATTCCTGTGTGTCTTCAGGTCTATTCCAATAACCTTTCATTACTTGTGGCCCTTTTACCGCAATCTCCCCTATTTCTCCTACTGGTAATGGTTCTGATGAGCCGGGACCAAGCACACATCCATCCGTATCAGGCCACGGAACACCAACCGAGCCACGCTTTTCCAATCCATCCCAAATAAAGTTAGCCATAGCGACTGGAGACGTCTCTGTTAAGCCATATCCTTCCACAAGTTTTCCACCGGTTACCGCTTCAAATTTTTCTTTCACTTCAACCGGTAATGCAGCAGATCCACTGAGACAAGCTTTTATAGAAGATAGATCATATTTTTCCAAATCGGGATGATTTAACAGACCAATATAGATTGTGGGTGCCCCAGGAAATATGGTTGGTTTTTGTTTGTCAATATCTTTCAACGCGGTCTTGAAATCAAATTTAGGTATCAACACCATTTTATGACCTTTCATTACAGCGAAAATCAAAACAGTCGTCATACCATACACATGGAAAAACGGTAGAATGCCCATAATCGTTTCTTCGCCATCAGTCGTTTTGTATAACCATGCACTACACATTTCCGTATTGCTAATTAAATTGGAATGGGTCAATTCTACACCTTTTGGCGGTCCCGTAGTTCCTCCGGTATACTGCAATAATGCAATATCACCGTTCTCATACGCAACATGAATCGGATCGGGTTTTGTTGTTTTCATGATTTCGGTATATACATGATGCATACCACGATGCTCTACTTTTACCGTTAACTTATGTTCTTTTTTCTGAATGAATGGATAGACTAGATTTTTTGGGAACGGGAGATAATCTTTGATCCCCGTAATAATAATATTTTCAAGCGCAGTTCCGTTCATAGCTTTCGTGACACGAGGGAACAAAATATCAAGTGATATAATCACTTTTGCACCCGAATCAGAGAGTTGATAGTGCAATTCGCGCTCTGTATACAGTGGATTTGTCTGAACCACAATGGCTCCTGCATATAGAATTCCATAGTAAGCGATAGCGCCCTGCGGACAGTTTGGTAACATAATGGCTACGCGATCACCTTTTACGACTCCTAATTTTTGCAAATAGGTAGCAAATTTTAGAGCGGACTCATGAAATTCTTTGAACGTGATGTCTTTCCCCATAAAATGCATCGCTGTGTTATTTGAATATTTTTTACTGGATCTGGTTAGATAGTCTTGCAATGGAATATTTTCATATGCTAAAGTAGTCGGAATTTCTTTTGGATATACAGAAAGCCAAGGTTTTTTCGTCATCTTTACAACTCCTTTATCGTGATATAATTGTTTGAATATTCCTTGTTCATTAGTATATCGATAAACTAATTAGTTTACAAGATAAATATGAAAGCGCTTTATTTATCTATATACATGCCTCTTAGTCTATGTGAGTGTGATTGCTATTATACATTTTCAAGAAATGGAGAGGCTGGACATGGAATACGGGAGGGGATTTGCGCTTCGGAGGGAACGCTTCAATCCTTTCGTAAACACTACATAACTATCCTCCGCTTGGTTTTGATCTTCTACAATTCAACTACTAAAAAACACACCAAGACCGAGGTCAGGGTGTGTTGGTGACGAGCCAGTATACTCCGATTAGGACGAAGAGTACACAGACTACTAATAATATTTTAATTAATCTTTCCATAATATGCGGTCTCCTATGAAATACTGGCGCCGATGACGAATGACAGTCCGACCGAAATGCAGAGCGAGATGAAGCCGACGGAGCGGTTGTCCGCTTGGATCTCCTCGTCAACCTTAAACTTCGGTGTCAGGAATTCGAACAGCAAATAGGCAAAGACGAGAAGCAGGAAGCCGAATAAGCCCCAGCCCATCATCTGCGGCAGACTATTGTGTTGCTCGATAGAATAGCGGAAAATATTTGCGACACCAAATATCTTTCCGCCTGTCGCCATCGCCACTGACAAGTTTCCTTTACGGATCTCTTCCCAGTTTTTATATTTTGTTACAATTTCAAATAGCACCATTGATACGATCAAGCACAGTGTAACGACACTGAAATACCCGGCCGTCTCAACTAATGGATGACTCCAAAAACCCGTATGATTCATAACGCTACACCTTCCTTATGTTCTATAGCTTGTCATACGATTCAAACAGCTGAAAGGTTTCATTTATTTTAATTCTACTACAGTAACGCCGCTCCCGCCTTCGCCTGCCTCACCAAAGCGATAGGATTTCACGCGTGAATGTTTTTTCAAATATTGTTGAACGCCTTGCCGAAGTGCTCCCGTTCCTTTACCGTGAATAATATTCACTTGATGGTAGTTGGACAATAATGCATCATCAATATACTTCTCTGTGCGTGCAAGAGCATCTTCATATCGTTCACCACGTAAATCGAGCTCCATTTTCACATGCTCAGAACGGCCTTTTACTGCTGACACTGTGACATGTTTCTTTTCTTTTTCAGGCTTCGTATATTGCAATCCGGACTCAGGTAATTTCATCTTCAAAATACCAATTTGAACAATCCACTCATTATCTGATACTTTTTCAACAAGTGTCCCTTTTTGTCCATACGCGAGTACTTTTACTTCGTCCCCTTGTTGTAACGGACGTGGTCCTGCTTGCGCTTTAATAGCTTTCTTTTTCTTTTCTTCAGGCCTAGCGTCTTCCAATCGTTTACGAGCTTCAATTAACTCATGCTCCTTAACACTGGCTCCTGCATTCAACCGTAGAGCACGTAAGTCTGAAATAACCGCTTCGGACTCCGTTTTGGCTTGATCCACAATTTTTTTCGCTTTTTCTTTGGCTGCTTCTGTTAAACGGTCTTTTTGCTCCTCGAATTCTTGGAGTTTATCGTGTAATTCTTTTTTCAACTTCTCTGTTTCCAAAAGTACGTCATGTGTACGTTCAGCATCTTTTTCGGATTGTACGCGGCTCGTTTCAAGAGAGGCGATCATCGAATCTACTTCTCCACGATCTTCTCCTGTGAAACTCTTTGCACGATCTATTACATGACTTTGTAAACCTAATCGTTTGGAAATTTCAAACGCATTACTTCGTCCCGGTACACCGATTAGTAAACGATACGTCGGACTCAACGTATCAATGTCGAATTCAACACTCGCATTCGCTACACCCGTCCGGTTAAAGCTATACGCTTTTAATTCCGGATAATGAGTTGTCGCCATCACACGTGCGCCAGTCCCATGCACTTCATCCAGAATGGATATGGCAAGAGCAGCACCTTCTTGAGGATCCGTCCCTGAGCCTAATTCATCGAATAACAATAGAGAACGATCATCGAACTTCTTTAATATATTCACGATGTTGACCATATGAGAGGAAAATGTACTCAAACTCTGTTCAATCGATTGCTCATCCCCGATATCCGCATAAATCGAATCAAAGACGGCAATTTCAGAACCATCAAGAACAGGTATTGGCAGGCCTGATTGTGCCATTAACGTGCAAAGTCCCACTGTTTTCAGCGTTACTGTCTTACCACCTGTATTCGGACCGGTGATCACAATCGTTGTAATGTCGTTGCCAAATTCAATCGTATTCGCTACCGCTTCATTAATTGGCAGAAGCGGGTGACGCGCTTTAGAGAGGCGCATATAGCCATCTGCGTTAACTGCTGGTTTTGTGCATTTATTGGCAGTACCGTACTTAGCTTTCGCTAAAATAACATCCACTTCTGCCAATAGCTGCACTAATGTGAATAGCTCATGAGCGATTTCTTGCACACTGGCCGATAAGGCAAGTAAAATCTTTTCGATTTCTTCCCGCTCTTTAATTTTCAGTTCACGAATCTCGTTATTTGCCTGAACGACTGCATCTGGCTCGATGAATAGTGTTTGACCAGATGATGACATATCGTGAATTACACCGCCATAATGGGATCGATATTCTGCTTTAACAGGAATACAGTAACGATCATTACGCATCGTAACGATTGCGTCAGACAGCATTTTCGACGCGTTCTTCCCTCTTGTATAACTTTCAAGACGTTCACGTACGCGACTTTCTTGGATTCGTAAGCCTTGACGAGTCGAACGTAACGCGGATGAAGCACTGTCCATCACTCGACCATTATCATCGATTGCTGCATTGATTTCATGTTCAATCTCTGTCAAGATCGGCATCGCTTCTTTACGCGCGATTAAATGAGGAATAGAGATCTCGCCTTCAGTCGCAACAGCTTCTAAAATCTGACGAAGAATTCTGCTAGCACGGATCGTATCTGCAATTTCCACTAGCTCCATTGCGCTTAACATTCCACCAATTTGTGCGCGTTTAGCATGGGATCGAATATCATGGATTCCACCCATTGGGACATTCCCTCGGATACGTAAAAGTGCCAACCCTTCATCTGTTTCCTCAAGTAACCGAGTGACATCTTCGAGATTTTTTGAAGGTACCAATTGCTCTATATGTGCACGGCCTGCAATGGACGTACATTGTGCCGCTACTTGTTGTATAATTTTATCAAATTCAAGTGTTTTTAAGACACGTTTTTCCAATGTCTTACACTCCCTTTCATTTACGAATCACTTTCTCAATAAATGTTTCAAGCGGCCATGTGTTAACTACCTGCTCAGCAGGAAGCCAAGCTTTTTGTGCATATTCCACGCCAATCGGCATAATATCAAGTTGTTCTATCGCGTGCGCATCTGTATTGATTGCAATATTGACGCCCGCTTCCATTGCTTGTATTACGTGTGCTGTGCGCAAATCTAAACGATATGGACTTGCGTTCACTTCAAGAATTTTACCATATTCACTCGCCCACTTGATGAGCTGCTCGATATCCGGATTATATCCTTCACGTTGACCAATAATACGACCTGTTGGATGGGCGATCATGTGCACGTGTGGATTTTTACATGCAGCATGCAGACGCTCCATAATCTGCTCCTGCGGTTGATTAAAACTAGAGTGAATAGACGCAATGACAAAATCCAGTTGCTTTAGGATCTCATCATCAAAATCTAATGTCCCGTCCGGAAGAATATCCATCTCGGTTCCACAGAATACCTTAATGTCATCATACAACGCATTCACTTCACGAATTTCCTCAATTTGCTTCAATAAACGCTCAGGTGTTAAACCATTTGCTACTTTTAAATAATGCGAATGATCGGTAATGACCAGATGTGAATAGCCTTTTGCACGGCAAGCCTCCACCATCTCTTCTATAGAATGTCCACCATCTGACCAAGTGGTGTGCATATGAAGATCGGAACGGATTAGTTCAGGTGTGACAAGTGTAGAAATCTCCTTTACACGATCAAGCTCCGTTCCGTCCTTGCGAATGCTTGGCGGAATGAATGGCAAATCAAAATGAGCAAAAAATTCTTTTTCACTAGCAAACGTCTGCACATGTCCTGCTTCATCTTCCACGCCGTATTCACTGATTTTCTCTTTACGTTTTTTAGCCAACTGGCGCATCCGTATATTATGCGCGGCAGAGCCGGTAAAGTGATGAAGTGCCGTCGCAAATTGCTCTTCAGTTACAAAGCGAAAATCCGCATCGATTGGACTTACTGTATCAAGCGTAATTGACAGTTTAGCATCGCCTGCTGCAATCACTTTTTCGATCGGTAACGCAGCCAATATTTTTTCACGAACAATTTGGGGTTCGTCAGTTACGAGAATCCAGTCTACATCTGAACTTTCTTCTTCGCGCCTACGATAACTCCCAGCCACTTGATACTTCTGAATTTCCTCAATCAACTGTAATTCAGCCTGAACAATATCAACGATTTTAGCCACTTGCCAAATTGGGGTCTTGCCGGAACGATTTGCAAGTATTTCTATTTCACGCAATAAGTTCTCCTCTGTCTTTTTGCCGAATCCCGGAACTTTGCTTACCTCTTGTCTTTCGCAAGCTGCTTGAAGTGATTCAACCGAATCTATATCCAATGCTTCCCGTAGTTTGGCTATTTTCTTCCCACCCAATCCAGGAATATTCAAGAGAGGAATCAAACCTTTTGGCACCTTCTCCTCAAGCTCCATTAATACATCGGAAGTTCCTTTTTCCATCAAATCAGTTATGACCGCACCGGTTCCTTTACCGATTCCTTTCAACGATAGGATATCATCCATCTCAGCGAGACTTCTCGTGTCCAATTCCAGAATTGAAGCGGCTTTCCTGAATGCTGCTACCTTAAAATGGTTTTCTCCAAGTAACTCCATATATAATGCAATTTTTTCAAACGTACGAATTATAGTCTTTTTATTCAAGTTCGTATCCTCCCACTCTGTTAAAAAAGCTTCCACGCGTTCGGGAAGCTTTTGGTTCATATGTACAGTACATTATTTACGAGCGTTAACCTATATAAACGAACCACCAATTTTTTATTGCCGAGGAAATAATTGGCGTATGTTCAAATATCGCTTTTGCCAGCAATGAATGACCTACTGAGTTTTGAATGACTTCAACGGGAAGCATCGCAAGTAAAGATAATACAAAAAAGATGATTACGTAGAATTCAATGAAGCCCAGTCCTGCGCCAACGAGACGCGCACCGAAACCTAGAATCGGAATATGCTTTATAAAGTCCAACATGGAACCAACTAATTGCAAAACCAGCTTCATTCCGACAAAAATTAAAATAAATGCGATCAACCGATAAAACGTCATATCCATATCCAAATTTTCGAATGTCCAGCTCAGCGTATCTGCTGCAGTCGCCCCGGGATAGGGTATCCATAATATTAATTTTTCTGCAAATGGCTTGTAAAACTTATACGCTACGATTACCGATACAATCAATCCTAACATATGGATGAGCTGTACGATGAACCCGCGTCTAAAGCCCGCTATTAAGCCCCCTATAAGCAGTAAAATAATGAGTAAATCTACCATGTTTTGAACCTCAACCCTTCATTTTTTTCACTTCATCTTCTAATTCTTTTACTCTTTCTTGTAATTTTAGAAATTCATGCACATTATTTACCGCCGTCAGGACAGCAATCCTTTTACTGTCGAGATGTCGATTATGCTTACTGATTTCGCGCATTTTTTCGTCAACGAGCGAGGCTACATAACGCACATGTGAAGAAGGTTCCGTACCAACAACCGTATATGTTTGTCCGTAGATTTCAACTGTCACTCTTGCTTTTTTATTGTCCGCCATTTTATGCCCTCCCCCTAAAAACCCTCACATAATCATACCATGAAAATCAATTACTTGTGAATCAATTACGCCTCATATTGACACGAGGTTCGAAATTCAGACATGAACTTTCATAAGGGACTCTAATTTCAGGTATACTAAGGAATAGACTACTTCGAGAGGTGGATAAATAAATGAGTAATCAGGTCATTGTCCTGTCTGAAAAAGAAATACCGAAAGTACTTCGCTTCTATGAAACAAATAAAGTTACCCGTAATGCACCAGGTGTCATTTTTGCAGCTAAGATTGCCGATACGTCCATTACTGCTTACCGGTCCGGAAAAGTGTTGTTTCAAGGTGCAGGTGCAGACAGAGAAGCTGCACGCTGGGGGACTGTAACGAAAGTGACACCATCTGGAGCAAAAGGAGATACATTACCTGCAAATTTTGCATCGCTATCCGTTCTCGGCTCAGATGAGACAGGTACAGGCGATTTCTTCGGTCCGGTTACTGTAGCTGCTTGTTTTGTTCGTAGTGACCAAATTGAATTGGTAAAAGAACTAGGCGTAAAAGATTCCAAACAACTTACAGATGCGTATATGCAACACATCGCGGAAGATTTGAAACGAGTTGTAACTTACTCCGTACTGACGCTCGATACTATCAAATATAATGAAATCCAAAGTAGAGGATGGTCGCAAGGTAAGATCAAAGCTATTCTTCATAACCAAGCACTTCAGCAAGTACTGGATCAGATGCATCCTGTTTTACCAGAACATATTCTTATTGATCAGTTCGCGGAACGACGTGTTTACTATAATTATTTAAAAGATGAATCTTCTATTATTCGAGACAAAGTATTTTTCTCGACAAAAGCTGAAAACCTCCACGTCTCAGTAGCTATTGCCTCTATACTGGCACGAGTCGCATTCCTTGAAGCAATGGATCAATTAAGTACAAAAGCTGGTGTCACATTACCTAAAGGGGCTGGACCCAAAGTTGATCAAATAGCTTGTCAAATCATCCGTAAAAAAGGAGAACCATTCCTACACAGCATCACGAAAGTACATTTCGCCAATACACAAAAGGCATTGAATCTCGCATATAAAAAATAATATGATTGCGGTTAAATAAAGTAGGCTACCTGTCAGAAAACTGATAGGTAGCCTGCTTATTTTTTATGATCGAAGTTGTGCGTTTGCTTGTACAGTTAACGCATCCAGTACTTTACTGTGCGCCTTAACGACGTCTTCATCCGTCAACGTACGTTCAGGATCGAAGTATGTCAGAGAGAACGCCACGGATTTTGTTCCTTCATCTACGTTCTTCCCTTCATATAAATCAAACAGCTGAACCTTCTTCAGTAATTTACCGCCTGCTTGCTGGATTATTTTCTCCAAGTTCGCTGCAGTTGTGTCTCGATCGACAACTAAGGCAATATCACGGGAGATGGAAGGATAGCGTGGAACAGCTTCATACAACAGCTCTTCTATTGCAGTTTGCATAATAGCCTGCAAGTTCATTTCCATGACATACGTTTCCTGCAAGTCACGTTGTTTTTGAACGGTTGGGTGTACTTGACCGATAATACCCACTGACTGATCGTCTAACCATACTGTCGCTGTACGACCTGGGTGCATTTGATCCACTGTCGCTTTTGTAAACTGCAGTCGTTCATGCAAACCTAACTGCTCAAACAATCCTTCTACAATTCCCTTCATAACGAAGAAGTCGACTTTCTTCGTTTCGCCTTGCCATGCATGGTGAACCCATTTGCCAGTCAAGGCTGCTGCAACATGTTCCACTTCTTTCGGTAAACCATCCTCTTCGATACCAAGAAAAACAGATCCTGTTTCGTAAAGTGCAATCGACTCATTTCGACGAGCTACGTTATATGTTGTTGCATCAAGAAGGTGCGGAATGATGCTTTGGCGAAGAATACTGCGCTCTTCACTCATCGGCATAAGCAATTTCGTCACAGGAGCGGTCTCCAACGCGAAAGCTTGCGCATCTTTTGGTGAAGCCAATGAATACGTCAAAGCTTGCGATAGACCTGCCGCTTCAAGGTATCTGCGAACAATGCGACGCTTCGCCTGATACGGTGTCAATCCGCCTGGTGTACTTTCCACGATCGGTAATGTTTTCGGTATTTCATCATAACCATATAGGCGCGCGATTTCTTCAATCATATCTTCTTTGATTTTCAAATCTTGACGTCGTGTCGGAATATCCATCACGAGTTGGCCATTGATTAAGTCCGTCGGGATCTGCAAACGATCCATAATCGTTTTCATCTCATCCATAGCAATCTTCATACCTAGACGATTATTCACGTAGTCCGGCGAAAGAATGATTCTTTGGGGTGTTTTGTCGAGTTCGTCAAAGGTAACGGATCCTTCAAGAACTTCTCCACCTGCAAGTTCCGCCATCATTTGTGCCGCTCGTTCTGCTGCTTCTGCTACACGATTCGGGTCAACGCCTTTTTCAAAACGTGTGCTTGCATCACTGCGCAAGCCCACTTCTTTGGATGTTTGTCGAACAGAACTTGGTGCAAAATAAGCGGATTCGATAACGACCGTTGTGGTACCTTCGTGCACTTCTGAATTCGCACCGCCCATTACACCCGCAAGCGCGACCGGCTCTTTACCATTCGTTATTACTAGTTGCTGGTCATTCAATGTACGCTCCACTTGATCAAGCGTCACCATTTTTTCACCTTCACGAGCATGACGCACGACGATCTCTTTCGTTTCAAGACGGTCATAGTCAAATGCGTGTAGAGGCTGTCCGTATTCCATCAATACATAGTTCGTGATATCCACCACGTTATTATGCGGTCGAATACCCGCTGACATTAACGTGTTTTGCAACCACTGAGGTGATTCCGCAACTTTCACGTTCTTCACTACTTTTGCTACGTACATGGGATTGTCTTCAGTTGCTTCTACGGAAAGTTTCAAAACGCTTTGAGCTTTTTCTGCAGACGCTGAATAAGAAATTTCCGGCAGTTTAATATCTTTAGATAAAATCGCTCCTACTTCATACGCAACACCAAGCATACTCAATGCATCAGAACGGTTTGGCGTTAAATCAAATTCTAAAATACGATCGTACAAACCAAGATGCGTCAATGCGCTATCTCCAGCACGGACGTCATTCGGTAACACATAGATTCCTTCAGCATACGCTTTTGGAACTAATTTTCCTTCTATACCGAGTTCTTGCAGTGAACAAATCATACCGTTGGATTCTTCACCACGAAGTTTCGCTTTCTTGATTTTCATTCCGCCAGGCAAGATAGCCCCTGGACGTGCGACAATGACATGTTGCCCCTCTGCGATATTTGGAGCTCCACAAATAATTTGCGAAATTTCTCCACCTACATCGACTTGACATATATGTAATTTATCCGCTTCAGGATGTTTTACACAGTTATTCACGTATCCAATGACGATATTATCCATACCGAATGAACGATCTATGATGCCGTCTACTTCAATACCAGCACGAGTAATTTTTTCTGCCAGTTCTTCTACAGACAGTTCGTTCCAATCTACATAATTACTTAACCAATTTGTTGATACTAACATCAATATTCCTCCTTATGCCTCTGAACGGTGGAATTGTGAAATAAACCGAATGTCATTTGTATAGAAATGACGAATATCTTCCACTCCGTATTTTAACATCGCAATTCTTTCCGGGCCCATGCCGAATGCAAATCCTGTAACTTCTTCCGGGTTATAGCCGGCCATTTCTAAAACGTTTGGATGAACCATTCCCGCTCCTAAAATTTCGATCCAGCCTGTTTTCTTACAAACGTTACAGCCTGTTCCACCACACTTAAAACAAGAAATATCCATTTCAACTGAAGGCTCAGTGAATGGGAAGAAGCTTGGACGCAAACGAATTTCACGCTCAGCACCAAATAATTTCTTTGCCAATAAATCAAGCGTGCCTTTCAAGTCGCTCATGCGGATGTTTTCACCTACAACAAGTCCTTCAATCTGTGTGAATTGATGAGAATGCGTCGCATCATCTGAGTCTCGGCGGTATACTTTACCTGGACAAATGATTTTGATTGCGGCCCCATCTTTCGCTTCCATCGTACGAGCTTGAACAGGAGAAGTGTGTGTGCGCAATAAAATGTCCTCTGTAATATAGAAAGAATCTTGCATATCACGGGCTGGGTGACCTTTTGGCAAATTCAACGCTTCAAAGTTGTAATAATCTTTTTCCACTTCGGGACCTTCTGCGATTTCATAGCCCATACTAATGAAAAAGTCTTCAATTTCCTCTACTACACGTGTTAAAGGGTGATGATTACCTAGTTCTACTGGACGGCCTGGTAATGTGACATCAATTGATTCATTTTCCAATTGCTCCTGGATCGCTTGCTGTTCAAGGGTTTCTTTCCGTTCCTCAAGAATTTCTGTAACACTTTCACGAATTTCGTTGACGAGTGCACCCATCTTTGGGCGTTCTTCAGCAGGCAGTTTACCCATCCCTTTTAACAGGTCAGTAATCGGTCCTTTTTTACCTAGATACGCTACGCGCACATCGTTCAAATCTTTGACAGTATTGGATTCTTTGATTTTCAGTATTACTTGTTCTTTCAGTTCATGCAACTGTTCTTTCATGTGTACTTGCTCCTCTCTCTATTTCGGTAGTATTGTCTAGCCAAACTTCCGGAAAACAAAAAACTCGCCCCTATAAAAGGGACGAGGTCGATTTCGCGGTACCACCCTGATTAGTTTGCATCAAAAAACGATGCAAAATCACTTGAATTGGAATAACGGTCCTATGCCGGCACGCCTTTACATGTCTGGTCCAAGCGTGCAGCTCGCGGGGTGAACTTCAATGGAGCATCGTTTTTCACACTTTCAGTCAAGGTGTGAAATCCCTGATAACGCATCTACCCATTTACTTTTCCCGGTCATTGCTATTTTCTTTGATTCGACTTCTAGTATACCGTAAATCGATTACGCCTTCAATAGAGATGTCATGGCTGACGAAGCGTGTACAACAAGATACCTGTTGCAACTGCCACATTCAGTGATTCAGCTTGGCCGTATAACGGAATTTTCACTACATGATCGGCCTGAGATAGTAATTCGCTATCAACGCCACTTCCTTCATTTCCTACAAGTAGTGCAAATGAGGTGTGTGTTTGCAGTTCATCGAGGGAAACAGCTTGCTGCAAACCTGTACCGATAATCGGGACATGATGGCTTTTCAAACGATCGATCCAAACGGACAACTCTTCGCGTACTACTGGAATATGGAAATGAGAACCTTGCGCAGAACGAACCGTTTTCGGATTGAATGGATCTGCACATCCTTTACCTAAAATGACCGCATCCAAACCCGCCGCGTCTGCAGTACGAATCATTGTGCCGATATTTCCTGGATCTTGTACAGCATCAATTAACAACACCCGCTTCCACTGATGTTGATCTGTTTCTTCATATTGAGGCTGTCTACAATAGGCAAAAACACCTTGTGTCTGCTCTGTTTCGGAAATCTCCTTAGCAACTGCAGCTGTCAGTTCAATAATTGGCGCTGTCCAATGTGCCGGAATTTCAATATCCTCGCGTACAAGTAATTGAAGAACTACATCTGGCTGTTTAATGGCTTCTTCGACAAGATGGACACCTTCCACAAGGAACTCTTTCGTCTGATCTCGTTCCTTTCTAGTCGTAACCAGTTTCTTCCAATGTTTCACTAATGAGTTCTGAGTTGATTCAATTCGTTTATTCAAGAGGCTGAACATCCTTTTTTCTTTTTAGTGTATCAAACCAGCGTATATTTAGCGACTTTTGTGGAAAAGATGAGAATAAAGGAGGCTGAAGAATATGAATTTCCAAATACGCGATGCAATTTCAGCAAACATGACAAACAATAGCTCCACTGACGTACGAAGCGTGATCGACGATGCCATCCAACGAGGCGAAGAACATTTATTGCCGGGATTAGGTGTGTTTTTCGAGCAACTATGGAAACGTTCCGATGAAAAAGAAAAAACAGAAATCACCAATGAACTATCTCAAGCATTCGCCCAAGCACAATAAAAGACCAGTAAAGAAGAGATAAACCCTTCACATTGATTAAAGTGTGAAGGGTTTATCTTTTGAACTATATTTTTTATAGTCACACCTTTCAGAAAAATATGTTAGTGGACCGAAGTGTAAGGCGGCGACTCGGGGAGGATCAGCCCGACAGGTTAGACAACTAAAGGGAGCATGCGACCTAGTTGGCTAACCGCGGGCCCTCCCGAACGCGTCCGCCTGGAACGCAGGGAAACGGTGCACGCGCGTGTCTTTACTTCTTCGTATAGTGATCCTTCAACTGATCACGCAAAGCCGCCTTTAAAAACTTCCCAACAGACGTCTTAGGAATCTCCTTGACAAACAAAACCTCATCCGGAATCCACCAACTCGCAAACTGCCCCTTCAGCGAATCCTTCAACTCTTGCACTTTCGCGTCACTCTCCGCCACATTCTCATTCAACACTACACAAGCTAGCGGACGCTCCATCCACTTCTCATGCGGAACCGCAATCACTGCAGCCTCATACACATCATTATGTGACATCAATGCATTCTCCAAATCAACAGAAGAAATCCATTCTCCACCACTCTTGATCAGATCCTTCGTACGATCCGTCAACTTCAGATAGCCGTCCTCTGTCATCACCGCAATATCTCCCGTATACAGCCAACCATCTTTAAACGCTTCTTCGGTACGCTCATCTTTATAATATTCACTTGCAATCCATGGACCTCTGACGATCAACTCACCCATCGTCTGGCCGTCCCACGGTACTTCTCCGTCTTCATTGACTACACGAATATCCAGCCCCGGCATGACCAAGCCTTGCAAAGACCGAATATCAATTCTCTCATCTATTGTCAAATTATCCATAGAAGAAGTTAGCACAGATAAACTGACAAGCGGTGAGGTTTCCGTCATGCCATAGCCGATGACAAATGGTATTTTGTATTTTTCTTCAAATGTCTTAATTAAGCCTTTAGGAGACGCAGATCCGCCACACACAATGACACGTAACGATGAAATATTACGTGGTTTTTGCTCAAGCACTCTTAATACAGCTAGCCAAATCGTCGGAACACCGGCCGTAATGGTCACTTTTTCACTTTCAATCAAGTCGAGTAAGACTGTCGGATTAAATCCTGGCCCCGGTAAAACTTGGGTTGTCCCAAAGAAAACTGCGGCAAATGGCACTCCCCATGCATTAGCATGGAACATCGGCACAACAGACATTGCAATATCGCGTTCACACAGTGCCATAGAATCCGCCAGTCCGAGTGCGTAGCTATGCAACACCAATCCACGATGTGTATAAATAACTCCTTTCGGTTGCCCCGTAGTAGCAGATGTATAGCATAAGCCTGCTGGAGTATTCTCATCCAAATCTTCCGGGTATTCATATTCATCTGAGGCGTTTTCCACTAACGCTTCGTAAGAATGGACATTTTCTAACGTAGTCTCGGGAATATCTTTACTATCGCCCATGACTACAAAATGTTTTACCGTCTTCAGCATGGGTGCCATTTTTTCAAGATGAGGGAAAAATTCTTCATCCACTAGCAAAATTTCGTCTTCCGCGTGATTGATAATATACATAATATGCTCAGGCGATAGTCGTATATTAATCATATGCAAGATTGCACCCGTACAAGGCACTGCGAAATACGCTTCTAGATGACGGTGATGGTTCCAAGCGAACGTACCGACTTTTGTTCCATGCTCCATTCCTAACTGTGTCAGTGCATTTGACAGTTTACGTGTTCTCTTTGCCCATTCACGATACGTAAAACGCTGTATACTCTGTTCACCAGTTCGTGAAATAATCATTTTGTTTGGAAAAAAACGTTCTGCACGTGTGATAAATGTAGATAGAATCAATGGTGTTTGCATCATATTCATCCGCTCCTCTTTCGTCAGAAATCAAGTTATCGATCCGTTTAACACGATCCAAAGCATGTACTATCATTTCAATGAAATCGATGCGCAGATGGAATGATTCCTAGGATGTACTCTACGCGCAAACAACTAACTCTATGAATATTCACTACTGTTACTTTCTAAATATAGTATATACATTGACTGACTATTCTGTCTACACAAATCGGTAGAATGTAGTTTACACCAATTTTTGACGCGTCCAAAAGAATGCATCCACACCAAGAACGGTTAGTGCACCGAATACGATTGACCATATAGCAAGGCTAATTAGCAACCAACTAGCAGTCTTTGATTTGGAAGAGCCTAGAGCAAGTGCCAAGAACGCTGCCAAATGGGAGCCAATCAGAATTGGACCTAGCAATGCTAGACCTGGAACACCGTAGCGCTGCCAAATTTTCTCTGCACGAGCTGTACGCTTTGACGGAGGTTTTACATCGGTTTTCTTTTTGCTATCCCACCAGTTTTTTAATTTCTGAAAAACCAAAATTTCAAGCGTTATAGTTAAAGCATTCCCTGCAAAGCCAATCACAATAGCAGCCGGCAGAGACATACCACGTAAAATCCCCAAAGGAACCGCCACTAATACTTCAAACCCCGGAGTTGCACCCGCAAGAAATACAAGTAAATACGTAATCAACTAGTTTCCTCCCCCATTTCGATTCCATTCAGTATATCAAATGAAAGAGTGCAAAACATAAAAAAACTGCTTTCCGAATTCACAGGAAAGCAGTTGAATGATTTATTATAATAAAGATGCGAGGATCGCTTTTTGTGCATGCAGACGATTTCCTGCTTGCTGGAATACATACGAGTTAGAACCATCGATTACGGAAGTCGATACCTCTTCTTCACGGTGTGCTGGTAGACAATGCAAGAACACATAATCTTTTTTCGCATGACTGACCAATTGATCATTGATTTGGAAATCTTTGAAATCGACTAGACGCTTCGCCGCTTCTTCTTCCTGCCCCATACTTGTCCAAACATCCGTATAAATTGCATCTGCATCTGTGGAGGATTCAATCGGATCGTACGTCGACGTCACGCTTCCACCATTTGACTCAGCAATTTTCTTCGCTTTTTCAAGTAAACCTGAGTGGTATTCATAACCTTTAGGTGTCGCCACAGAAACATGCATACCCATATGCGCACCCGCAATCACTAATGAATGCGCCACATTGTTGCCGTCTCCAATATAGGAAAGTTTTAAGCCTTTCAAATCACCTTTTACTTCCTTGATAGTCAGTAAATCCGCCATTGCTTGGCACGGGTGAAATAGATCAGTTAAACCGTTAATGACGGGAACTGAAGTATGTTCTGCCAATTCCTCGACCATTTTATGAGATTTTGCACGAATCATCACACCATCTAAAAATTCGGATAATACTTTACCTGTATCTGAAACCGATTCTCCACGTCCAATCTGTAAATCTCGTGCATTCATGAATAGACCATGTCCACCCAATTGAATCATGCCTACTTCGAATGAAATACGTGTACGAGTAGAGTTCTTCTCAAAAATCATACCTAATGTTTTACCTGCTAAAATGTCCGGTGTTTTACCAGCCAATGTATCTTGCTTCATGTCATATGCCAGTTGTATGAGATACGCGATTTCCTCACTGGAATAATCGAGTAGTGTTAAAAAGTCGCGTCCTTTTAAGCTATCCTTATCTATGCTTGTTGTTGTTTGATTTGTTTTTACCATTTGTTGATCCCCTACCATCCATTTGAAGTATGTATAAACTAGTATACAATTGTATATTTATGAAGTCAAATGAATCTTTATAAATTTTCATAGTATTTCATTAAAAACAGCGATGCTTTTTGGGCACCGCTGTGTAAGTGTATAAATTATTCAAATGTGATGTTTTTCACTGTATTTGCATCAAGGCGTTTAACAATTTCAACTAACAGTTTAACTGTATTCTCAAAATCTTTACGGTGAAGCATGGCCGCATGACTATGGATGTAGCGAGTCGGAATGCATATAGCCAATGTAGGGATTCCTGTTCCGCTTAAGTGGATTGATCCGCCATCCGTTCCACCACCGGCCATTGTCGCAAATTGATACGGAATATTCAGCTCTTCTGCTGTATCGACCACGAAATTGCGTAATCCTCTATGGGATACCATCGAAGCGTCATACAACAAGATCTGCGGACCTTCACCCATTGTACCAACAGATTCTTTTGCTGTAATACCTGGTGTATCCCCAGCAATTCCTACGTCTACTGCGAAACCGATATCCGGTTGAATTTTATTCGTCGCTGTTTTGGCTCCACGCAAACCAACTTCTTCTTGAATAGCACCTACACTATACAAACGATTCGGGTGCTTTTCATCTTTTAGCTGCTTCATCACTTCAATAGCGATGGCGCAGCCAATACGATTATCCCATGCTTTTGCAAGTAAGTAATTTTCGTTTTTCATGACCGTGAATTCGAAGTACGGCACAATCATGTCGCCCGGAAGAACGCCCCATGATAGAACTTCTTCTTTTGACTCTGCGCCTACATCAATGAACATGTCCTTAATATCGACAGGTTTCTTACGAGCTTCGGGAGGCAAAATATGTGGCGGCTTTGAACCAATCACTCCTGTAATCGTCTCGCCAGAACGTGTAACGATGGAAACACGTTGTGCCAACATGACTTGTGACCACCATCCACCTACTGTCTGAAAGTAAATGAAGCCTTTGTCATCGATTCGCGTCAACATAAAGCCTACTTCATCCAAGTGTCCCGCAATCATAATTTTCGGTCCGTTTGCATCGCCTTCTTTGCTAGCGATCAGTGAACCTAGTCCGTCATGATCGATTTCATCTGCATAGGGTTTGATGTGTTTCGTCATGACGTCACGCGCTTCGCGCTCATTGCCAGGGATTCCTCGTGCATCCGTTAAATCTTTTAGCATCTCTAACGTTTCATCTAGTTTCATAAAACATTCTGCCTCCTCATTCTATATCCAAACGTAATGGCTCCGGTCTTACAACAGTTCTTTACGAATAGCTGCAGGTGATTTAGGTGATAACAATCCTGGTGCGATGTCATAGACTGTCTTCGCCCCAGTCTCGCCTTTTTGCTGCAATTTATAAGCTGCTCTCGCATATGCGACTAAGACACTTGACGTAAATTCGGGATTACTGTCTAGTTTGAGTGAAAACTCAATGACTTGATCCGTGTGTTTACCTGTATTGCCGCTTCGAATGACGAAACCACCATGCGGCATCTTTGCATGATCAATACGAAGTTCTTCTTCCGTAATAAAATGAACCATTGTATCGTAGTCTGCAAAGTAGTCAGGCATGGTGACAATCGTTTCACGAACTTGATCTTCACTTGCTCCTTCTTCAAGAACGACATAACATTCACGTGTATGTTTATCTTTAGTTGAAAGCTCAGGATGCTCACCGTTACGCACACGATTGATCGCATCCTCCGCGGGTAAAGTGTACTGAACGCCTGCTTTGACACCATCAACACGGCGCACTGCATCGGAGTGACCTTGGCTTAATCCTTTACCCCAGAATGTATAGGTTTCCCCTTCAGGCAAAATGGATTCTCCCATTAAGCGATTGATTGAAAATAAACCCGGGTCCCACCCAACAGAAATGATTGCTGTCGTCCCTGCTTCATTAGCTGCTTCATCAACAGCCGCGAAGTACTCGGGAATCTTTGCATGCGTGTCAAAGCTATCTACTGTTGTAAAGTGTTTCGCAAGTGCTGGCCCTTGTTCAGGCAAGTCATTTTTAGATCCACCGCATAAAATCAATACATCAATATCTTCTTTAAAAGATTCAATTTCATCCAGCTTATAGACCGCTACTTGCTCCGAGAGTAATTGTACGTCTTTCGGCTCTCTGCGTGTGAATACACCAACTAATGTCATATCTTTATTTTGACTAATGGCTGACTCTACTCCACGCCCCAAATTACCGTAACCAGCGATTCCTACTCGAATTTCTTTCGTCAAGATCATTCATCCCCTTTTTCTTTCTGTTTACGTTTCTCATTTTACCTTTAAGGGTGATAGATTGCGAATATTTATCTTTTGAGCAGTTCGGTTCAATTCGAAATGTTTCATGGTAAAATAGATAGTAGGTCAATTCTTTGTAAAGTGAGGATCTTTTATGCGTTTTTTTGTCTATCTAATTGTGTTCTTCTCGTTTTTTGATTTATTTTCACAGTTGCCGGTCATTAGTCCGTTTGCTACAGGTCTTGGCGTTTCCGCTTTCATCGTCGGATTATCTGTTGGTATTTACTCGTTTGCGAATGTTTTCGGTAATATCATTTCAGGTATTTTGACAGATCGCAGAGGACCATTTTATATTCTATTACTTGGTTTGTTCACGTCGGCTTTGTCGTTGTTCTCATATGGATTGATTTCTGGTTCTGTTTCACTAATTGGCATTCGATTTTTACACGGCTTGACGGAAGGCTTGATCATTCCTGCCGCCTTCACGTTTCTCGCTAATGGCTCCGAACGTTCCAAGCGTGGAAGAAATGCTGCAATATCGGGTGCATTTGTCGGGCTCGCGGCCATTTTCGGACCTGCATATAGTGGAATTGTTTCCGTTAAGACAAGCGTCGCGACCATTATGGCCATCAATGGCGCCTTTATGATTCTATTGACGATTGGCGCTATACTATTTTTACGTTCCTTTACATACGTAAGAAAAGTGAAGTCAGCGAAACAAAAAGCGGTAAAGCCGTTAGCTTTTTTCCGCCACCCTGGTATCGTCCGGGCATTCCTTGGCGCGTTCTTCTTAATGTTCTCACAAGGCGTATTGGCATTAGTGCTTCCACTAAAAGTAGAACACCTTCACTTTGATGCAAAAATGACCGGAATGCTGTTGAGTGTGTTCGGTCTAGTTGCTGTGTTGATTTTTGTTTTACCGATCAACCGTATTTTTGATATCGCCCGTCCGATGGTCACATTGGCAATCGGCTTGCTATTGATGAGTGGCAGTATGTTATTCTTATCGCAAGTTGACGAACTATCGTGGATGATGTTGGCAATGGTTGTCTATGGAACTGGGTTCGCATTCCTGTTTCCTTCTATCAACTCGTTGCTAATTGATTCCACAGAACCTGAAACAAGAGGGAAAGCGTACGGATTCTTCTACGCATTCTTCTCCTTTGGCGTTGTAGTGGGGTCTGGTACTATCGGTATATTAGATTTAGATTTCCATCATGCTTTTATGCTTGCAAGTGCAATTTTGCTTATCGCGGCCATTTTTACATTCATCGGTCTGCGAAAAGATATCCAACCTACAAACTAATATCGAATTCCCCAATAAATTATATGTAAAAGAGTATGTCCATCGAGGTCAAAAGACGTTAACGGACATACCTTTTTTGTATGGTTCAAGTTCCTACATGTAGTGCGTATGAATAAGTGATTGGGAATGAAAAGGAGATGCCACAAGAAGTCGTTGCTACACGACTTTCCGGACATCTCCTGTTTTCACGCTTGCTGTGTAGAGAACGAATTAATAATCTCGAGGAACACTTCCCCATAACGTTCAAGCTTCGTTTCGCCTACCCCTTGCACGGACAATAACTCTTCATTAGTGGCAGGCATTTTAGTTACCATATCCCGTAATGTCTTGTCCGAGAAAATAACGAAAGGCGGGACACCAGCTTCCTGTGCTAGTTTTAAGCGCACCGCCCGTAGTTCATTGAATAACGGATCATCTGTTGCGACGACAGTTGTTACCATCTCGCCTTTACGCCAGACTTTTACTTTTCCTAACAACACATCTTTCCCGTCTTCGCTGACGAAAATAGTCGGATAGGGTCCACTTTCCACTTGTAAATAATTCTTTGAAATCAAAAATTCAATGAAATCCGCTACGTCTTTAGCATTGCGCCCTTTCATCAATCCATATGTCGATAGCTCATCGAAGTTCAATTCTTTCAACTTTTTGTTTCTGGATCCTGTAAGTACTTGCGCAACCATCGTCTTACCGAAACGTTGCCCCATACGAATAACACAGGAAAGTACTTTTTGTGTATCGACAGTTACATCAAACTGTTCACGCGTGTCAGTGCAGTTACCGCAACGACCACATTCTTCGACATCCTCTTCGCCAAAATACTTGATAATGTGTTTTTGCAGACAGCCTTCCGTATGGCAGTAATCAACCATCACTTGCATCTTTTTGATTTCATTTGATACACGGGAAGGATCTGGAGATTGTTCGATGAGGAAGCGTTGCGTTAAGACATCTTGCGAAGAGAATAACAAATAACAATCGCTGTCGAGCCCGTCACGCCCCGCTCTCCCAGCTTCCTGATAATAACTTTCCATATTCTTCGGCATTTGATAATGAATGACGTAGCGTATATTCGATTTATCAATCCCCATACCAAACGCGTTCGTCGCGACCATCACGCGTGCGTCTTCCATGATGAAACGATCTTGTTGATGTTGACGTTCATAGTCGGGTAATCCTGCATGATATTTAGCAACCGGAATACCACTTTTCTCAAGTAACAAATATACTTGCTCGACCGCTTTTCTCGTTGCAGCATAAATGATACCTGATTCATTTTTATTTTTCTGTGTGTACTCTTTAACGAATTGATCCCGATTTTGACCTTTTACTACCGAAAATAGTAGATTACTCCGCTCAAAACCAGTTACAACACGGCTAACAGGAGGTATATGTAATTGCTGGCATATATCATCCTGTACTTCAGGCGTAGCTGTTGCAGTCAATGCAAGAATAATCGGTCGATTACGTAAATAATCAAAAACTCGGTGTATATTACGGTAGCTTGGACGGAAATCATGTCCCCATTGCGAAATACAATGGGCTTCATCGATCGCAATCAGCGGAATCGTCATTTTTTGCAATTGATTGAGAAAGGATTCGGAATCCAATCGCTCAGGTGCTACGTACAACAGCTTATACTTTCCTTCGAGTGCGTTATCCATCGTGCCAAAATATTCCTCTGACGATAATGTACTGTTAATATACGCCGCTGGTATACCCAACTGATGCAATGCATCGACTTGGTCCTTCATCAAGGAGATCAACGGTGAAATGACAAGAACCGTTCCTTCCATTGCCAATGCCGGTACTTGATAGCAGACAGACTTACCGCCACCTGTCGGCATTACGCAAAGTGAGTCATCACCTTGTAATACTTGTTCAATCACTCGTTGTTGCCCTTCCCGAAATGCTGAATAACCAAAATACTTATCCAATATATCTAACGGATTTTGAATGATCGCTACCACCTCCCTCATTATTAGTTTTTATGATTGAAACAATAAGCGCTCTTCTTCTCGACTATGTAGCTCATTCACTACGATCAAGCCATTAAATTTTTGAAGGATTTCAGGCGTCACAGTTGGATCTTCCTCACGTAACGACTCGATGTCTGCAACGAGAATTCGCATCAAATCATGGTCGCGTGTAAGCTGGATAATATCTCGCTCCAGTTCGGGCTTTTCTTCCATTATTTTTTTATAAAAACCTTCTTCTTCGGCATCTGCATGACTGATGACACGCGTCTTCCAATAATCCAGTAAATGATCACAGGCTTGCTGAACCATTTCCGTTTCACCTTGTTCTACATATTCTATTAATTCATCTGTTTTCATTATGGCACCAGATAGTCCACCTTCATGAATCGCTTTATGTGAATGAAGCTGTCTTAATGCAGGTCCTGACATGCCGACCACTCCTTCTAGTTTTTCTTAAGCATAACAGAATTTCTAGGTCAGTGATAGCTTCCTACAATGAAAAGAGCCTTACAGAAAAATTCTCTGTAAGACACTTTTTACACTTTCGCTATACGAATACGACTGACCATCAGCCATGCGAGTATGCACATATAAATCACAAGGTAAGGTGCAATCAAATAAGGGACGACAAAGTAACTTAATGTAAGTAAAACACCCGCTGCTGTTATAGGCAGGCCATAATAGGAACCATCAAACTCTTCTACGTTATAACGGGCTAAACGGACAGCGCCTGCTAAAATATAAAAAATCACAGCGGACAAACCAATCCACATCGTATCAGTCAACGCTGTATCATAGAGTAGAATAGCAGGTGCTACACCAAATGAAACTAAATCGCTAAGTGAATCGAGTTCTTTCCCAAATGCCGACTCTGCATGATAATGCCTAGCTACCATACCGTCGAACCGATCAAATAATGCAGCGAAGAATATGAACATTAGACTCATATGTGCATGGCCTTGAAGCACAAGTAATATCGCTATAATCCCTAAACTTAAATTAAAAAGTGTGATGATATTCGCCAATTGTGATTTTAGTTTAGTATAATCAAAATATCTGAATGAAAACAAGTTACGACCTCCTCGTATACTTCTTTAGTATATGCTTTTAATGAAAGGAAGAAAAGATGAAAACACGTATTTTTAAATCATTTGTAGAACTAACAGGTTCGCCAGTTAGTTCGGCGCTACTAAAAAAATTGACAACTTCTCGAATTAGCAAGCCGCTAATTAAGCCCTTTGCATCATTCTACCATATTCAAGTAGACGAAGCGGAATACAGAATAGAACAATATTCTAGTCTCAATGACTTTTTCACTCGCTCATTACAGGCGGGCAAAAGACCGATCGATAGCAATCCAATGAACTTAATCTCGCCAGTCGACGGTGTATTAAGCGATTCAGGCAACATCGATCCACACCAACAATTTAGTGTAAAAGATAAAACATACAGTCTACATGCATTGCTTGGCGATTCGGAAAAAGCCGAGCGCTATACGAATGGCTATTATTATCTATTCTATCTCTCACCGAGACATTACCATCATTTCCATTATCCTATTTCCGGAACACTTGTGAATCGCTATGCATTAGGTTCTACCTCGTATCCTGTTAATGATCTAGGAATTCGCATGCGTGACAATGTATTTTCTTCCAACCATAGAGTTATTTCGGAACTCTCGACTGATTTCGGACATATTGCAATCGTCAAGGTGGGCGCCTTAAATGTAAACAGTATCCGCATTGCCAATTCTGAAACTACTTGTGTAAAAGGGCAAAATTTTGGTCATTTTGCATTTGGGTCCACTGTTATTTTATTTATCGAACACCATGAGGCATTCCGACCAGAAGAAATGCCTTTTACAGAAGTTCAAGTTGGTGATAGGATCGGAGAGTGGCAATATTAAGTAGATGAGGTTTTCTGATGGAACATCTTCAAGAATATGTAGTGCAGTATGGTTATCTGTCGATATTTTTCTTTTTGTCCCTTGGTATTTTCGGGCTTCCTGTGCCCGATGAATTGCTTGTAGCACTCGCTGGTTATTTAACTTCAGCGGGAACATTCCAATTTCTATTCACAATAATTTTCACACTATCCGGTGTAATGGTCGGATCCCTGTTCACATACTTGATTGGTAGAAAACTTGGTAAACCGTTGATTCAACGTTTTGGAAAACATTTATTCCTTACACCACATCGTATGCACAAGATTGAGCGATGGTTTATGACCTACGGCTCCTGGACGGTGACATTCGGATATTTTGTTCCAGGCATGCGCCATTTAATCTGCTATATTTCAGGGATGAGTGGTATGAGTATTCACCGCTATGTATTGTTTGCCATACCCGGTGTGATTGTCTCGACAACAGTTTGCTTGTTACTCGGCTATTTCATTCATTTACCTTTTTTCTAAATGACCGGGAGATGAAAACACAAAACATAGTTTCTAGACGTAGTGCCACATCCGCACTATGTTTAGAAACTAAAACGACGATGTCATTTCGGCTAAGAAATGATATCGTCGTTTTTCATGCAATTCTTTATATACCTTGATCCAGCACATATAGCTGACGATATCTTTCATTCGTAGCCAATAATTCTTGATGCGTCCCATTCATGATGATTTCACCATTATCCATGAAAATAATACGATCCATTTTTTCCATGCCCATTAAGTGATGTGTGATCCATATGACTGTTTTATTTTCTAGAGAGTGATGAAGCGTTTCTACAAGAGAGTGTTCTGTTACGGGATCCAAACTAACCGTAGGCTCATCTAAAATGACGATAGGCGTTTGTTTCAATAAAATCCGCGCCAGTGCAATTCGTTGACGTTCACCGCCCGAGAAACGTTGTCCCGTTTCTTCCATTTGTGTTTTCAGGCCTTCAGGAAGTGTTTGTAAATACTCGTATAAACCGACTTGTTCAGCCACCCGCTGTACATCTTCTAACGTAGCGGATGCATCTCCAAGTTTTATATTGTTTTGAACTGTGGTGGCGAAAAGATATGGCTTCTGATTTAAGACGCTCATGATTTCATATATGGAATCACCATAGAGTGAAGAAGATTGTCCATTGACATGTACGTGTCCAGTTGTCGGCTGAACGGTACCTAGTAATAGCTGTATTAGAGTAGACTTTCCGGCGCCGCTCTTACCAAGTACCGCAACTTTTTCTCCTGGTTGAATCGTGAGTGTAATATTTTGTACTGCATTTTCTTTTTGACTTTCATAACGATAACTCACATTGTCGAGGACTATAGACACTTGATCTACATTACCTAGCTCCATTGGAATTTGTTCCAATAAAGTATTTTGCTGATGTATAGTGTCGACTCTCTGCAATGAAGCCTCATAAGCAGGTAAACGTTCAATCGCAAATGACACGGGAATCAACCCTTCTAAAATAGGCAACGTAACCAATGTAAATGCAGCGATATACGTGGGTGCCAACGAACCGGCTGCCGCTTGTTGTCCTGCCCAAATACCAACGATTAAGACCAGTAAACTAGAGAAAATTTGCAATTGCATTGTACGCGATTGTTGCCAATAGACTAATTTTTTATCAATAGCATGACTTGCATGACTTTCTTCTTTAAACGAAGCAAGAAATTGTTCTTTCCTACCGCTGATGATCCAATCCCGCAAACCAAAAATACCTTCTGTCATCGTGTTATATAATTGACTGTGAAGTTTTTTCGACTGTAGCTGATTTTTCTTCATCATATACAGTGAAAGCATAGGATAAACGAACGTCACGATCGCTAATAAAACGGCCATAATAAGCGCGAATTTCCAATCATAGACAGCTAGTACAATCACTGAGAAACTGAATAGGAATAATCCGATGACGGTAGGAAACAACGTACGGATATACACATCCTGTAAATGTTCAATATCATCCGCTAGCGCACCGAGTAGATCGCCTGTTTGAAAACGCGAACGAATAAATAATGCTTGCGGCTCCAGAACGTGATATAACTGCACGCGCATATCGGCAATAATTTTCAATACGGCATTGTGTCCGAGCAGACGCTCTACATATCGTAAGGCAGCACGCGAAATACCAAATGTGCGGACTGCCACGATCGGAATATACACGAGTAAGATCGTTTCAGGTCTTTCCGATGTACGAGATATTAAATATCCTGATGTGAAAGTCAACATCGCAGCTGAAAGAATAGTCAGTGTTCCGAGCAGTATAGTAGATAGTATCGTTTTATTATATTTACGGGCGTAAGGAAGTATATGTTGTCGGTACAAGTTCATATAGCATACCCCCTTCCACGCGCTTCAATTAAATGACAGTAAGCTCCGTCTTGTTTTATTAATTGTTCATGGGCGCCCGATTCTACCACTTTACCGTTTTCAAGGACTACGATGGTATCCATTTCCTTCATCCAATGAATCCGATGGGTAGCAAACACTACGAGTTTATCTTCAAGAAGCGGTAAAATCATTTGCTTTAATTCATGCTCTGTTTCAATATCTAAATGCGCGGTCGGCTCATCGAATAATAAAATTTGACGACGTTGTAGTAACGAACGAGCTAGCGCAATCCGCTGCTCTTCCCCACCGCTCAGCACTCTCCCGCCCGCTCCGATCCGTTCTTCATAACCCGCAGGAAATGTTGCGATCAATCGATCTAGACCTACACGCTCCGCGGCGTCTTGTACTTCCTGCAATGTAGCATCCGGTTCATAAAAGCGAATATTTCCGATTACAGTATCCGGAAAAATCGTAGGATGTTGTGGAATATAGGCAATTTGTTTTTGCCACTCCAATGTGGCTAGGTGCGGCAATTCTTGTCCGTCCAGTACGCAACTTCCGTCAGTAGGTAGCGTGAAACCTGACAAGACATCAACTAGTGTCGATTTCCCTGCACCTGAATGGCCAATGACGCCTACTTTTGTGAACCCTTTTAACTCCAAATCTAAACCTTCAAAAATAATCTGTTCATCGATTTTGACTTCGACATTGCGTAATTCCAACTTCGACTCATCATTCCAAGTAGCAATCGGCGAATCTATGACTGGTGGCAGAACCGTTTTCTCTTCCAAGATACTGTGGATTTGTAAGCTTGCGTCTTTGCCGTCGGCTGTCGCGTGAAAGTCATTTCCTAATTCTCTAACAGGCGAGAAAAATTCTGGCGCTAGAATCAAAATAATAAGTGACGGTTCAAGAAGAATCTGTCCATTAATCAATCGAAGTCCAAGTTCAACCGCCACTACCGCAACCGAAAGACTGGCAAAGAAATCCAATGAAAACGAAGACAGAAACGCATAGCGCAAAGATCGATTCGTTGCAATACGATACTTGTTACTGACTATAGCAATGGATTGCTCATGCGCTCGGCTACGCCCCAAGTATTTCAGTGTTACAATTCCCCGTAATGAATCGACAAAGTGCCGAGATAGTAAACGGTACGTATCCATCTGTTCATCAATTTTCTTCTTAGAAACGAGTCCGATAAGAATCAGAAATATGATAAGAATTGGTAACACTATAATGAGCGTCACAGCGGACATAATATCGAGGGTAAAGATATAGACTACAATGACGAACGGAACTATAGCCATCGCTAATGTCCGTGGTATAAGCAATTCTAAATACTTTCTGAACTTCGGGACACCTTCCAAACCGAGTGTCACCAAATGTCCCGAACCATATTTCCCAACTACTTGAGGGCCAAGATCAAAGATTTTCTTCAATAATTTTTGCTCATAATCCTTTGCTGTCCTATCTGCAAATCGATACGAAATACGCTCTTTTGCCCATTGAATCACATGACGTAAACTGTTGGCTACGACAAAAATCACAAATGACCGAAGCGCTTCACTCCAGTCTGCACCTTGGAACAATTGTGTGATGGCTTTTGCTAAATAAATCGCTTGAACCACAATGGCGATGGACTGAACTACAGTAAGTAGTGCAATCCATGCCATCACTTGTTTACTTCCTTTGTATTGAAGCAAGTATTTATCCATTAGTATTCTAGATGCTCCTTATCACCTGTCAACCGTTTACGGAACACATAATAACTCCAAATTGTATACGCCAAAACGATTGGCACCATAGTAAACGCTACGATCGTCATGATTTTCAATGAATAGTCTCCTGAAGCCGCATCTGCAATCGACATATTAAATGCAGGATCCAGTGAACTGATCATCACATTCGGGAATAGCGCGATGAAAAAGCTTGCCATGATAATGATCAATACTAAACCAGTCATCGTAAAACTTAGTCCTTCTCGTTTCGTTTTCAAGAAGAAGAACAGTAATCCGTATAATACGATGGCCAGACTATACAGCGGGATTAGAATAGCCCCATGATCTGTAAGAGCATCTGTCTCCAAATGCGTGAAGATCATAAACAGTACTAGAAACACACCCGTTAATGCATACACTTTACGCGCTGCTGTATTTGCCCGCTCACGTAAATCGCCTACCGTTTTCAAACCGATGAACAGCAATCCATGCAGATACGATAACAAAACAAACGTCACGCCGCCAATCACTGTGTAGACATTTACGAAATCGGTAAAGCCCGCATACATGTTCATGTCCCCATCAATTGGTAATCCACGAATTAAACTCGTGAAGAATACCCCAAATAGGAAAGGCGGTAAAATACTACCGATGAATACCGCCCAGTCCCACGTCTTGACCCAAGCTTTCGAATCAACTTTATTACGAAACTCGAATGCCACCCCTCGTATGATGAAGGCTAGCAATAAGACGACAAATGGTAAATAGAATCCACTAAAAGCGGTTGCATACCAGTGTGGGAATGCAGCAAACATCGCACCACCCGCAGTAATTAGCCATACTTCATTAGCATCCCAAACGGGTCCGATTGTATTCATGACGACCCGTTTTTCCAAATCATTACGCGCCAGGAACTTTGTACTCATTCCCACACCGAAATCGAATCCTTCTAGGAAGATAAATCCTATGAATAAGACAGCGATTAATATAAACCAAATATCACTTAATGGCATGTCCTGCACCTCCTGTTTCAAACGGATCTGTTGCCGATACATCCTCTTCCGGTTGTTCATCCGGACCTCGCTGGATGAACTTCACGAACAATATGACCATGATGATTCCGAGGATCGTATAGATTGTGGAAAAGGAAATAAGTGAAAACAGAATCTGGCCTGCTGAGA
Source organism: Sporosarcina sp. P7 (assembly GCF_002743425.1). Lineage (NCBI taxonomy): Bacteria > Bacillati > Bacillota > Bacilli > Caryophanales > Caryophanaceae > Sporosarcina > Sporosarcina sp. P7. The sequence continues at coordinate 121,025 of NZ_PDZF01000005.1, read as the reverse complement.
CATTGGGTGAAATCCCGTCAACCGTTTTCATTAAACCGTTTACTACCCAAGGTTGTCGTCCCATTTCAGACATAATCCAACCAAATGAATTCCCAATAAACGGTAGGAAGATCCCCACTACTAGAAGTCGTAGGAACCAAACGGATTCTACAATTTTCTTTCGGAACATCAGCAACAAACCAAGTGCGCCTAATCCAAGTAATGTACCACCTGTGACAACCATTATACGGAAGCTCCAGAATGTCGTTTTGACAGGTGGAAGATATTCCCCTTCCCCATGCTTATCAATCATTTGTTGTTCAAGTGCGTTCATACCTTGCACTTTCCCTTTAAACTCACTGTATGTTAAATAACTCAACATATAAGGTATATCAATACGTTTAGTTGTCTCTCGATTTTCCACATCAATCTTTGCGAATAATGTCCATGCGGCCGGATCACCACTATCTTCCCATAGCGCTTCTGCAGCAGCCATCTTCATTGGTTGTGCATGCATCAAGTACTGAGCTTGTGAGTGACCCGTAAATGCAATTCCAAGTCCTGATAACATACCGATGACCAGTGAAATCGCCAAAGACTTTTTAAAGAAGTCGACATGACGTTTCTTGATCAAATACCACGCGCTGACACCAACTACAAAGAAAGCACCCGTAGCGAAACTTCCGAAAATCGTATGCGGGAACGCGACCCATAACTTTTCATTGGTCAGCAAAGCTACCACATCATTCATTTCCGCACGGCCATTTTGTAATACATAGCCTGTTGGATTTTGCATGAACGAGTTGGCTGCCAATATCCAGAATGCAGACATGACCGTTCCGATAGAAACTAACCAAATACAAGCTAAATGTAATTTCTTCGGGAGTTTATTCCAACCGAAAATCCAAATTCCAATAAATGTAGATTCTAAGAAAAATGCCAATAGAGCTTCTACAGCAAGTGGAGCACCAAAAATATCTCCAACAAATCTAGAATAGGCGGACCAGTTCATTCCAAATTGAAACTCTTGAATGATTCCGGTCACTACACCAATCGCGAAGTTAATTAGAAAGAAAACACTCCAGAACTTCGTCATTTTTAAGTAAATTTCATCTTTCTTCACTAGATACATCGTTTGCATGATCGCGATAATCAGCGCCAGGCCGATGGACAAAGGGACGAAAATAAAATGGAACAATGTAGTAGATGCGAATTGAATTCTCGCTAATAAGACTTCTTCCATCATTTTTGTTAATCTCCTTTCGAACTGTGGTTCTATTACCTAGAATAACGCAGAACAAAAAATAGTTCGTGAACTATGTACGATATTCCTGTTACAAATCTGCAAACTTATGACCAAATTGTCTATAAGTTATGGCGGCTTTGTAACAACGCGTAAAAGAGTGCGGTATGACTGGGTTTCAGTGGTATTTCTAACTAGATTTACTAATAGTAGACTAGGGTTTCTGTTGCAAGGGGGCTTTCTTGCAATTGAAGTTCATTATTGGGGAAATAACTGTATAGAGCGGTTAAGCCGTTACTATGATCTTTTGGAAAACCCATATCTCCTCACACAATATGGCAGTCTTCGAATATAAAAAACGACCTACTCCCCCTTTAGGAAGCAAGTCGTTTTAATTAAATGTTATTTAGTACTTTCATAACCTCATCATACTCAGGATGTCCTTTATGAAGATATATAATGAAGTGATCTACGTTGATCACGGCCAACTGCTCTGTCTTACTGCCGATATAGACAGGAAGATTTCCTGTCTCTTCAACTATTTCAAGTCGTTTGTCAGATGGATCTAGTTTATAGAGATGCAATGGAAGTAAAGCATCCCCATTGATCGTTACGATCATGCCACTTTCCGCTCTGAACATATCAATCGCAGCTTCATCGGGTTCGCCTACAGTGAAACCTGCCTGCTCCAGCTGACTTACGACATTCTGATATAACTCTTCATCTTCAACAGCCGCCACAATCACTTCCTCTTGTTCTAGAATGACAGGAGAAGGTTCAGGTGTTTTTTCTGGCGTTGCGCTTTGTTCTTTCGTGCTGCATGCGACTAACACTATTGATAAACAGCTTAGTACTATAGCATAAATAAACCACTTTTTCATAGTGCACATATATTGATATCCTTTCTACGTGAAACTTTTTCTATCATTATTATACATCATTCTACTATAATACTTAATCTAAATCGTATTTCTAGACAAATAGTTGGCAACAAATTATGATGAATATACAGTACATAATAACCTGTACCTATTAATAATGATTATTAGTTTATAATAATTATAAATAAACCTTTCTTTTAATATTAGGCTTTGATACAATTATATTCATAGTTTGCAAACCAACAACTGAGGAGGAATGTATTTTGACTAATAATGATAATAATTCTCAAAAAAGAAAATTGACAACGGCTGCGGGAGCACCAGTAGTTGATAATCAAAACTCTATGTCCGCTGGTCCAAGAGGTCCCGTTCTATTACAAGATGTATGGTTACTTGAAAAATTAGCACATTTTGATCGCGAAGTTATTCCTGAGCGTCGTATGCATGCAAAAGGATCTGGAGCATACGGCACCTTCACTGTAACGCATGATATTACAAAGTATACGAAAGCAAAGTTATTTTCCGAGATTGGTAAACAGACGGAGATGTTCGCACGCTTCTCGACAGTTGCAGGCGAACGTGGTGCAGCCGATGCAGAGCGCGACATCCGCGGTTTTTCTTTGAAGTTCTATACTGAAGAAGGAAACTGGGATATGGTCGGAAATAATACACCTGTATTCTTCTTCCGCGATCCTTTGCAATTCCCAGACTTGAATCACGCAGTCAAACGTGATCCACGTACAAACATGCGCAGCGCAACAAACAACTGGGATTTCTGGACTGGACTTCCTGAAGCACTACACCAGATCACGATCTTAATGAGCGACCGAGGTATTCCCCGTTCATACCGCGAAATGCATGGATTTAGTAGCCATACATTCAGTATGATCAATGAAAACAATGAACGTCACTGGGTTAAGTTCCATTTCCGTTCCCAGCAAGGTATCCAAAATATGACAGATGAAGAAGCTGCAGCGACTGTTGCAACGGATCGTGAAAGTTCTCAACGCGATTTGCTGAGTAACATTGACAATGGCAATTTCCCTAAGTGGAAAATGTACATTCAAGTTATGACAGAAGAAGAAGCAATGGAAATGCCGTATAATCCATTCGATTTAACAAAAGTTTGGTATAAAAAGGACTTCCCTTTAATTGAAGTCGGTGAATTCGAATTGAACCGCAACCCTGAAAACTACTTTGCTGAAGTAGAGCAAGCCGCGTTTACACCAGCCGCGGTCGTTCCAGGCATTGGGTTCTCACCTGATAAAATGTTGCAAGCCCGTCTGTTCTCTTATGGCGATGCGCAACGTTACCGTTTAGGTGTCAATCATCATCAGATTCCCGTCAACGCACCAAAATGTCCGTTCCACAGCTTCCACCGTGATGGGGCAATGCGCGTTGATGGTAATAAAGGTTCTACTCTTCACTATGAACCAAACAGCTATGGTGAATGGCAAGAGCAGCCAGACTTTAAAGAGCCGCCACTAAAAATTCATGGCGACGCAGACCACTGGGACTTCCGTGAAGATGACGATGACTACTTCACACAGCCTGGAAAGCTATTTAATATTTTAAATCTAGAAGAGCAGCAGCGTCTGTTTGAGAATACTGCACGAAATATGGGTGACGCACCGAGAGAGATCAAAATCAAGCATATCCGTCACTGCTACCTGGCAGATCCGAAATACGGTGAAGGTGTAGCGAAAGCATTGGATATTCCCATGGCAGATGTAGATATAGAAAATACAACAACGATAGTAGAAGAATAAAACCATATGAAAAGCCGCTTGAGGAATTCCCCAAGCGGCTTTTGCATTCTACGCTTTATCGCCTACGCCATTTAATATATTAGCAATCAAAAGGCCAAGAACAACCGCAATAACACTCATGACAAATGGCGTACCACTTTCAGGCATGCCTGGATAAATCACAAAGACCGACCCGATGATTAATCCTATAATTACGGCAAACATTCCGGTATGGAAATTAGAAAGCAGGTAGCGTATTAGTTTACTGCTGATTATAAACCCAACGACGATACCACAACCTGTCGCGATAATAATCGGTATATTAAAGTCTGAAATAGCCGTAATGACTGTCGCATAAACGCCTAGTAACAGTAAAATGAAAGACCCACTAATACCTGGCAACAGCATCGCCATACTACCTGCCCATCCCGATAAGAAAAGAATGATGGTATTTTTCACTGTTAGATGGGTAATAGATATAGGATCAATAGGGTTCATAAAAGCGGTAGAAGCTAATGCCGCTGCCACTATTACCATCAAAACAATATGACGGAATTTAAAGTTCGTTCTCAGTCCCGCTTGCTTTGAAACAAATGGAATGACACCAACAATTAACCCTAAAAATAAGTATTGAGTAGGTTCGTGATAATGCTTTAGTAAATATGAAATAACTTTACTGAATAGAATGATCGTCGCACCCATTCCGATACCAAGCGGAATGAGGAAACCAATATGCTTCTTCCAGTCCTTACTAAAAAAACCACTTATTGAAATAAGCAACTGATCGTAGATGCCTAATATAAATGCAATCGTTCCGCCACTTACTCCGGGAACCAGATCACTGATGCCCATCAAAAAACCGCGGTATAAATTTCTCCATTCCATGCTCGTTGTTCCTCCAATGATTTCATTCCGTATAGTATATCATGCTGTGCTGCACTAATTACAGTTCACCATTATTTATTTTCCCTATATGTTACAGCTATTTGGACAGAATATAAATTTCTGTCTATCAATAGGACTGTACAAAACAAAAGTTGTTCCATTGTTAGACAAAAACAATGGAACAACTTCTCATTAATAATTATCCATTTCAGATACTGTCACGAATTTATAGCCTTGAGACTGCAGATTTTCAAGTACCGCATCCAGACCATCTGCAGTTGATTCATGAATATCATGCATTAAAATTATACTGCCTGCACGCGCATCTTGTGCAACATGTTCTAATATCAGTTCGGGGTCATGATGATCCCAGTCCAATGTATCCACATTCCATAAAACGACAGGTAATTTCGTGCTTTCCCGTACGCGATCATCTACAGCACCATATGGAGGTCTGAAAACAGTTGCTGGGTGTCCGATGATCGCTTCAATGATATCGGAAGTCCCTTTCACTTCACTTTGAAGTGCCACGTCAGTAAGCTCCGTCAAGGTAGGATGATTCCATGAGTGGTTACCTATCTCATGCCCAGCTTCTGCCACTTTCTTAGCAATTGAAGGATATGAATGAACTCTGTTGCCGAGCATAAAAAAGGTAGCTTTTGCGTTATATTTCTTAAGTGTCTCCAAAATTCTTAGTGTATAAACTGGATCGGGACCATCATCAAACGTCAAAGCAATAGTCTTTTCCTTTTTAGTGTCATCAGTTGCAACTTGAAATTCCTTTGCTAGGAATGGATTCAATTTTCGTAGTGGGATTTCCACAGTTGCCGGTCCAGCTTGCCTTTTTGTAAATTCACCTGTCCCAAAGTATAGAAATAATGAATCATCTGTTAAGGCATAGTTGCGATAGTTTACCCACATAGGTTCAGTAGGTTGCCATACACTTTCCTTAATCACATCGCCTTCTAGCAAAGGACTATGATGGATTTCATCACGCACTACACTCGCCATTCGTTTTAGCTTTTCCAGATTATGATCCACAATATCTTCAATCTTGAGTTCATCTCCTGTTTCAGGATTGATATGAAATGTTTGTATCTTCATTTGACTATCTTGATCAGCAAAGTACGTAACAGCACGCATAACAAAAGAATAGTTTCCCGAAAGGTGCTGAAGCGTTTCAAAAGATACATCTAACTTGGACACTCTATTTTCCTCTTGTTGTTCATTGGCATAGGTTGTTTTCAATTGATCTACATAGTCTAACACTTGCTTATTAAAGCCATCGTATTCTGTTTGAGGATAACGAATGGTAAAGGGATACTGTGAGTCTTTAGGTATCTCCGTAAACATTTTAATACCTGGATACGGCGATATAATCGACTCAACCGACACTTCTTGTTTTGGCGCAGGTATAATTTCATTTGTTACGTGTTTAGGAGAGGTGGTATCTTTAGTCTTCATTACATTCACTATTAATAGTAGCGTAATAGATAGTAAAGTGATGATCGTGATGATCAATGCACTATCGATCCATGATGATCGACGTCTTTTATTTGTATCTTTCATGAAAGGACTCCTTTACTACACATTCGCCAGCATGGATGATAAATTACAGTTTACTAGCAATAGGATTACTATACCCTTTACGTTCCAAAAGTATTCTGTATTCCACCTTAATATTTTACAATCTGCTACCTTTAATTTCAATTGAATTATATGAAGGTTTTTCCATCTCCTAGTATACAACAAATCCATGATGATACAAAATTGTGTGTAGTGGTGTGTTGCCTTTCAAAAAGATTTTTATGTGAAATAGCTTTTTGAATCCTTTTCTCGAAAATGAAATTATGCTATACTATTCTGGGCCCGATTCTTGCAAATTCGGGTTCAAGGGACACACTATCCCTTTGTACACACCGATCTCGGCTGTTGTCTATTGCAAAGATCAAACAGAAGGCGGTAATTTACATGGAAGAGAAAGACTATCGGGTATTATTGTTTTATAAGTATGTAACAATCGAGGAGCCTGAAGAGTTTGCGGCTTCACATTTGGAATTCTGTAAACAAACTGGATTAAAAGGACGTATTCTTGTCGGTGCAGAAGGCATCAACGGTACTTGTTCAGGAACAATCGAACAAACGGATGCGTATATGGAGCATATGAAAGCTGATCCACGTTTTGCTGATGTGTGGTTTAAAATTGATGAAACAGACGGTCACGCATTCAAAAAAATGCACGTTCGCTTCCGTCCAGAGATTGTCAATCTCAGCTTACCTGAAGATGTCAATCCCTTAGAACTTACAGGTGAATATTTGGAGCCTGAAGAGTTCTTAAAACAAATGCAAGATGAGAACACTGTTGTTTTGGATGCTCGTAATGATTATGAGTATGACCTAGGTCATTTCCGTGGTGCAATACGCCCGGATGTCGAAAACTTCCGTGATCTTCCTGAATGGGTAATGGAAAACAAAGAACAGCTTGAAGGCAAGAAAATTCTTGCATATTGTACGGGCGGGATTCGTTGTGAGAAGTTCACTGGCTGGTTGAAACGTGAAGGATTTGAAGATGTAGCACATTTGCACGGCGGTATCGTTTCTTACGGTAAAGACCCTAAAGCAAAAGGACAGTTATGGGACGGTCAATGCTACGTATTCGATGAGCGTATCGCAGTTCCGATCAACCAAGTAGAGCACGTCATCGTAGGACGCGACCATTTTGACGGCACACCTTGTGAACGCTATGTAAACTGTGCAAATCCTGAGTGTAATGCAAAAATTCTATGCTCAGAAGAGAATGAACATTTCTATATGCGCAGTTGTTCAGACGACTGCCGCACACACCCTCGTAACCGTTATTTTGTTGAACACGATATGACAGTGGATGAATACGACGCACGAATGGCCAAAATTACAGCATCACGTGCTCATGAAACCATTTCTTAATACACGAACAGCCAGCATCCTTTTATAGGAAGCTGGCTGTTTGCTTTAATATGTAATGAGTTACCTACATTCATGTATTTTCTTCCTGAATTCAACCAAACTTTCCTGCTATATAATCTTTCGTTTCGGAAAATAAAGGGTTGCTAAATAATGTGGCTGTCTGTCCATACTCTTTTACTTCTCCATTTAGGAAGAAAGCTGTGAAATCGGATATTCGCGCAGCTTGTTGCATATTATGCGTTACGATAATGATCGTATAGCGCTCTTTTAATGTTCGGATCAAGTCTTCTACTTTGGCGGTAGAGATTGGATCAAGAGCTGAAGTAGGTTCATCCATTAATAAAATCTCTGGCTTGGTCGCTAATGTTCGTGCAATCGTTAACCGTTGCTGTTGTCCGCCCGAAAGACCTGTAGCGGGATGATCCAAGTGATCTTTTACTTCATCCCATAAAGCAGCGGCGCGCAGATTCTCTTCTACGATCTCATCCAATACTTTTTTATTCCTTTCTCCATGAGTACGGGGTCCATATGCAATGTTTTCATAAATTGAGAACGGAAAGACCGACGCATGTTGAAATACCATTCCTACTTTTTTTCGCAATTCCACTGGATCAATAGATGGTTCCGTTATATTTTCATTACCAATCCAAATTGCCCCTTCTGTCCTCACTCCGGGAATCAGATCATTCATACGGTTCATTGTCCGCAAAAAAGTTGATTTTCCACATCCCGATGGTCCGATAAGTGCCGTAATTTTCTTCTCTTCAAACTTCAGATTGATATTTTTTAATGCATGGTGAGTACCATAATAAAATTGTAGATTTTCTGTTTGGATGACTGATCGTTCGATAGTTTCCACTACATTCATTTCAATCTCCCCTATCCAATGTGTCCATTTATATAATGTGCCGTTTGTTCATGAATTGGATTAGTAAAAATCTGTTCAGTGGATCCATGCTCAATGACACGCCCCATATAAAAATACGCTACTTCATCCGAAACACGTGCCGCTTGTTGCATATTATGTGTGACGATCACGATCGTATAATTTCTTTTTAATTGTGATATCAGTTCTTCGATTTTTGCGGTCGACACGGGATCAAGTGCAGATGCAGGTTCATCTAGTAATAAAACGCTCGGTTGCATTGCAAGTGCTCTGGCAATACAAAGTCGTTGTTGTTGCCCACCTGAAAGGCGTAAAGCGGATGTATGTAGTTGATCTTTCACTTCTTCCCACAGTGCTGCTTTTTTTAGATTTTCTTCTACAATTCCTTGTAATTCTCGCTTGTCCTTCACTCCGTAGCGCAGAGGTCCAGCTGCAACATTCTTAAAAATAGATTTGGCAAACGGAACAGGTCTTTGAAATACCATTCCAATCTGTTTGCGTATTTCATGTAAATTCACATTGGGTGAATGCAAGTCTACTCCTTCATAATAAATTTTTCCTTCCGTACGACATGAGTCTATGTCATCATTCATGCGATTAATAGAACGCAGGAAAGTTGATTTCCCACATCCCGACGGACCGATCAATGCCGTAACGGATTGTTTTGGGAATGATAGACTGACTTCATTAACAGCACAATGTCCACCATAATATACTGATAAATCGGTAGTTTGCAACACTGAACTGCGGTGGAAATCAGGACTGTCCACTAATTTAACTCTATTCGTTTTCATTTTGACAGGCTGTAAAGCGACCGATTGCATACATATCCTCCTTTAATTGGCACCCATTTTTTTAAACATCAAGTTCCCGATAAAGCGTGATGTGAAATTAAAGAATAAAATCGAGATGATCAATAATGCCGCTGCTCCGTCAGAGATTGCTGCTGCGTCTGGCATAATACCTTCACCGTTAATTTTCCAAATGTGAACGGCCAATGTTTCAGCCGGCCTAAATGGATTTAAAGGAGATGTTGGGGACAACGGATTCCAATTGGTGAAATCTATAATCGGTGTGCTCATTCCTGCTGTGTAAATCAAAGCAGCCGCCTCACCGAATACCCTTCCTGATGCTAATATGACACCCGTCACGATGCCAGGAAGTGCTGCTGGAAGTATGATGGTCGTAATCGTTTCCCATTTTGAAAAACCAAGCGCCCATCCTGCTTCGCGTTGTGATTTCGGTATGTTACGAATAGATTGTTCTACAACTCGTACGAGCAAAGGGAGATTGAATAGTGAAAGTGCAAAGGCACCGGATAAAATCGAAAAACCCCAGCCCATATACAAAACGAAAAAGAGGAATCCGAATAATCCTACTACTATAGAAGGTAATGAAGATAGCACTTCAATCAGTACGCGAATACAACGAATGATCCAGTGGTCCCTCGCATACTCAGCTAAATAAATCCCTGCACCAATCGCAATCGGCACTGCAATCATCAGTGTCAAAACGAGTAAATAAAAGGAGTTAAATAATTGAGGTCCCACTCCGCCACCTTCTTTGAAAATTTGAGGAGGTGTCGTAATGAATTGCCAGCTCAGCTGAGGAATACCTTTTACAAAGACAAATCCAAGCAAGCCTGCCAAAACTGTAATGATGATGCCTACAATGACGTATAGCCCAGCCGTAGCGAGCCGATCTGTACTTTTAGCTGACATTACGTACTTTTCCCCTTTCCAATCATTCGTACTATAATCGTGAAGAATAGCGACATCAGTAAAAGTATAAGCGCGAGTGACCAGAGCGCATTATTTTCCACTTGTCCCATCACTGTATATCCCATGCCCATTGTTAAAATACTAGTAATCGTGGAGGCTGGTTCAAATAATGAATGTGGAATGACAGACGCATTCCCAATAACCATCTGAACTGCTAGAGCTTCACCAAATGCTCGCGCCATTCCGAAAATGATAGCCATCAGTAGGCCAGGTTTCGCAGTTTTCAATACAACTTTACAAATCATTTGCCATCTGGTTGAACCTAGCGCCAGCGATGCTTCACGCAATGAACGTGGAACTGACTGAATAGCGTCTAGCGCTAAACTCGTGACTGTCGGTAAAATCATGACAGATAACACAATAGTCCCCGCTGCGATACCAAATCCGCTACCTGGAAATAGATCGCGTAAAAAAGGTACGACGACACTTAATCCAATAAATCCATAAACAACTGAAGGAATACCTACTAACAACTCGATCACAGGCTGCATGATTCTCTTACCTGCATTTGGCGCAATCTCGCTCATGAAAATAGCTGCGCCAATCGCAAGTGGTCCAGCAATTAAAGCGGATATTCCTGTAATCGCCAATGAACCTACTATAAACGGCAAGGCCCCGATAATAGGTTTTCCTAGGGAATTTACTTCCGCTGGGTTCCACGTTGTACCTGTAAAAAAGTCTTTCACACTACCATCATTCATAATGAATGTAGATAAACCTTTTGAAAAAACTAGAAATAGAATGGCTGCAGTGACGGCTGCAGTCAAGGCCACTGCGAGGAAAGTAAGCGATTTTCCGAATCGCTCTGTACGCAATTTACTACTTTTTCTGTACAATGGATGCTCTATCTCTTTGATTGTCTTCGCCATCATGTACGCTCCTTTCGAGATAGGAGGAATTTACACGTTTCTATCATTTTTTCGTAACAGTTCCTTCCGCATCTCGCTCTACTTGCATCCCCGTTACCGGTAAGTAGTCCATTTCGGGAAGTATAGTTTCCTGTACATCATCGGAAAGTATATAATCGATCAAGTCTTTTGCGAGACCCTTTGCTTCTCCATTTGTATACATATGCTGGTAAGCCCAAATTTCCCATTTATTTGATTCAACATTTTCTTGGTTTGGCGTCACGCCATTAACCCGTAGAGCTGTAGTCGTTTCATCGAAGTAAGAAAATGCTAAGTAGCTGATTGCTCCCGGCGTTTCACTGACAATTTTTCGTACCGTACCCGAAGAATCTTGTTCTTGTGCCTCGAGTGGTTGTTTTCCTTGCAATACTAATGCTTCAAAAGTAGCGCGTGTTCCGGATCCTTTTGCACGGTTGATCACCATTATTTCTTGATCCATCCCGCCAAGTTCTTTCCAGTTTGTGATTTCCCCTGTAAAGATTCCAACCAATTCTTCAGTCGTCACATCTTCTACACCCGTTTCTGGATGACTTACTGGACCCATTCCAACAACCGCAACTTTATGGTCGACTAAGCTACCCGCGTCCACGCCTTCTTTTTCTTCCGCGAATATATCTGAGTTTCCAATATCTACTGCCCCTTCGCTAATTTTACTTAACCCGGTACCGCTTCCTCCACCTTGGACGTTTATAACCGAACCTGGATTTTTTAACGCAAACTGCTGTGCTGCAGCTTCAACTAAAGGTTGTAGTGCACTGGACCCTACTGCCGTGATGGGTTCAGTTTGTTGTTTGGCTTCTTCCTTTTCACTATTACTTGCTTTCGGACTACTACAAGCTGCGATCACCCACGTACAAAGTAAAACAAATACCAATACGGTTATTCGGTTTCGTTTCCTCATCACTGCGCCCCCTAAGATATTTCGTTTTAGTAGTGACTTTCTACTGCTTCTTTACTATAAACAATGAATATTAAAGGCTGATGGATGAAACGTAAAGGTTGTGTAAAGGTTGTGTGTAGAAAGATCATTCCCTGGATCTCTGTAATATAAAAAGCCAAAGACACAACCCTCTATGGATTCGTCTTCAGCATTCGTATGTATCTAAAATATTCAGTTTATCTCTTCTTCAAATTTATAACCAAATCCTCTGACAGTCTTAATATAGACCGGACTTTTTGTATCTCGTTCAATTTTCTCCCTAAGGTGACTAATATGAACATCTACTATACGAGAATCTCCAGTGTAGTCATAATTCCATATCGCATTTAGCAACTGCTCACGGTGTAGTACTTTACCTGAATGTCGCATTAAGTATAAAAGTAGTTCAAATTCTTTTGGAGTCAATTCTAAAGGGCTTCCATCCAAAAAGGCTTCAATTCGATCTGGATAAACTAGTAAACGTCCATGACTTAGTTCCGTTTCCAGTACTTTTTCTTGTGTAGAATTCTGTAACTCAATTCTGCGCAAGATGGCTTTCACACGCGCTAGCACCTCTCGTGGACTAAATGGTTTTGTTAGGTAGTCATCTGCTCCAAGTTCGAGCCCAAGCACTTTATCAAATTCATCGCCCTTCGCCGTCAACATTAAAATAGGTGTATGAATTTTTTCCTGACGAAGTTTCTTGCATACGTCCATGCCGTCCATGCCAGGTAGCATAATATCGAGCAACAATAAATCTGGTTCTTCGGAAAGCGTCATAGAAATTGCTGTATTGCCATCTCGTGCTATGCAAACGGTGTATCCTGCCTGCTCCAAGTTGTATTGCAAAAGAGTAGCTATCGATTGTTCATCTTCCACAACCAAAACCTTTTTCATCTGGTTAGCTCCTTTACGACTAGTTCATTAATTTTTCAGAAAGTCTACGTCTCTACTCTACTTTGACGTCAAGAAAATGTCCACTCAAATCGATAATTGTTCTATATATTTGGTGATATATTCAAATGAAAAAACTTGATCTGTTGCTATATAGAAGGTTGAAGTTTTCTTCTTAGTTCAATTAATTGACATCAGTTCCGCATCCTAGTACCCTTGAACTTATGCTTACTTTTAGTTAGTTTAACAGTTGAAATATACATGAAAACAGGAGGAATTACTATGACACTAGAGATGCAAAGAGAAATTCATTTAGCTAACAGACCGAAAGGCTTGCCTACTATGGACACTTTCAATTTTGCGGAAAAGCCTATGCCTCAACTAAAAGATCATGAAGTTCTGGTTCGTACGCTATATGTATCAGTTGACCCATACATGCGAGGAAGAATGATAGATGCGAAATCATATATCCCCCCATTTAAGTTGGATGAAGTGATTGCCGGTGGCGTCGTTGGCGAAGTCACGAAATCTACTTCTAATTTATTTAAAGCTGGAGATGTTGTTGTGGGTAACTTGAATTGGGCAGAATATACGGCCGCTTCCGAGAAAGAAGTTCGTAAAATCGATCCCAACATTGCCCCCATTTCTACACATTTAGGTATCCTTGGCATGACAGGTCTCACTGCATACTTCGGGTTACTTGATATCGGTAAACCACAACCAGGTGAAACAGTCGTCGTTTCTGGTGCCGCTGGAGCAGTCGGTTCGGCAGTAGGCCAAATCGCCAAAATGAAAGGTGCCAAAGTGATAGGAATTGCAGGTTCACAAGAAAAGATCGAGTACTTAAAAAATGAGCTCGGCTTTGATGAGGCAGTCAATTATAAACTGGATAGCTTTAAAGAAGACTTGGCCAAAGCTGCAACTGACGGTGTGGATGTCTATTTTGACAATGTCGGTGGCGATGTGACAGATGCAGTCTTTACATTACTAAATAAACATGCGCGAATTGCACTATGCGGTGCTATTTCGTCTTACAATAAAGAACAACAAGACATCGGTCCGCGTCTTCAAACTATGATGATTAAAACAAGCGCTTTGATGAAAGGCTTTACCGTAGGAGATTATGCAGCAGACTTCGCTACTGCATCAGCTGATTTAAGTAAATGGCTATCAGAAGGCAAGCTGAAGTATGAAGAAACCATCGTTGAAGGCTTCGACAATATTCCAGACGCGTTTCTTGGTTTATTCGATGGAAGCAATGTAGGTAAACAACTGGTCAAGGTCGCTGATTATAAAACAACGAAACACTAACCAGGTCGCAATGATAAAAGGCTATCCCGAGAAATTCTCAGGATAGCCTTTTATATTACTGGCATAAAAAACATCTTGTACAGTGAAAAACTTTCCATACGAGGCGCAGACTATTTTATTAACCGAATACGCTCGTACTGTGCAACGGTTGTACTTTTGCTTTTGGATCTATGAATGCTTTCGCGTGGCTGATTGCAACTGGTGCTTCACCCATACCTACCGCAATCAATTTCACTTTGCCATCGTATGTTGTGACGTCACCAGCAGCATAAATACCTTCGATATTCGTCTCCATGCGAGAGTTCACTTTAATAGAATTACGATCCATTTCTAAACCCCAGTCTTTCAATGGGCCAAGTGAAGAAATATTGCCGTAATTGACTACAACATGATCGAATGTGAGTTCTTTCACGCTACCGTCTTTTTCCTTTAGAATGACTTTATCCAATGTGTCTCCATCGCCATGTAACTCACTTATAGCATGTGATGTTAAAACATTCACACTAGATTCGTGTAGTTGATTGACACTTGTTTCATGCGCAGTAAAACGTTCTCTACGGTGAACTAGTGTTACCTCACTTGCGATATCTTCAAGCATCAATGCCCAATCGAGTGCAGAGTCTCCCCCGCCGCACACACAGATATTTTGATCTTTAAACATGGACAAGTCTTTAATACCGTAATGCAATGTTTTGCCTTCAAAAGTTGGTTCTTCTTTCAAACCGATTTTACGTGGTTGAAAAGCCCCAATTCCTGCGGTCAATAATATGGTCCGTGTCAAATGTTGTCCTTTGTCTGTCGTTAAAACAAAGTGATCATCCTTCTTTTCGAAGGACAATGCTGCTTCCCCTAAACAAATTTCAGGTTTTGCATAATGCGCTTGCGTCACTAAGTTTGCTACTAAATCCTTTGCTAAAACTTTAGGGAATCCGCCAACATCATAAATGTATTTATCAGGATATAGCTCGATCAACTGGCCGCCAAGCTGTGGTAAACTATCGATAATTTTGACAGACATCTCCCGCATACCCGCGTAGAACGAAGAAAACAATCCAGTTGGGCCGCCGCCGATAATCGTAATATCCACTATTTCATGATTCATTTAAAACACTCCTATAATTAATTCTGTAATGATAAGCTATTGGGGTGTACCACTTATGTTTCACTGGTCTATTATCCCTTATTCTAAAGAGAATAACATCTAATTTGTATTTAGATTTCCGGAAAATGTTCATTACAGTATTGCTCTGCTGATGCTTGTTCTTCTTCGTCCCATTCCACGTCGAATGGGCTTTCCGTTGCCAATTCATAAAATTGGTACGTAAGCATCTTTCGCTCGCCATCCTTCACAGAATATAGCATACGTAAGCCAGTACCCTCTTCATTAAACAGTTCATCTTCTTCATCTAACTTAACTGTCAAAAGAAATTCGTAGCGCTGACCATCGATTATACCTGTTGGATCCACCAGTTCTTGTACTTTACCATTTACTATTTGCATTCAATTTCTCCTTCTTCCCGCTCACTTAGAGTTTACTCTCTCTATCCTACATCATTTCATAAGATTGTGGCAATTTATGAACGTCACTTTCGATAAATAGTTTGCTTTTCTTTACTCGTTGCTAGAAAATGGAGGGATAGTCACACTATACGAACTAGGAGGAGTGCAATGCTTACTTTTGAAGAGTATGAGTATACACGCCCGGATATCGAAAAACTACAAACAGAATTCAAGACTGCACTTGAACAGTTTAAGCAAGCAAACTCATTTGATGATCAAGCTGAAATAATGGAGCATATAAACATGTTGACGAGTGATTTTAGTACGGCCGAAAATATCATGTATATCCGTTCTTCAATTGATACGAATGATGGCTTTTATCAAGATGAACGGGAGTATTTTGATGTGATTGGGCCACAATTCCAAGCCTTGCAAAGCGATTATTACCAAGCTGTAATCTCTACGCCTTTCCGAGCACAATTAGAAGACAAATGGGGGCCACAGCTATTTAAGCTTGCGGAGAATGCCATTCATTCGTATTCAGATGAAGTCTTGCCTCTTTTACAACGGGAAAACAAATTAGTTTCCGAGTACTCGAACCTCGTAGCTTCAGCACAAATCGAGTTTCACGGCAAAACGCTGACATTGGCACAACTTGGACCATTTAAAGAGTCACTTGATCGCTCGGTTAGAAAAGATGCTATGAATGCCACTGCTGATTTCTATGCGTCAAATGAAGAGCATTTCGATAGAATTTTTGATCGTCTCGTTGCCGTGCGTCATGAAATCGCTACAACACTCGGATTTAAAACTTTTACAGAACTAGGATATATACGTATGGACAGGATTGGCTATGATGCATATATGATGGAACACTTCCGAAATCAAATTCGAACACATGTAGTACCATTGGCTGAGAAGATTCGTGGTATGCAAAGTCGGAGAATAGGGATCTCACAAATGAAGTTTTATGATGAACCTTTGCATTACCCCGAGGGAAACCCTCAACCTAAAGGTTCTCCTGAATGGATTTTAGAAAATGGACAAAAAATGTATCAGGGGCTATCGCGTGAAACCGGACGCTTTTTTGATTATATGAAACGTAAAAACCTATTGGATTTGGTGGCGAAAAAAGGCAAAGAAGCTGGCGGCTATTGTACATTTATAGATAATTATGATTCCCCGTTCATCTTCTCTAATTTTAATGGAACTTCAAGTGATATTGACGTTTTGACGCATGAAGCAGGCCATGCATTCCAAGTCTATTCGAGTCGTTCAATTGGCATCCCCGAATACATTTGGCCAACGACTGAAGCAGCAGAAATTCATTCCATGAGTATGGAGTTTTTCACTTGGTACTGGATGGATCGCTTTTTTGGAAGCGATGCAGACCGTTATCGTTATGCACACTTACTTGAAAGTGTATTGTTTTTACCTTATGGAGTTGCGGTGGATGAGTTTCAGCAACGCATCTATGACAATCCTGACATGACACCAAGTGAACGTAAAGCGGTATGGAAAGATATCGAAACCATTTATTTACCTAATCGGGATTATGATGGACATCCCTATTTAGAACAAGGCGGTTTTTGGCAAAGACAAGGTCATATCTATGAAGCGCCGTTTTATTATATTGATTATGCTTTGGCGCAAATTTGTGCGCTTCAATTTTGGCAACGATCTTTACATGATTTCGACGAAGCATGGACAGATTATTTGGCACTGTGTCAATTGGGCGGAAGTAAATCATTTTTAGAACTCGTTACAACGGCCCATTTAAGATCACCGTTCGAAGATGGAACGGTTGAATCGATAATGGATTTCATTGGCGAATGGCTTGTTGATCATCAGATTTCTTGATTTTATAGGAACACAAAAGGATGTACAGAATGTCATGTCGACGACTTTCTGTACATCCTATTTATGATCCAACCGAGGGGCATTAAGAATATTGATCACTTCTTTTACTTACCTACTTTTACTAAAAAAGCAAAAAGCCGTACTGGCTCTTTGCTTATCATTTCACTACTATAGAAAGAAATTACATTAACCCTTTGGCATTACCTGCCGAATCGACATCCATATTGAGCGCTGCTGGTTTTTTTGGTAAACCAGGCATAGTCATGATGTCGCCGGTCAGACAAACTAAGAAACCTGCTCCGAGTTTCGGTAAGATATTGCGGATTGTGATCAAAAAGTCTGTTGGACGTCCTAACTTTTTTGGATCATCGGAAAACGAGTACTGCGTCTTTGCCATACAGACCGGTAACAAATCCCAGCCATTCTTTTTGATTTCGGCTAAATCTTTCTTTGCCTGATCGGTAAATATAATGCCTGCGCCACCATATACTATTTGAACAATCGCTGTGAGTTTTTCTTCTACAGATTGCTCTACTTCATAAATCGGCGCGAAATTATTTGGCTCTTCCATCACTTTCAGAACTTCTCTCGCCAATGCTTCACCGCCCGCTCCACCATCTTGCCACACATCAGTTAAAGCGACTTTTACATTATTCTCCTGACACCACTTTAGTACTACCTGAAGTTCACTATTAGAGTCGCCAACAAAATGATTGAGCGCGACAATAGGTTCCACCCCGAACGATAGAATCGTTTCGACATGCTTTTCCAAGTTAACTAAACCATTTTCTACAGCTTGACTATTCTCTACTTTTAAATCCTGTTTTGCAACTCCGCCGTGCATTTTGAGCGCACGAATTGTCGTTACAAGAACGACTGCATTTGGCTGAAATTTACCGATGCGTGCTTTAATATCCATAAATTTCTCCGCACCTAAATCGGATCCAAATCCTGCTTCTGTCACGACATAGTCAGCCAGATTACGCGCTGTATTCGTTGCAATTAACGAGTTACATCCATGGGCAATATTTGCAAACGGTCCACCGTGAATGAAAGCTGGTGTGCCTTCGATCGTTTGAACGAGGTTAGGTTTGAATGCATCTTTTAGCAGAAGTGTCAACGCACCTTCTACACCTAAATCACGCACAGTCACGGCTTCTTTTTCATACGTATAGCCGATGACTATTTCGGACAAACGCTCTTTTAAGTCTTGTAAGCTAGTCGCCAGACAGAATACAGCCATGATTTCGGATGCTACTGTAATATCAAAACCATCTTCACGTGGTACGCCTTGTGCTGGTCCACCCAAACCAATTGTTACATGGCGGAGCGCACGGTCATTCATATCCATGACGCGTTTCCATGTAATACGACGAGGATCGATCTTTAACGCATTGCCTTGATGCAAATGGTTATCGATCATAGCGCTCAACGCGTTATTAACCGTTGTAATGGCATGAAGGTCTCCAGTAAAGTGCAAATTGATGTCTTCCATAGGCAGAACTTGGGAGAAGCCGCCACCCGTTGCTCCACCTTTGATACCCATTACGGGTCCTAATGAAGGTTCACGCAATGCAATCATAGTTTTCTTACCTAAACGAGAAAGCGCATCACCAAGACCCACTGTCACTGTCGATTTTCCTTCTCCAGCTGGTGTTGGACTTGTAGCCGTTACGAGTACGATCTTTGCTTGTGTAGTTTTTTTGGGAATAAGATCTACATTAATTTTTGCTTTATATTTACCATATAGCTCCAATGCATCCAAGGGAATTCCTGCTTTGGATGCTATGTCTTCAATTGGTTGCATAATTGCTTTTGAAGCGATTTCCAGGTCTGTCAGTGTCTTTACTTCTTTCGTCACTACTTCCACTGCCTTTCTATACAGGGTATATGGTTTATTTTGAAATGGCTAAAACGATTTTACCGAATTGTACACTGTCATCCAGCCTAGTAAATGCCTCACTTGCATTTTCAAGAGGAATCACTGAATCAATAACAGGATGGATTTGATGCTCTTCAACTAACGCTAACATATCGCGTAATTCTTCACGACTTCCCATCGTAGTGCCAAGTAACGAATACTGACCGTAAAAGAATTCACGTAAGTTCAGTTCGACGGTATCTTCTGTCGTTGCACCAAATACTACGATCCGACCACCTTTTTTTAGAATTTCAAGAGAACGATTGAATGTTGCCCTTCCCACACTCTCAATCACAAGATCCACACGTTCATCTTGTAGTTCTGTTGGCCAATCACTATTCGTATCAATCGCTATATCTGCACCGATTTTCATTGCGTGATTTCTTTTTTCTTCACTTCTTGAGGACACGATGACACGCGCTCCCATTTTCTTTGCAAATTGAATCATATAGGTCGCGACTCCACTTCCTGCTCCAGGAATAAAGACGGTTTGCCCTTCTTCTATACGACCCCTCGTCACTAGTGCACGATAACCTGTAAGTCCGGCTAGGGCGATAACTGCAGATTCATTCCATGTGAGATGTGATGGCTTTTTCTCTAGCTGTTCTGAAGATATGCAAATCTTCTCAGCAAACGTGCCATGATCCGGCATACCTAAAATATCAAACTCAACTGGAGGCGCATCGCTTTCTTCGAACCATCGAAGGGATGGATTAATAATTACTTCGTCTCCTATGTTCCAACCGGTTACACCTTCTCCGATTGATTCAATCGTGCCTGCGCCGTCTGATCCCATTACCAATGGTTCTTTAGCATCTCCACGTCGTTTCGGTATAGCAGTATCACGTCGATTAAGTCCTGCTGTTTTCAATGCGACAATTACTTCACCATTTCCAGCTGAGGGATCGGCGATATCTGTATAGTGGAGCTCACCATTTTCATGAACGAATGCTTTCAATCAACTCATCCTCCTTGGGTTTATCTACGACTCTATCATAACGTATTTCATTCTATTTTCCTACATTTCACGCTATTTGATTATTCATTCTTTTGTAATATAAGAAGTGACTGACATGGTGTAGGGTAGGGGATTTCCGTTCCGAGCGGACGCTTTCCTGCGGGCATGGCTTGAGCCAAGCGAACAGCGAAGGATTCGCTTTGCCGTATTTCTGTTTACTTTGCAGAAATTAAGGCATCTATCCGGGGTCTCAAGACTCATGCTCATAACGCTTCGCTTATAATCGCAGAAGTAATTGCTATTCCCGCGGGAGTCGCCGCTCGGAACGAAAATCCCTGCACAGTAAATAGTAGTAACTTTTTGTTGAGCATTAAAGTCTGAATAGTAAATAGTACTGAACTGAAGCTGCACTTAAACTAAGAATAAGTTCAAAGACTACAACAATAACCACTCTAATGCCAGTAAATGATCTACATCTATTTAGGCAGGATTAAATTGGAAGTTGAGGCGACTCAGGGGGGATCAAGCCCGACAGGTGAGACAATCAGATGGAGCTTTCGAATTGGTGAGCCCACCGCTCGGCCCATGGGAAGCGTCCGCCAGCTGGAGTTTCAATCCCCTCCTACTCTCTACTAACTTATCCAGCTTTTCCGATTTTAATTTAAGATTTCTAATAAAAAAACGATGTCCCTCGAAGTATAATCACTTCCAGGGACATCGTGTTATAGCGTGCGTCTTTTATATTTAGCGAGCTCGAGCAATTCTAGTACATCTTTCTTAGGAAGACGGATAGCCAACTCCATCAGCTCTTTCTCAGCTGATCGACGTCCTTTTCCGCTACGATACTTCTCTTTATTCACTGCATCGATTTCTGCATATAGCTCATCAATTTCTGTTGGCCATTTACCAGAGGATTCGACATTCATCGTTTCACGAAGACGATCATAAAGTGATTCTACTGTATTACCTGTCGCTTTGAAATACGGAGTAAATGTTACCTCACCCATAATCAATTCATCGGTAGAAACAGAAAAACGCTCTGAAATTTTAGCGATCCATGCAGCTGATGGTGCGTTCTTACCGCGCTCCCAATCTTTAATTCGACTAGCTGATGTGCCAATTGCTGCTCCAAATGCCATCATCGATAGTCCTCGACGTTCTCTCAGTGCCTTTAAACGCAGTCCAAAATCATCCTTACTCCATTCGTTCAACGAAATACCCCCTGTATGACCTATAGTGTATTAATTTTATTATCAAAACAGTCTTTTTGTCAATTTATTTATTTATGAAACTTTTACTATAGTTAAAATGGCAGTGAAGCTAATGATATCGCTCAGTATCCACTTCTTTGACGTGCGTAGTTTTCTTCATTTTTATCTATGTATGCTTGTATAATTTGTTCTTCAGTAAAACCGAGCGTATTCGCAAGCGCTCCGTAGTTCACCCAGATTTTTTTATAATCTTCAAATGCTAATGAATCCAAGAATGCATAAATAGATTGACCTGTTTGAATAAACTGCTGTGTCAAATTTTGATCTTTCGTATCACTTGCCGGCCATTCTTCCAATCCATCAAAGCCTTTTTCAATTCCTAAAGATAATAAGAAATGAATAGAATCCACATACTCTTCTAAAATAACGCTGTCAGTTGAAGGACCTTTCGTGCTCCAGAATTTAAAACAACGCGTTTCGTTAGCCAACTCAGAAAGTTCGACTAATAATGCCAGACCTCTTTCAGTAAATGTTTCATTCGTTTGATGATTTTTTTGAATATATGTATCGAGCGCTCTTTGCATTTCAAATAGTTGATGTAATTTCAATTAAATTCCCTCCACCATTTCGCTAGTAAATGAAACCTTTTCCCATACTCATCCGTATAGTACAGTACTATATCGTTTGCAGGAGCTGATTTCATGATTTTATTGATCCGCGTCTTCATTATAGCATTGGTTATTTATTTGTTTTATGCCGGCATTCGCTATTTGACAGATGCTAAGCGAAAGCTGGATGAAGCTTATGAAAAAGAACAATATTATTTTTATGACGATGTGAAAAATATCCGTAAAAACTTCTTTATTACGTATAAAGGTGCGATGTTTGAAGGTGAGAAATATCTAGGCACCACGTCTGATTCTTTTGATGTTGTTTCCATTTTCATTTGGGTAAAAAATGAAGCAAAATTGCAAGGTATGACAAAAGAGGATTTTCATTTTCTTGAATCCGAAGTACGAACGAATTATCCCCATGCTGAAATCAATTGGAAGAACCCAATTGAACAATTAATGAAGTCTTGATTGGATGGAAATAGCTAAGAAAAGCTATTTCCTTTTTTATATCAAAATGTAACGGTTGTTGGGAATTTCACACCATATATCGCTAGTAGCAGCACTATGTCAATCATCATCAGAAGCAGAAATCCAATACGGAAATGGGTCTTTCTCGTTTTGTGATGAAAGTATTGCATGCCAACGTACGCACCTACTCCACCACCAAGCAGTGCCAATAACCATAGATTTCGTTCTGGTACACGTTGCCTCTTCTTTTTAGCTTGTCTTTTATCATACCCCATCGCCAAAAACGCCCAGAGTGACAGGATGACCATATAAATCAATAGAGTTTGTGCCATTTCAGCCATTCCTCCATACGAAAAAAATCCACCTTCATTTCCATATAAGAATGAAAACGAAAGTGGATTTTGGTTCATCTTATTTTGCTACAGATTTTTTTGCTGTCTCTGCAAGTTGTGCAAATGCTGATGCATCTGTCACTGCAAGTTCTGCAAGCATCTTACGGTTAACATCGATGCCAGCTACTTTCAAGCCGTGCATTAATGTGCTGTATGAAATACCATTCACACGAGCAGCCGCGTTGATACGTGTAATCCATAGTCTACGGAAATCACGTTTTTTGTTACGACGGTCACGGTAAGCATAGTTATAAGATTTCATTACCTGTTGGTTTGCTACCTTATAAAGTCTATGTTTTGAACCAAAATATCCTTTTGCTAATTTCAATACCTTTTTATGACGCTTGCGCGTTACTGTTCCACCTTTTACGCGTGGCATAGTGCATTACCTCCTGCTTATCCTTTAAGTGTGTGTTCGGTCTTACTTCATGTATGTGAGCATTTCGCGAATACGCTTGTAATCGCCTGAAGAAACTAGTGAAGACTTACGTAAGTGACGCTTAGCCTTCGTAGATTTGTTAGCAAATAGGTGACTTGTGTAAGCACGGCCACGTTTTAATTTACCAGTTCCAGTTCTTTTGAAACGTTTCGCGGAACCGCGGTGAGTTTTCATTTTTGGCATGTTCTGTTCCTCCTAAATTGTTCGTGTTACTGTTTTTCGGCAAGTGGGGCAAGTATTAAGAACATGCTCCGACCTTCCATTTTTGGTTTAACTTCAACAGTTGCAACTTCTTTGCAAGCTTCTGCAAAGCGATCAAGAACTCGTTGGCCAATTTCTTTGTGCGTAATTGCACGGCCGCGGAAACGAATCGAAGCTTTCACCTTATCCCCATTTTCCAAGAACTTGATTCCGTTACGAAGTTTCGTTTGGAAATCATGCTCATCGATTGTAGGGCTAAGTCGTACTTCTTTTACGTTGATGATCTTTTGATTCTTACGTACTTCACGCTCTTTCTTTTGCTGTTCGAACTTGAACTTTCCATGGTCCATAACACGAGCTACTGGGGGCTTCGCTTGTGGAGCAACAAGAACTAAGTCCAGGTTTGCTTGAGCAGCAATTTCTAAAGCTTCATTACGTGTTTTGATACCGAGTTGTTCGCCGTTGTGATCGATTAATCGCAACTCACGTGCTCTGATACCATCATTTACGTACATGTCTTTGCTAATAGTAATCCACCTCCGAATATTGTCTCGTGAATACATGTTTTGGTATATCGGAAATTCCGACTGCAAAGTCCCATAGGTCTATCCATTTTACAAAATAAAAAAAGTAGACAAATATGATTTGTCTACCCGCGTAAGTATACTATGCTAGTACACATAGATATAAACTTATTGTGCTAACCTGGCAACAACTTCATTGCGTCGAACAGGTGAGAAGCGGGTAGCCTCTTCTTATACCACAAACTGTATTCAGTTAACCTTATTAATAATATCATCTCTAGTATCTAGTGTCAACAACTCTGCATATCCTATTGTCGGATGCACAAGTTATGTTTGAATTAATTCAACTTTTTAAGTATAGCGCGTTATGGAAACTATTGCAACTATTATTTTTCTGTTTTAGAAAAGTTGAATGAAAAACGATTTAACATCCACTTCGGTGTCTGCGGCTGGCTCCTGCATGTATCGCCAACCGCTTGTAAGACACCTTCGTTTAGTTAGTGGGAATACTTAACGTAATTAGTTACAGTTCAATAAAGTAGTTGATTGAACAGAAGGCGTAAACTTCCGACGGATCTGTTCGGCACGGGCTCAAGAAAAAGCGTCTTACCGAAACGACAATCCGCAATGCCTTGTCTTCATTCAATCTATCGACTTCATCTTGATCCTTAATCCTTCTTCACATCTTCTTTGATTAGCGCAAGGAATGCGTCGAATGACATGCTTTCAGATTTCTGTTCGCCGTATTTACGAACATTGACTTCGCCAGCTTCCATTTCACGGTCGCCTAGTACAAGCATGTACGGAACCTTTTGCACTTGTGCTTCGCGGATTTTATAACCAATCTTTTCGTCACGGCTGTCCACGTCTACTCGGAACCCAGCCAATGCCAATTTCTCTTTGATTTCCTCTGCATAATCAAAGTGAACGTCAGGCGATACTGGGATGAGTTCTACTTGAATCGGTGCTAACCATGTTGGAAAAGCTCCTTTGTATTCTTCAATTAAGAAGGCAACAAAACGTTCCATCGTTGACACGACACCTCTATGGATGACGACTGGACGATGTTGCTTACCATCTTCACCGATATACGTCAGATCAAAGCGCTCAGGTAATAGGAAGTCAAGTTGTGCAGTGGAAAGAGTTTCTTCCATTCCAATCGCCGTTTTTACTTGTACATCTAATTTTGGACCGTAGAATGCTGCCTCGCCTTCTTCTTCTGTATACGGAAGCTCCAACTCATCCATCGCTTCTTTTAACATAGTTTGTGCACGTTCCCACATTTCATCGTCATCAAAATATTTCGTTGTATCTTCAGGATCACGATACGATAGACGGAATGAATAATCTTTAATATTAAAGTCTTTATATACTTCAATGATCAACCTAACGACACGTTTAAACTCTTCTTTAATCTGATCAGGACGCACGAAGATATGTGCATCATTCAATGTCATACCGCGAACACGTTGAAGACCTGAAAGTGCACCGGACATTTCATAACGGTGCATCGTGCCAAGTTCCGCCAAACGAAGTGGCAAGTTACGATACGAATGAATGCCATTTTTATAAATCATCATGTGGTGAGGACAGTTCATTGGACGTAAAACGAGATCTTCGTTATCCATACTCATTGTTGGGAACATGCCATCTTGATAGTGATCCCAGTGACCTGAAGTTTTGTAGAGTTCTACACTTCCAAGTACTGGAGTATAGACGTGCTGATAGCCTAGTCTTTCTTCTTTATCTACAATATAACGTTCTACTACGCGTCGAATAGTAGCGCCTTTAGGCAACCATAGTGGAAGACCTTGTCCAACTTTTTGTGAATTCGTGAAGAGATTCAGTTCTTTACCGATTTTACGGTGATCCCGTTCTTTCGCTTCTTCAAGCATGCGCAAGTGTTCTTTCAGCTCGTCTTTTTTGAAGAAAGCTGTTCCGTAGATACGTTGAAGCATTTTGTTATCGGAGTTCCCTCTCCAATAAGCGCCTGCAATGCTTAACAGTTTAAATTCTTTCAGTTTACCTGTAGATGGGACGTGAATACCACGGCATAAGTCGAAAAATTCACCTTGTTCATAGATAGATACTTGTTGATCTTCAGGAATGGCTTCAAGAAGTTCCAATTTGTATTCATCGTCAATTTCTTTGAAACGTTTTTCGGCTTCAGCACGGGATACATCGTGACGAATGATCGGCAAGTTTTCGCCAATGATGCGTTTCATTTCCTTTTCTAATTCGGGTAAGTCTTCTGCAGTGATCGGTGTAGGCGAATCGATATCATAATAGAATCCATTTTCGATAGTAGGTCCTATTCCTAGTTTCGCATCCGGGAATTTGCGTTTGACGGCTTGTGCCAAAAGGTGAGCCGTACTATGGCGCAGAATTTCCAATGCTTCATCTGACGTTGGAGTAATGATACTAATATCTCCATCTGTATGAATTGGTGATTTCAAATCGATCAGCTGATCTCCAATTTTTCCCGCCAATGCGCTCTTACGCAATCCGGGACTGATGGAGCCCGCAATTTCATCTGTTGTTACGCCATCCTCGAATTCTTTTACTGCACCATCTGGAAATGTTAAATGAATATTTTCTGGCATGTGTATGACTCCCTTTCTTTTTTTGAACGCAAAAAAGCCTCATCCCTAAAGGGACGAGGCTTGAGCTCGTGGTTCCACCCTTCTTCCTTCTATTCGCAAAAACACGAAAAGACCGAAGCTTTCGATCGGCTAACGGGCCGTTACCGTCACCAGCTACTAGATTTCACTGATGCTGCTCGGAGGTGGTAAATTTATCTTCTGCCTACAAGGGTTTCAGCCATGCCCCTGTTCTCTGGAAAGGTGAAAAATAAATCATTGTCCTCTTCGATGCATTTTAACATGTTATGAATGTTGAACTGTGTAATAGTATAGAAAAGTTTGAGCATAATTGCAAGTGTAATTTATTCATTCTTTCAACAAAGCAAGTTTATGAAGAAAGATTAATCCCGCCAGTTTTCCCCACCCAGTTTGAATGGTTGGCTAACCATACGAATTCTCTCCATAATTCGTGCAGCTTTAATAGGTTCTTTTTCCCCGCGCTGACTCGTTGTAAGGTGATGTTCCAATTCATTATAATCAAAATTGGATGTGAAGAATACAGGTAGTTTTTCCGCCATACGGTACTGTAAAATCGTGCCTAGCACTTCATCGCGTGTCCACGTTGACATCGTTTCTGCCCCAATATCATCCAGCATCAAAACAGGAGCCCTTTTTACAAACTCTATTTTTTCGTCCAATGTTTGGTTTTGGATAGATTGCTTCATTTCACGCAGGAACTCTGGCACATATACAACAACAGTCTGTATACGTCTAGTTGCCAATTCATTCGCCAGCGCGCCTAAAATAAATGATTTTCCAATACCGAAGTTACCGAATAAATAGAAGCCTCTTTCGGGGACCTTACCAGTAGACTCAATTTGATTCAGGAAGTCTTTAGCCGCGCGCATGACGATCACGCGACTATCTTCTGAGAGAAAGTTCACGTCAGATAGGCGTGCTTCCATCACTTCTTTAGGCATGTACATACTGTTCACCATTTTCGAGATGTTTCTACGTTCATCTGCCAACTGCTTAGTAGGACAGACTACGTAATCAATATCAATCAGGCGCTGGGCTATGACTAGTTTCGGCTCAAAGCCTTTCATGACATTGATACACCCTTCAAGATTTGGACAGCGCTCACATGCGTGTGAAGCCGATGTAAATTCATATAATTTACCTAGACTGCGGTTGACCACTTCTGTATTGACTTCATCGGAATGATCGCTAATAAATTTTTGTACAGCCGGGTCTTCCATCACTTCTGTTCGAAGCTCGTCGTATTTCTGAGCTAACGAAGGAGCATTCACTACGCGTTTCATCGCATCCCCAATTCGTTCCATATTATTTCACCTCTGATTCTTGAATCCCCAATTCTTTCAATAACTTCTGGCGTTCTTCCTCTACATTGAAGTCATCAGGTTTTTCGGATTTCTTCTTTTTATCGCGCTTTGAAAACCATTCTGGAACTTTTTCTTCCCTGGTTGGCTTTCGGCTTCTAGGCGTTGATTGCTTGCCTTCTTTAAGCCATTTCATGTATTGATCATGTTCTTCTCTTGATAACTTCAAAGCCGTTTTCGCATCATTTACTTGTTTATTCGCCCAATGTGAAGCAATGCGTTCCACAAAACTACTAGTGATTTTTCCATCATTACGTAGCATTACATATTGTAGCAAGACATTGACGACACCTACCGGGAATTTATGCAGATTGATTAATCGTTCAGCAAGTTGAATATCTACAAGGAATGGTTCTTTTTTGCTTACTTTACGTAACATCTCTTTTGGTGGTGTATGTTCCAAATAGAATAGCAATTCTTCGTCACGGCTCATATTCTCTTTAGGCATTTCATCGACGATCGGTTGTGTAAATACCGACTGTAATTTTGGTGGTTGCTTGGACGTATTCATCTTATAAAATTCCGCAGCTGCCTTACGGACTTTTTCTTCTGTCAGCTGGTGGTTTTCATCCATTGCAATCATTACGACCTTTTGCATATCAAGTGGACTGAGTGAATACAAGAAAGCCAGCATCGCAATCATTTCCTGAGAAATAGTGCGTAACGAAGCTTTAGGGATCATTTGATCGGATAGTCCGTTATAAAATAAATCGAAATTAAAATTTAATACGTAAAACGGTATGCCAGGCGGTTCACTTTTTCCTTGAAATTGCATTCCGGCAGTCAATTCCATCGCTTGATCGCCTCTTGCAGGTGTATAGACATCTAAAAATGTCCGTGATATATCCTGATACTCCTCTTTCGCAATAGGCTCCTCTAAAAACCGACCACGCAACTGACGATAAGGTTGCTCTCCGATTTTACTGAACAAAAACGTTGATAGAAGCGGATCATTGAAGAAAGAAGGTGCATCGAGCGGCGGTAATAGTTCGTAGAGGAAAGACCGCTTATCTATTTCTTGTTTTTTCTTATACGTACGTAATAACCCAATAGCTTCTAACGAAATCCTCGCTTCAAAAATGGTTTGAAGTGGGAAAGAAGACATATTCATCAAATAATAGTGGGTATGTTCTTGCGGTTCTCTGCTTTCCGCATCTGTCCACAGTGTCATAAACAGACTGACCGCTTCGGGACCGATCAGTGGCTGATAAAAAAGCGTTAGCATCTGCCGATCATATTCAGAAAAAGGATGTGCTAACTTTACTACGAAGGAATCGACAGGCTGCAACTCTGTATAAAGCATTTTAACAATCGCCTCCCCTTCTAGATTACAACTTACTCTTGTTCTTCATCTTTCCTGTTTTGCAATTGTTGCAACTCGTCTATGAAGATTGTGATGTCTTTGTAGTGGCGGTAGACAGATGCAAATCGTACATAGGCAACTTCATCCACATCCACTAATCGTTCCATCACCATTTCTCCCACTTGTTCGGAATCTATTTCGACATTTCCTGAGCTTCTTAGTTCTTTTTCGATAGACGCCACGATATCTTTTAATTGCTCGATCGGTACCGCGCGTTTTTCACAAGCGCGAATTAATCCTCTCAGCAACTTCTCACCGCTGAATTCTTCTCGCGTCTTATCTTTCTTTACGACAACTAACGGAGAATGCTCCACTTTTTCAAATGTCGTGAAACGAAAACTGCATTTTTCGCATTCACGTCTTCGTCGAATGGAGCGATTTTCTTCCGCGGGCCGTGAATCAATTACACGTGTTCCGTTGTAGTGACAAGCTGGACATAACATAGTTAGTTCCTCCGCATATTCATTAGTACTTTTCATTATAACAGAAACTATCCATACAACAACAAACGGACATAGAAAAGCACTTCATCCTGTAAGATGAAGTGCCGATTCATTCATTAAGAAGTTACTTTGTCAGTTAATGCAGAAGCGACTTTTTTCGCCAATTGCACAACACGTGCTGAATAACCCCATTCATTATCATACCATGCAAGTACTTTGATTTTACGATCGCCCATGACGATAGTAGAAAGTCCGTCAAGTGTTGCAGATTCTGTTGTCGTATTGAAGTCGATCGATACAAGTGGTTCTGTAGTAAAGCGAAGAATGCCTTTCATCGGGCCTTCTGCAGCTTTACGGAA
Organism: Sporosarcina sp. P7; assembly: GCF_002743425.1. Lineage (NCBI taxonomy): Bacteria > Bacillati > Bacillota > Bacilli > Caryophanales > Caryophanaceae > Sporosarcina > Sporosarcina sp. P7. The sequence goes on along the minus strand of NZ_PDZF01000005.1, from coordinate 90,409 downwards.
CGCATTGTTCACTTCTTCAACCGTCACATCTTTTTCTACGTCCACCACCAGGTCCACAAGGGATACGTTCGGTGTCGGGATACGTAATGCTAGACCATGAATCTTCCCTTCAAGTTCAGGGAGTACAAGTGATAAAGCTTTTGCAGCACCTGTTGAAGTAGGAATGATGGACTCTCCGCAAGAACGCGCGCGACGCAAATCTTTATGTGGGTTGTCTAGGTTCTTCTGATCATTCGTATAGGCATGTACTGTTGTCATCAAGCCGTTTACAATACCAAATTCATCATTCAATACTTTTGCAACGGGCGCTAAACAATTTGTCGTACAACTAGCATTAGAAATTACACTATGTTTGGTGACGTCTAATTTGTCGTCATTTACTCCGATGACAACTGTTACGTCTTCATTTTTACCTGGAGCTGTTAAAATTACTTTCTTTGCTCCGGATTCCAAATGAAGTGCTGCTTTCTCACGGGAGTTGAATACGCCTGTTGATTCTATAACAATATCTACACCCAGTTCTTTCCAAGGTAATTTCGAAGGGTCACGCTCAGAAATTAATTGTACACGTTTGCCATCGACAATTATTGCTTTTTCTTCTGCTACGATTTCACCATCGAAAACTCCGTGTGTTGAGTCATATTTCAAGAGATGTGCAATTGTTTCAGCGGGATATGTCGCATTGACAGCAACAAGATTAACATCATCTTCTTTGATAATCTGGCGGAATACCATCCGTCCAATACGGCCAAGTCCGTTAATTGCAATTTTTGTAGTCATTAAAGGGATCCTCCTGCATGTATGTTATACTTTATATCTTTAATCGTTCATTAGTATAACATATTTTATCCTTATGCCAACACTATTACACATTAAATTCACAAATTAATTCCCTACAGCCATTATCTTGGCACAGCTTGCCAATTTTCGAGGATTGCATCCAACTGTTTTTCCGTTTCATCTAGTGTCTCGTTATTGTATATAACCGCGTCAGCACCTTGTTCTTTGCTATCCATATCCAACTGCGATGCGATTCTGGCATCCGCTTCTGCTTCTGTCCATTCGTTGCGAGCCATCAGTCTTTGCTTTTGAATTTGCTTCGTGACCGAAACGACGATAATCTTTTCTACATAATCCTGCAGTCTACTTTCAAAAAGTAACGGGATGTCCATAATGACGGTTTGATAGCCTTGAGTTAAATAGTCTTCTTTCTGATTGACCATTCGCCCCCTGATTGCAGGGTGCATTAATTCATTTAACTGTTGCCGTTTCTTTTGATTACCAAAAATTATGGCCCCGAGCTGTTCGCGATTTAATGTGCCATCTTCGCGTAACACTTCTTTACCGAAAGTCCGTTGAATTTTATCAAGCAATGGGCTACCTGGCTCAACAACTTCCCTCGCGATGACATCCGCATCGACAATAGGGTAACCTTTTTCACGCAACATATTGGCTACAGTACTTTTCCCGCTTGCAATACTTCCCGTCAATCCGATAATCACGTTCACCACTCCTTATTTTTGGCATGCTGGACAATAGACAGAGGTTCTGCCCGCAATCTGCTTACTTTTTGTCGGTGTATCGCATGTTACACATGTTTTTTTACCGTACATATGCAGTCGATCTTGCATCGTTCCCGCATTGCCGTTAACTGAACGGTAATCGGATATTGTACTGCCCCCCGCGTCGATACTTTCTTGCAAAACGCGTACAATCTCTTCAAACAATAAGATTTTACGCTTCCTGCTAATCCGTTCCGCTGTACGACCCGGATGAATTTTCATATGAAACAGCGCTTCCGTAGCGTAAATATTGCCGCATCCCGAAATGACTTTTCCATCCATGATCACTTCTTTAATAGGTTTTCTTTTATATTTCGGAGTTTCTGCCATCGATAAAAAATGGTCCAGCGCTTCTTCAGAAAAAGGTTCGGGTGCCATCTCTAACAAAGGAGGGAAATCTTCTTCCGTCTGCAGTAGACGCATTTCGCCGAATCTTCGTATATCCGAGTAGACTAGTAATCCGCCATCTTCCATTTCTAAAAAGACATGTGCATGTTTCCGAAACTTGTCTTCTGTAATTTCATCAAGAGAGTTCACGACAAACCATGCACCCGTCATGCCAAGATGGCTGACGAGTAGGTATGGTTGGTTTTCCTTCACTAAATAAAAATAAATATATTTACTGCGACGCACAATTTTCTCAATTTGCATGTGCTCCATGCCGTGAAGAAAGTCGTCTACAGATTTACCTTTGATAATCGTTTCTTTTCCAGCTGTTTTAGAAATGACCACGGTATCCGATACAGAAAGTTGCTTAACCGTACGCCCTTCCACGAGCGGTGCGAGATCACGCACCACTCCTTCTACTTCCGGTAGTTCTGGCATGTATATCACTCACTTTGTTTCGTACCAAGACTTGCCATAATTCCAATCGACCTTCAACGGAACGTCGAGTTGAATGGTTTGTTCCATCACTTCCGGTACGATTTCTTTTAATTTCTCTAGCTCTTCCATCGGCGCTTCAAATATCAATTCATCATGCACTTGCAGTAACATACGCGCTTGCATATTTTCTTTTTCAAGTCTGGCATCCATATCGATCATCGCTTGTTTAATGATGTCTGCTGCCGTTCCTTGAATTGGTGTATTCATCGCCGTACGCTCCGCAAAACCTCGCAAGTTGAAATTCGAACTCGTGATATCCGGTAAATAACGTCTACGTTTCAATAGTGTCGTCACATAGCCTTTTAGCTTAGCGTCGGTAATACTATCATCCATATACTGTTTGACGCCCGGGAAGCTTGCTAGATACGTATCGATAAACGTCCCTGCTTCTTTACGGGTAATGTTTAAACTTTGTGATAATCCATAATCACTGATGCCATAGACGATACCAAAGTTGACAGCTTTTGCTGCGCGACGCATATTGCTATCGACATCCTCTTCTTTCACACCAAAAACGTCCATTGCAGTTTTCGTATGAATGTCCGCACCTTCGCGGAATGCTTCAATTAATTTTTCATCTTGCGAAATATGTGCAAGTACACGCAGTTCAATTTGTGAATAGTCAGCCGCAAACATAATCCAATCTGTTTCAGATGGAATGAAAGCTGCACGAATTTTGCGCCCTTCTTCCAAACGAATTGGGATATTTTGCAAGTTCGGATTGATCGAGCTCAATCTTCCCGTCTGTGTTAAAGCCTGCTGGAATCGTGTATGAATCTTTCCATCTTCGTGAATTTCTTTTGTGAGACCTTCAATATAGGTTGAATTTAATTTACCAAGCTGCCTGTATAGTAAAATATGTTGAATGATTTCATGTTCACTTTCGAGCTTCTCTAGCACGTCCGCAGCTGTCGAGTAACCCGTCTTCGTTTTCTTGATAGGAGTCAATCCGATTTTCTCAAATAAAATGACACCGAGCTGTTTAGGGGAATTAATATTGAATTTCTCGCCAGCCATTTCATAAATCGTCTTTTCAATTACCGCCAGACGTTCCGATAACTGCTCACCAATCGTCTTTAGCACATCCACGTCCGTTTTCACACCGGTTACTTCCATTTTTCCGAGTATCTTTGCTAACGGTAATTCGAGGTCATGGAACAAGTCTTGCTGTTCATTGTCTTCCAACTGTTTTGTGACAACTGGATACAGCTCCCACACCGCATGTGCTTTTCTCGCAGTATGATTGGCAAGTTGTTCAGATGCCGGTATAGTTCGTTTTGCCCCTTTACCGTAGACCACTTCATCACTTTCTACACCATGGTAGCCAAATGAACGTGCGATTTCGGAGACTTCATTCGTCGAGAATGAAGGATTGACGATGTATGCCGCCAGCATGAGATCGAATTCTGCACCATTTAGTTCCATGCCAAGGCGCGCAATCGCTGCATAAGCTGATTTGGAATCGGAAACTAATTTACGTGTTGTCTGGTCTGCAATCCAGTTCTTAAAGAGATCCGATGTAGTCGCTAATTCAGTAGAAATGAAATACGTATCGGTGTCATCTGAAAGACCGATACCCAAAATATCTTGAGATAAATAATTATCACCGTCAATCTCGACATGCAGAGACATCGTATCCGTCAGCATTTCAGAAGTAATCTCTTCCACGGTGTGAACGTTAATTTCTTCCAGTGGTTGAACCTCGGTAGATACATCCATCTTTTCAAGCAATGATTTAAATTGTAATTCTTTATATAGTTGTATTACTTCTTCTTCGTTTCGTCCGACAAAGTCCATATCATTCAATGACACAGTAATCGGTGCGTGTACTTCAATTGTCGCGAGTTCTTTACTCATGAACGCTTGATCTTTATTATTCACGAGGTTTTCTTTCATTTTCTTTGCAGTGATTTGCTCTATCGATTCATAGACTTCCTCTACAGAACCGTATTCCTTCAATAATTTGATGGCAGTTTTTTCGCCAATCCCAGGTACGCCTGGGATATTGTCGGACGCATCGCCCATCAATCCTTTCATATCGATGATCTGCGATGGCGCAAGACCATATTTTTCTTCGATATGCGCAGGCGTGTATTTTTCAAGATCGGTAATGCCTTTTCTTGTTATGCATACCGTCGTCTGATCATTTGCCAGTTGCGTTAAATCTTTATCTCCAGAAATGATGACAACTTCCGCTTCTGCATCACTGCATTCTCTGCTCAATGTCCCGATAATGTCGTCCGCTTCATATAGATCGAGTTCATACTGCGTGATGCCGAATGCTTCAATTAGTTTACGAATATACGGGAACTGTTCCGAAAGCTCAGGCGGTGTTTTTTGCCGTCCACCTTTGTATTCTGTATACGTACTGTGACGGAATGTAGTTTTTCCTGCATCCCACGCTACGATCACATGCGTCGGTTTTTCATTCGCTAAGATGGTCTCTAACATCATAGTAAAACCATATACCGCGTTTGTATGAACCCCTTTTTCATTCGTTAATAACGGTAAAGCGAAAAACGCACGATAGGCTAAGCTATTTCCATCCAATAAGACGACTTTCTTTTTCGTCAAAATCCATCCCACTCCTTTATGTTCGTCACTATAAAAAAAACGTCATTTTCATCTAGTTTACCACGTTTGGCAACTCGAATGAAAATGACGTACTTATGATTACTCGATATTGCCGCTTAATAGCTTGGCATATGGAGAATCAGCTGGTAGGATGATCATCGTTTCGTCATCCACGACTTTCGTATAAGACTGAAGTGTTCTATACAGTTTGTAGAATTCTGGGTCTTTTGCATACGCCTCGTTATAAATTCTTGCCGCTTCCGCTTCACCTTGCGCAGTAACGATCGCTGCTTCTTTTTTCGCTTTTGCTAACATTTCCTGAACTACACGATCTGTTTCTGCCTCAATCTTCTGCTTCGCTGCATCCCCTTCAGAAAGGTAAGATTGTGCAGTCGAATCACGCTCTGAAATCATTCGTGTGTAGATAGACTGTTCGTTTTCTTCAGGTAAATCAATACGCTTCATACGAACATCCACTACTTTAATACCGTAATTCCCATCGTCCAAAAACTTATTTACTTTGGCCGTCACATCGTCATTCAAGCTTCCGCGTGAAGAGTCTTCATCATTGACAACATTGACATAATCTAGACGTCCCATTTCATTACGGACTACAGAATAAATGAATTCTTCCATTCTAGCTTCGGCATTGACAATATTACGTGCATTGGAAATCATTTTAGCAGGATCTGTAATATGCCATATTGCATAATTATCAATGATGATCCGTTTCTTGTCTTTTGTATTAATTTCCGCTTCTGATACGTTAGAAGTCATTCGGTTTTTCGGCAACGTACTGACACTTTGAATAAATGGTATTTTCATATGCATTCCGGACTTTTCGATAATTCGTGTAATCTCACCGAACTGACGGACGACCCGGTATTCATTTTCTTTGACGATAAATAAGTTGGATAACAGAATCACCAGAATCGCAAAAACGACTGTTAACGAGATAATGAGTTTTGTGTACTTTTTCATATCAAACGCTCTTTTCGGTCGCATCTGCGTAACTTTGGGATCAGCATCTGGTTTCTGAGTATTTCTTTTTTGGTCGGTTTCCCCCATCTTCTTAAGGGCATCTTCTATCTTCTTGAAAGGGTTTTGTTCGTTACTCATGAAGCTTTCCCTCCTTTTTCAGCCGACTTATCCTTTTCTCCCGTTACAGGCGGCTGATCTTTTTGCAGCTGTTGGAGTGGTAAATACTTCATCGTTTCTCCGCTGTCGTTCATAATATACAGATTTGCTTTAGGTAACACTTGCTCTAGCGTCTCAATGATCAAACGCTCACGAGTGATATCTTTACTTTTCGCATATTCATTATATAAATCACTGAATACCGCTACGTCACCACGCGCTTGTTCGATACGTGCCGTCTTTTTCCCTAGCGCTTGGGATTTGATTGCGTCACGTTCACCAATTGCTTCTTTCGTTCTTTGATTCTCGTACTTTTTCGCTTCATTAATCTTCGTGTTTTTCGTTTCGCGCGCATCGGTTACAGCGGTAAATGCTGCACGTACCTCTGCATTGGGTAATTCAACATCTTGCAACTTCACGCCTTGTACCGCTATACCGATATCATATTTCTCTACCAAACTAGTCAATAACTCACGAGTCTTTGCTTCAATTTCTGCTTTCCCATCCGTTAGCGCCGCATCAATTGTGGAACTACCGATGACAGAACGTATGGAAGCAGATGCCGCATCCCTCAAGATTTCAATGGGGTCTTCTGCATTGAATAAATACTTCTTCGGATCCACTATACGCCACTGCACTGTCAGATCGGTCAGCACGATATATTCGTCCCCTGTTATCATCTTTGTTTCCTTATCAACGATTTCACCCGACTTATCTTGTTTGTAACCGAAATGAATGCTGTACGTTTCTTTTGATAAGATTTCTGTTTTCTGAATCGGCCAAGGTAATTTAAAATGTAGACCAGAGTCCGTCACGGGTGCGCCAGCTTGACCGAATGAAATGACGACAGCTTGTTCAGATTCATCTACTGTGTACCACGTAGTAAAGACGATCAATAAAAGTAATAAGCCGGTGACAAACAAGCCAAGTGTCACCAGGATCCTCTTTGTGCTCATATCTGTTCCTCCTTTTCTATGTATGACTACTGTACGGAACAGTAGTCGAGTAAGTTTCATTTTTCTATACTACATTTGTTCATCAATGGGTAAATGAATACGAAAAACAGTGCCGACACCCACTTCACTGTCCACTGTGACAGTGCCTTGATGCGCTTCAGCAATGTGTTTCACAATCGCTAGACCCAATCCTGTACCACCTGATTCCCTGCTTCTCGCACGATCTACGCGGTAAAAACGTTCAAATAGTCGCGGTAACTCTGAAGGCATGATGCCAATCCCTTGATCGCGAACCGTGATTTCCACGTTTCCTTCTATTTCTTCTACAGAGACCGTCACAATCGTTTTCTCTTGCGAGTAGGCAATGGCATTATTCAATAAGTTCACCATGACTTGCACTAAACGATCATGATCTGCAGGAATTATGAATTGTTCTGGCATATGCAAATCAATTTGCATATCTTTTTCCTGTACTCTTGCCTGAACGATCTTGATGGATTGCTCGACTACTTCAATAACATCCACAGGCTCTCGTGTAATTTCAAAGCTTCCACGTTCCATGCTAGATAATCGCAATAAATCTTCAATCAATAATTGCAGACGATTACTTTCCTTATACATAATCTCTAGGAAATCTTTCTTTACCACAGGATCTTCCACCACACCGTCAAGCAACATTTCCGAAAAACCTTTAATCGATGTAACAGGTGTTTTTAATTCATGGGACACATTCGCTACGAAATCTTTACGTATTTGTTCCAGGCGGACCAACTCTGTAATATCATGCATGATAATAACGATTCCAAGCCAGTTGCCGTTTTCACCTATAACAGGCGCGCCGTATACTTCTAAATGGCGGATGCCTTCCTTGAGTACTACTTGAGATTGGAATGAACGTACTTCCTCTGTTAAAAAAATGGTTTCAATTTCTCTTTCAATATCCGCTGGCAATCCGATATCTTTAAACGTTTTTCCCATTAGCTCTTCTCCATCGCGATGGAAGGTTTCTTCAAACACGCGATTGACCAAGTTGATTGCACCTTGCCTGCCAAACATCAATAGGCTACTACCAATGCTACTGACCAATGTCTTTAAGCGCTCTTGTTCCATTGCGCGAAGTGCAGAGTTTCCTTGTAATTTCTGCGCGACTTCATTGATGGAATTCGTCAGTTGATGATTGATTTCCGAGTCTTCATTATGCGCTCGCGCCTGATAATTGCCTCGTGCCAATTGATGAATAACACCTGTGAAGTGATCAATCGGCTGGACATACTGCTGAAGGATTTTTGCCATAACGAACATCGTGACAACAAATACTAAAACGAGTGTAAACAGTAAGTAGACCCAATAGGTTTGTTGTATTGTTGCATCCACATTTTCTCCAAATAAATGAAAAAATTGTCCTAAGATAATTCCTAGCACAATTAATAGAATGGATAAAATGATGGCGGATGCAGTTAAAATTCGTGTGTAATAGTACTTCATCTAGTTTTGCTCCCCGAACTTGTAACCGACGCCTCTCATCGTTTTAATATAGCGCGGTTTCCTCGTATTTTCTTCGATTTTATCGCGCAGATGGCTCACATGTACATCCACAATTCTAGAATCTCCTGCAAATTCGTAATTCCAGACTGCCTGTAGCAACTGATCACGAGAGAACACGCGATTTGGATGCTTCATGAAATAAACAAGCAACTCAAATTCTTTAGGTGTAAATTCTAACGGCTTTTCGTCCAAGTACACTTCCAAGCGTTCCGGATATACTGTCAGCTGTCCCGCAACCAATTTCTTTTCCTTCATATGGTTGCGCTCACCTGTACGCCTAAGAACTGCACGTACTCTTGCCGCCACTTCACGGGGACTAAAAGGCTTGGTCATATAATCATCGGCACCCATTTCTAGCCCAACGATTTTATCCATCTCTTCCCCTTTAGCAGTCAACATGATGATTGGCGTTTCAATATTTTCTTTTCTCAACATACGGCAGACTTCTATTCCGTCTATTTTCGGCAACATTAAATCTAGAATAATCAAATCGGGTTGTTCATCTAATACTTTTTCCACGGCTTCTTCGCCGTCATTTGCGAGTACTGTTTTATAGTCCGCTTGCTGCAATGTGAATTCAAGTAGTTTTTGTATAGATTGTTCATCTTCCACAATTAAAATCTTTTGCTGTTTAATTCCCATCCGACGATTCCTTTGTTTGTGCCAGTTTGACAGGAAGCTTTTGTGGCGCGATCACTACTACTTCTCCGCTCATAATTCGTTCGCCTTCCTGATCAGTTGCATCTACTTGGATCGTTACTTGGTTTGACTGAACTTCAAGTTTCGTGACTTCCAGAACGAATTCGACTATCGAGTAATGATAGACCGGTTTAGGAAAATGCAGTTGCTGATTGATTATATGTGCGCCTGGTCCTGGCATATGTTTCGAAATGGCGGCTGTTACGATACCCGTCAACATAATGGGTGGAACGATCGGCTGTCCATATATCGTCTCCGCTGCATAATCATGTTGCAGATAAAGCGGATTGGCATCATTCGTTAATCCCAGGTATAGCATCAAATCTTTATCTTCTATTTTCTCGGTTAAGTGTAACCTCTCACCGATTTCCAACTCTGTGATATCTTTCCCTATCAATTTCCGTCTACTTTTCAACAAACAAACCCCTCCTATATTTCTAAAGTCATCTTTGAAAAAAAGCTGAAAATTACTTCAATAATTAAATTATAACAATCCACCCAAGAAAAATCGAGCTAACGAGAAAAAAGATCGGACGGCTACAAAGCTGTCCGATCCCCAACCTATAATTTTACGATAGAACACTCATGACTGTACGTACAGAATCAGCGGACTTTTGAAGCCCCATTTTCTCATCGTCAGTCAATTCAAGTTCTATGATCTTTTCAATACCGTTCGCACCTAATACAGTCGGAACACCTAAATAAATACCGTTCATACCATATTCGCCTTCTAGAAACGCGATTGATGGTAATACTCGTTTTTGGTCTTTCAAAATAGCTTCTGTCATTTCAACCAATGCAGCAGCCGGCGCATAATATGCAGACCCATTACCTAACAGATTGACGATTTCAGCTCCACCTTTACGTGTACGTTCTACAATCTCTTCCAGACGACCAGCAGAGATCAAGTTTTCAAGAGGCACACCACCAGCAGTCGAATAACGCACTAGAGGCACCATATCGTCTCCATGGCCACCTAAAACGAATCCTGTTACATCTTTCACGGATAGATTCAATTCTTGCGCGACAAACGTTCGGAAACGAGCTGTATCCAGTACACCCGACTGACCAATCACACGTTCTTTAGGGAATCCAGATTCTTTATACACAGTATACGTCATGGCATCCACTGGATTCGTCAGAACGATAATCTTCGTATCAGGAGAATACTTTACAATTTCAGCTGTCACGGACTTCATGACTTTTTGATTTGTCTGTACTAAGTCGTCACGGCTCATTCCAGGTTTACGCGCAATACCCGCAGTAATAACCACTACATCCGAATCTTTTGTATCCTCGTAATTGGATGTACCGATGATGTTGGCATCAAACCCCTGAACCGGACCAGCTTCCAACATGTCCAATGCTTTGCCTTTCGTCGGATTTTCCATTGATGGAATATCCACGATGACGACATCGCATAATTCTTTTTGAGCTAAAAGGAATGCAGTTGTTGCTCCAGTAAAACCAGATCCGATAACCGATACTTTTTTACGCTTCAATGACATGTAAAACTCTCCTTTTTCAGAACAAGATAGTAGAAAGAGGGGGATTCTCATCCCCCTCTTTCGTCATGCTTATAGGTTTTTGATTAGTGCGTCTGCAAATCCAGAAGTGCTTACTTCTTCCGCATTGTCCATTAGACGTGCGAAATCGTATGTCACTACTTTAGATGCGATAGATTTTTCGATAGAAGCCGTGATTAGATCAGCCGCCTCGTTCCAGCCAAGATGTTGAAGCATCATAACGCCTGATAGCAATACGGATGAAGGGTTAACTTTATCCAATCCTGCATATTTCGGTGCTGTTCCGTGAGTTGCTTCAAAGATCGCATGTCCAGACTCGTAGTTAATGTTCGCTCCCGGTGCGATTCCGATTCCGCCTACTTGTGCAGCAAGCGCATCAGAAACGTAGTCACCGTTCAAGTTCATTGTAGCTACTACGTCAAATTCTTTTGGACGAGTCAGGATTTGTTGCAAGAAGATATCCGCAATTGCATCTTTTACGATGATTTTGCCTGCAGCTTCTGCATCAGATTGTGCTTTATTCGCAGCATCTGTTCCTTCAGCATCTTTAATACGGTCATATTCTCTCCATGTGAATACTTTGTCGCCGAATTCTTCTTCAGCCAACTCGTATGCCCAGTTCGCGAATGCGCCTTCTGTGAACTTCATGATGTTTCCTTTGTGTACAATCGTCAAAGATTTACGACCTTCTTCAATCGTATAGTTCAATGCTGAACGAACGAGACGCTTTGTGCCTTCTTCAGAAATCGGTTTGATACCAAGTCCTGAAGTTTCAGGGAAACGAATATTTTTAACACCTAACTCGGTTTGAAGGAAGTTAATTAATTTTTTCACTTCGTCAGAACCTTCTTGGTACTCAATACCTGCATAGATGTCTTCTGTGTTTTCACGGAAAATAACCATGTCACAATCCTCAGGACGTTTCACGGGTGAAGGTACTCCTTGGAAATAACGAACCGGACGCAAGCACGTGTATAGATCAAGTTCTTGACGTAGTGCTACGTTCAATGAACGGAATCCTCCACCGATCGGCGTAGTAAGTGGTCCTTTAATCGCAATTAGATATTCTTTAATTGTGTCAAGAGTTTCTTGTGGAAGCCAGTCACCAGTTTCGTTGAATGCCTTTTCTCCTGCAAGAACTTCTAACCAATTAATCTTCTTTTTTCCGTCATAAGCTTTTTCAACAGCTGCTTCGATAACACGTGAAGCTGCATGCCAAATATCCGGACCTGTGCCGTCACCTATAATGAAAGGAATCGTTGCGTGATCTGGGACGTTTAAAACACCGTTAGTTACTGTAATCTTTCCTTCGTTAGCCATTATTGATATCCTCCTGAGTTCAAAATCAGTGGGCCGGTATACGAGATACCGCCCCACAAATTTACTATTTTTTATCGTTCATTGATTGGAACATACTTTTGCATGCCTGGTCCAACGTACTCTGCACGTGGGCGGATCAAGCGGTTGTTTTCGTATTGCTCCAGGATATGTGCAATCCATCCTGAAAAACGTGAAACAGCAAAAATAGGTGTGAAAATATCATGATCGATGTCTAATGAATGATATACCGAAGCGGAGTAGAAATCAACATTTGGAGGCAATTTCTTTTCTCCAGTGACAATTGCTTCGATCTTTTCAGACATATTGTACCACTTTTCTTCACCACGAAGAGCAGTCAATCGCTTAGACATTTCACGTAAGTGCTTCGCACGTGGATCACCTTGACGGTATACACGGTGTCCGAAGCCCATGATTTTTTCTTTATTAGCCAGTTTTTCACGAATATATGACTCGACCTTATCTTCATCGCCGATCTCCATTAGCATATTCATAACCGCTTCGTTTGCACCGCCATGTAATGGGCCTTTAAGAGCGCCAATTGCAGCAGTAACGCCAGAATACATATCAGATAGAGTAGCCACACATACGCGCGCTGTGAATGTCGATGCGTTCAATTCATGGTCTGCGTGTAGTACAAGTGCTTTATTGAATGCTTCTTCAGCGATATCAGCAGGCTCTTCCCCAGAAAGCATGTAAAGGAAGTTTGCCGCATAGCTTAAACCTTTTTTAGGCGCTACTGGCTCTTGTCCTTTTCTGATACGTGCGAATGCAGTAACTACAGTTGCAACTTTAGCTTGAAGCTTAACTGCTTTATTGTAGTTTTCTTCAGGTGACATATCTTCCGCTTTTTCATCGTATAATCCTAGAAGCGAGATTGCTGTACGAAGTGCCGCCATTGGATGCACTTTGTCGATCGGATACGTTTTAAAGTGGTCAAGAACCCCTTGTGGAATTGCTGCGTTATCTTCCAACTGCTGTTTCAATTCAGCTAGTTCCTTTTCGTTTGGCAAACGTTTATGCCAAAGTAGATAAACTACTTCTTCAAAACTAGCATTTTCTGCTAAATCATCGATACCATATCCTACGTATGTAAGAGTGTCATCGATAATGGAACTGATTTGAGTTTGTGCTGCCACGATACCTTCCAAACCTTTTGTTGCTGTCATGATATTCGCTCCTTCTTCCCAGTTTGGTCATCTCCCTGAAGCGGAGTGCAGAAACGATGACCATCTGCTAATTATATTTTATCTAAAACGCTTACAAAGTCCATTATAAGCAACTTGAACGGTTTTGTGAATGGTAAAGATGTTTTTTATTTATTATTACCCGAAAGGAATGGACAAATTCCCATGATATCCATCGACTCCAAACGCTTCCAAACCTACGCCCGTCAATGGTTACCGGCTATATTAATCATAATTTCTCTCATCGTGATTCCACCTGTTGGATTTGCGATAGTTTTCGCTTTCTTCACCGCTCCGCTTATGAATTCTTTAATAGCCCTTACAAAACTGCCGGCTTTTTTAGCTGCTTTACTCATAATGGGGATGCTTGCCTCTTTAGTATACACCTTCCTATTCCTATCAATCAATGGATTGATTTCTGTCATTTGGACAATGGAAGATCAATTAGGCGTAATTATTGAAATGATGGATAGTCAAGGATGGAACCTACACGCGGCTGCAGAACAATTTATCCAACTAAGTCATGAAGCGATGGAGGGGGTCATTAGTTTACTACAAAAGACTTTTCAGCAGATTTTCAGCACATTTTTATTTATTATTGCGTACTTTTTCGCTTTACGAGAAAGTGCTACCAATCGTTTTTGGTTTTTAGTGTACTTTCCTAAAAACTTCAGACAGGTAGCACGCAGGATTTTTGAGAGGTCAAGCCGTTTGATGGGGCATTTTTTCTCCGTTCAAATTAGACTATTTATCATGACGTTTATTCTAATGGCTGCCGGTTTTTGGCTTCTCGATTTCGAGTCATTCGTAACTAAAGCATTTTTGATTTCATTAGTCGATAGTATTCCGTTCCTTGGAATAGGTCTCGTGTTTTTGCCGATGATTGCCTTTTCCTTCTATATTGACGACATGCATTCGGCTATTGGCTTAGTCGTTTTGTACATCGTTTTACTTGTATGCAGGCAGATGGTTGAATCCATATTATGGGCACACACCTTTAAATTACGCACTGTACATTCATTTGTTATTACGGCTTGCGCTGTTTATTTATTCGGATTATACGGCATCATGTTTTTACCATTCTTCCTATTTATTGCGTTAAAAGTTAAGGAACATCCTACGTTTACATAACTCGGATTTGCCCGTTACGTATTTTATTGTAAATCCACTTGACGATAAATGGGTACAGTATTTTACGTGGGCCACTAAACAACAATACTAATCCCATAATGTCTGTGATGAAACCAGGTATTAATAATAATAAACCACCTAGTAAAATACACACGCTATCTACTAATGCTTTACCAGGAGTTTCTCTATTGGCCATACGGACCTGTAAATCACGCCATGCACGAAGCCCTTGTTTCTTCGCAAGATACGCGCCACCAATTCCTGTTATGATAATAATCAAAATCGTAGGCATGATACCGAGCGTTTTGCCTGAGATCATTAATAAAGCCAGTTCTGTAGTCGGTACGATAATAAATAATGCTATTAACCATTTCATATAGTGACCTCCAAAAAGACCGCTTTCTCTTAACGAGAAGCGGTCTGTATGTTTTTACAATACTTTTGCGTGACCGTTGTAGATCACACCACTCGCTGCGTCCATTGTAATGTCACTGCCATTTTTAATAACAGATGTGATATTTTCCACCCCTACGATAACAGGTATACCAAGACTCAAACCAACTACCGCGGCGTGACTAGTCAAACCGCCCGTTTCAGTAATGATACCTGCACATCGCTCGAGCGCTGCAAACATATCACGGTCTGTAGAATGCGTAACAATAATGTCGCCTTCTTTAATTTGTGTCAATGCTTCTTGTGAATTCTTGATGATTTTCGCTTTACCGAAAGCAACGTTTTTGCCGATGCCTTGTCCTCGACCGATTAAATCACCGATCACATGTAATTTCATCAAGTTCGTTGTACCCGCTTCACCAACCGGTACCCCCGCTGTGATAATGACTACATCTCCATGCGTTACATATTGATGTTTTACACTCTCTTCGACTGATTCCTGAAGGATCCCGTCGATGTCCAGTGCTTTCTTTCCAACGATTGGATACACTCCCCAAACTAGCGTCAGCTTATTGGAAACCACTTCGGAACGTGTAACCGCTATAATTGGAACACCTGGACGGTATTTTGCGATCATCGTCGCTGTTTGACCACTTTCAGTTGGTGCTAAAATCGCTTTTACATTCAAGTTTAGTGCTGTATAAGACGCTGCTTGTCCAATTGCCTCTGTAAGATTTCCTTCTTTTTCTCTCGTTCTTGTGGAAACGACAGAATGGAAGTCCATAGATTCTTCAGTAGAAAGTGCGATCTTGCACATGACTTTTACAGATTCGACCGGA
The DNA here is from genome assembly GCF_002743425.1 of Sporosarcina sp. P7. NCBI lineage: Bacteria > Bacillati > Bacillota > Bacilli > Caryophanales > Caryophanaceae > Sporosarcina > Sporosarcina sp. P7. The sequence continues at coordinate 74,637 of NZ_PDZF01000005.1, read as the reverse complement.
TATAATCCAGCAGCCGTCTCACCCGAAAGCATGACAGCATCTGAACCATCCAAAATCGCATTGGCTACATCGCTTGCTTCTGCGCGTGTAGGACGTGGGTTTCTTTGCATAGAATCCAACATTTGAGTGGCTGTAATAACCGGTTTACCGTATTGGTTACATTTACGAATCATCATTTTTTGTACCAAAGGAACTTCCTCAGCTGGAATTTCTACTCCTAGATCTCCACGAGCAACCATCAGACCATCAGATAACTGGAGGATTGCATCAAGATTGTCGACACCTTCCTGATTTTCAATCTTCGGTACGATATGGATATGTCCACCATTATTATTTTCCAGTAGTTCACGGATTTGAATGACGTCAGATGCACGACGGACAAAAGAAGCCGCGATAAAATCGACGCCTTGTTCAATACCGAACAAGATATCTTCTTTGTCTTTATCCGTAATTCCCGGCAATTGAACGGAAACATTCGGAACGTTAACACCTTTATTATCTTTTAAAGGACCTGCGTTGATCACTTTGGTGTGGATCAAACCTTTTTCCGTATCCTTACCTGTTACTTCAAGTTCGATTAATCCATCATCTAGTAAGACAAATGAACCACGTTCCACATCATGAATTAACTTTTCGTAGGTAACGGAAAATGTTTCTGCAGTGCCGAGTACTTCTTGCATCGAAATATCTACTGCTTGTCCACGCACCAATTCAATTTGACCATCTTTCATTTTATGCGTCCGAATTTCAGGACCTTTCGTGTCAAGTAGAATTCCTACCATTTTTTCTTTTTCTGCTGCTGCTTTGCGGATTCTTTCAATACGTACTCTATGCTCTTCTTGGGTGCCATGGGAGAAGTTTAGACGTGCAACGTTCATCCCTGCGTCAATCAGCTTTAGTAGTCCTTCATATGATTCACTTGCTGGGCCGATTGTACACACAATTTTTGTCTTTCTCACTACTTATCGCTCCTCTGCGTCATGTCGGCTCTGACTAATTAAATAGATAATGTTTCTGCTAAATCTACTAATGACAAATCCAACTTTTCTCGTTTGATAAAGACTTCCTCTAAGTTATAGTCTACCACTTTATGATTTCTCATACCAACAGCAGAACTTTTCTTTCCGGATAACAATGCTTCAACAGCTCTTGCACCGTATTGACTAGCAATTACCCGATCACGTGCAGATGGCGAGCCGCCTCGCTGCATATGTCCTAAAATGGATACACGGGTTTCAATACCCGCTTCTTTTTTTAGTAGTTCTGCCAGTTGCGTGGCAGACATCATACCTTCAGCTAATACGATAATACTGTGCTTTTTACCACGACTCGTACTGCTCCTTAGGCGTTCAACAATAGCGTGTATGTTAAATGGCTTCTCAGGCAGTATAATCGATTCAGCACCGCCACCAAGCCCTGCCCATAACGCGAGATCACCTGCGTCACGACCCATTACTTCAATAATGAAAGAACGTTCATGAGATGTTGCAGTATCTCGGATTTTATCAATTACTTGGACTACGGTATTCAATGCAGTATCAAAACCGATCGTAAATTCTGTTCCGGTAATATCGTTATCAATTGTAGCAGGTACACAAGCACAAGGAACACCCAATTTCACAAGTTCATTGGCTCCTTTAAACGACCCATCTCCACCAATGACGACCAATCCTTCAATCGCATGAAGCTTGATTTGCTCCATTGCTTTGGCACGACCTTCTTCCGTCATGAACGCCGGACATCTTGCAGATCGCAATATCGTTCCGCCACGCTGAATGATATCTCCGACTGAACCAAGCTGGAATTGCTCAATTTTACCGTCAATCAATCCTTGATACCCATTGAACACACCGGAAACTTCCACCCCTTCGAAGAGAGCTTTCCTGACTACGGAACGAATGGCCGCATTCATTCCCGGTGCGTCGCCACCACTTGTTAAGACCGCAATTTTTTTCATGTCGATCCCATCCTTTAATCATATCTTGTATGTACGAGCAAAAGACGCGGTTGCCCGCATCTTTTATTCCGAAAAGACGCCAATACTCCGGAATTTATTATATCGATTATCAATCAATTCATCTGATGTCAATTCGCATAATGTTTTCAGTGATCTTCGTAGCGTGCTACGGATTTCTACCGACTGTTTGTTTGCATCGCGATGTGCTCCGCCAAGTACTTCGGGAATGATTTCATCAATAATATTCATTTCTTTCAAATCGGGTGCAGTAATTTTCATCGCTTCCGCTGCTTGTTTAGCCAGTGATGGATCTTTCCACAAAATAGACGCTGCACCTTCCGAGGAAATAACAGAGTACGTAGAGTTTTCGAGCATATGGATATGGTTTGCTACACCGAGAGCCAGTGCACCTCCACTACCCCCTTCTCCAATAACGATGGAAATAACAGGGACTTTTAAACCAGCCATTTCAACTAGATTACGTGCAATTGCTTCACTTTGTCCTCGTTCCTCTGCCGCTTTACCGGGATATGCACCTTTTGTATCGATGAAACAAATAATAGGACGATGGAACTTTTCCGCTTGCTTCATTAGGCGAAGCGCTTTACGATATCCTTCGGGATGCGGCATACCAAAGTTTCTTCTAACATTTTCTTTGGTGTCTTTTCCACGCTGATGGCCAATGATTGTAATGGGCATTTCCTCAAATGAGGCGATTCCACCGATTATCGCTTCATCATCTCCAAAGTTGCGATCTCCATGAAATTCGATAAAGTCTTCGAACAAACGAGTAATATAATCCATTGTCGTCGGTCTTTCAGGGTGTCGGGCAACTTGTACACGATCCCAAGGCTCCATACTTTCATAGATATCTGTTTCCAACTTAACTAGACGATTTTTCAAATTGACGATTTCAGATGAAAGATCTACGTCATTGACTGCGGTATACTCTTCTAGTTCATTAATTTTTTCACGCAGTTTTACGATAGGTTCTTCAAATGCAAGTGTTTTACTCATACGAGTACAGCCCCCTTTCGTGCGTGAAGCTTCAAGATTTTATTCATTTCTTCTGGCATATCGTTGCGATGGACTACAGCGTCCAATTGCCCGTGATTCAATAAGAACTCCGATGTCTGGAAATCTTCAGGCAGTTTTTCACGTACGGTTTGTTCAATTACTCGACGCCCTGCAAACCCGATCAAAGCTTTTGGCTCTGCAAGATTAATATCACCAACCGAGGCAAAACTCGCGGATACACCACCTGTAGTTGGGTAGGTCATGATGGAAATGTACAATAACCCTTTATTGGCATGTCTTTCAAGAGCAACACTCACTTTAGCCATCTGCATCAGACTAATTACACCTTCTTGCATACGGGCACCACCACTTGCGGAAAAAATCAACATAGGAATACCTAATTCCGTAGCTTTCTCTACAGCTCTTGTAATTTTTTCGCCAACTACTGATCCCATAGACCCCATTCGGAAATGTGCATCCATGACTGCAACGGCTACTAGTGTATCTTGAATCCTTCCGACGCCAGTCAGTACGGCCTCATTCAAACCTGTTGCTTTTGCATCAGCTTCTACTTTTTCTGTATAAGAAGGGAAATCTAGCGGATTCTCTGTTTTCAAATGATCATCCATTGATTCAAAGCTACCCTCATCAAATAAGTGATCGATCCGCTCTTGTGCCGTCATCTTATAATGATGCTGGCAAGAAGGGCAAACCTTACCATTCTTCAACAAGTCCTTCGTCAAAATCACATGCTTGCACTCCGGACATTTCGTCATAATTCCTTCTGGCACATCTGCTTTACTTTTGGCAGAAGGTATTGTATGTTGGTCTACTTTTGATTTCTTTTTAAATAATTCTTTGATACTCATTCCGTTTCCCTTCTTTCTCCCTCAACTTGATCCATCCATTTTTCATAACAAATTAAGGCTTTTTCCTTATTACCTGCCATCATTTCATCCAGCAGTTCATGCACTATAGCTATTTCCTCATCAGCCTCAATGGCTATATCAAAAGAAACACCGCTATACTGTTTTAGTAAAAACCAAATTTTCAAGGAGAGTCGATTTTCAGTAGCGACAATGGTTTCGCGTACCATATCTTCACGTGAAAACACTGACTCTCCTTCTCTCAACCTACTTTGCATGCCTTCCCAAACAGGAAGCATGCGCAATTCTTCATTTTCTGTGACTGTTGTAATTGCTGCCCGCTCATGGATCATCCTTGTATCTACTACATCTTGGATTGACCGTGCTTGCTGCATAATAAACGTCGAGAGAACTTCCACTAATTGATGTTTTTTGAAATCGGATAGGAACGTTCCTTCGCCTCGCCTCGTCTCAATGAGGCCTAGCAATTCCATACTTCGCAACGCTTCGCGTACTGCGGTTCTACTCACTTGTAGCTTTTCTGCTAGGTGACGTTCAGATGGTAACCTATCGCCGTATTCGATTTTTTGTTCGCTAATCAGTGATTGTAGTTCTCCGATAATATCCAAAAAACGCTTGGATGATGATTGTGAATTTTGCATGAGGAGAACTCCTTTTTCATACCTTCAGCAGAGTGGTCTGACCACCCTGCATACAAGCATACAAAAAAGTCGGCACCACGTAAAGCAATATCGTGAAATTACAAGTGTTTTTATTTCGTCATTTTTCTTGCCGACTGAACGCTCACTTACTAAAAAGTCGAAGTATGGTCAATCGTGACGTGGATTGCGTCATGATTGACCATAGAGTCTATACTCGTATGTTTTATTCTCCCGATTGATGGAGCGGCAACAACTGTTCTACTATCAGTTGAACAGATTGATTTCGAAAATCTATGCTTCCTGAAATTTGAACAAACGCTCCCTCTTTTAAGTGGACGCTGATCTGTGCGTATTGTTTCGGAAACAAAGTACAGGAAATTTCTCCAGTCTCATCTTGTAACGTAAGAAATGCCATCGCTTCGCCTTTTTTGGTACGAATCCGTCTAATCGACAGAATAATTCCCATACAGTGCACTTTAGTTCCTTGACGTAAAGAAACTAGTGATGTAATGGTCGCTAGTTGATTGGATGCATTTCGCTTCAATTGTTCAACAGGATGCTCGGACAAATAAAACCCTAATGTATCATGTTCAAAACCAAGCTTTGTCATCTGATCCATTGTGCCGCCCGGTGTATATTTAGGTTGCGAATTAAATTGGAACTGTTCGCTTAATGCATCGTCGCCTATGAACAGCGCATGGGAATGAGCGGCATCAATTGAAGCAAGGAGTACGGAACGCTTCTGATTAAACTCGTCAAGCGCGCCTGCTTTAATTAACGGAATGACAGTTTTTTCTGTGAAGTAATCAGCCCCGAGTGCAATCGCCATGTCAAACATAGAAGACCAGTTCCCCTTCTCACGCGCTGCAGCCAATTGCTGATAGAAGGCGATAGTAACCCCTTTTATAGCGCCTAGGCCTAGACGAACCGCATGTCCTTCGACTGTATGTGAATAGCGGCTTTTCGTAACTGACGGAGGTAGGATTGGAATACCTTTTGCCTTCATTTCACGAATTACTTCCGTCATCTTCTCTTTACTTCCTGTTAAAGAAGATAAAAATGCTGCGTAAAAATAGGTCGGTTCATTTGCTTTAAAGAATGCCAGTCGATAGGAAATTAGTGAATAGGCTACAGCATGACTTTTCGGAAATCCGTAATCCGCAAATTTAACAATCAGATTATACACGTCGTTTGCCTTTACTTGATCGAATCCTTTTTTACGTGCACCGGCAGTAAAGTGCTGGCGTTCTTCTTCCAATACTTGCTGATTCTTCTTACTAATCGCTCGTCTTAGAAGATCGGCTTCCGCCATAGTGAAGCCCGCAATATTCACCGCGATTTTCATGATCTGTTCTTGATAAATAATAATGCCGTACGTTTCGGCTAGAATAGGTTCGAGCTCGGGTATGTCATATACGGTCGGTTCTTGTCCATTTTTTCGACGACTATAAAGAGGGATAAACTCCATAGGACCCGGACGGTACAAGGCGTTGACTGAGTAAATATCTTTAAAGTTATCGGGCTGTATCGTTCGAAGGGCGCGACGCATACCAGGCGATTCAAATTGGAAGATCCCTGTTGTATCTCCTGCTTTAAATAGTGCGTATGTTGCTTGATCAGTGAGTGGTATCTGCTCAAAGTCGATGATCTGCTTTTTATTGTATTGAATCATGGCACGGATTCTATCGAGTAGTGTGAGGTTTCGCAACCCAAGAAAGTCCATTTTCAACAAACCGACTTCTTCTACATCTTTCATCGCCCATTGAGTCAGGAAGACTTCATCGGATCCAATCTGCAGTGGGACATAATGAACGAGCGGCTTCGCGGCAAGCACGACACCTGCAGCATGGGTTGATGCATTTCTCGGTAAATCTTCTAAACGTTCTGCAGCTTGTTGCCATATTTTCCTTCGGGGCTCCACTTGAATCCAGTCACGTAATTTCTTGGACTGCATGATCGTTTCTTTAAACGACTGTCTACTATTCAATTCATTGGACATGAAACGCACTTCTTCCGGTGTGAAATCCACCACTCTGGCAACATTTCGGGCAACGGCTTTCGTTGAAAGTGTACCGAATGTGATAATCTGTGCGACATATTGTTTGCCGTATGTTTCCGCCACATAATTGACAACTTCCGTTCTGCGATGATCCGCGAAATCGATATCTATATCAGGCATGGTCACACGTTCGGGATTCAAGAAGCGCTCAAATAACAATCCGTATATAATGGGATCCACTTCTGTGATGCCAAGTGCAAATGCTACTAAAGAGCCTGCCGAAGAGCCACGTCCTGGACCTACCAAAATTCCTTCTGTTTTTGCGTAACGTACATAGTCTTCTACTATTAAGAAATAATCTGTGAAGCCCATTTGTTTAATACTCGATAATTCATAGCGTAATCGCTCTTCATACTCTGGCGATAGTGTTGGAAAGCGTTGTTGCAATCCGGTCCGACACTGTTCTTCCAGCAAATCAATGGACTTTTTGCCCTCTACTACAGGAAACTTGGGAAGTAAAAAATCTTCTTTCTGGATCGTCACATTACAGGAATTCATAATGTTTTCCGTTGTCTGTAACCATTCCGGATACTCTCTGAACCAATTTGTAAGTTCTTGTAGTTCAGGCAAAAACGCTTGTCTATAACGATTAGGCGGTTTTTTTGAATCATTTAATTTATAGCCTTTCCGAATGGCTGTTGCGACTTCATAAGCTTGAAAGTCTTCTTTATGAAGAAAGCGTGTTTCGTGACAAGCCGCTATGGATAATTGACTTTCCTCACTCAACTGCATAATGGCAGCTTCGTCAGTATGGGCCCCCCCACCCGGCCGGCTGATTCCAATAAATGTTGAAGCGCTGGAAACATTCTCCGTTAGTAACTGCAGTACATGTAGAGTACGCGCATTCGCCCAGGATGAATCGGTCATCGCACATATCATGATGCACCCTTCTCTATAGGCGTGGAGCCAATTCAGCGGTAAGTTTTCTTCTTGACGTGTCGAAATAGCACTGCTCATTTTCAGTAAATTGGAGAAGCCTGTTTCGTTTTGCGCATATATGTATACAAGCACTTCATGATCTTCAACTTCTAACATAACGGACAATCCAATTATGGGTCGGATGCCGTATTTACTCAGCATTTTACTAAATGATCGCACGCCATATAATGTACTATTGACGATTGCAGCAGAAGAAGCCCCTCTTTTTTGCAAAAGAGGAGCCAGTTCATCTAACTTTACGATTCCACGCAATAAATCTGCGCCTGTGACAATTTGCGGATACATCAGGTTCATTTCAATCCCTCAGCTCTGCTTAATAGTTTCTGCAAAGTTCTTGCAGTTTACCGATGATTTCATCTACTTCTGTCCATGAATACGCGGAAGCACCTGACGCTAGTGGATGACCACCGCCATTGTGCTGCATCGCCAATGTATTGATGATAGGACCTTTTGAACGTAGGCGGACACGGATTTGGTTCTGCTCTTCAATAAAGATGATCCACGCACAAATCCCTTTAACCTCTCCAAGTGACCCTACGAGTTGAGACGTCTCCGATACGGTTACATCGAACTGCTCCAAAATTTCTTTTGTTAATTTAATATAAGCCGCACCATTTTCATCGATCGTAAAGTTTTGGTAGATGTAGCCTTGCAAATGCAAGATTTTACGATCCATCTCATACATACCTGCGAATAATTTCGTTCGATCAAAAGGTTGCTTGATTAACGAGCTAGCTACTTCAAATGTCTTTTCAGTCGTGCTCGGGAACATAAAACGACCCGTATCCCCGACAATTCCTGCAAATAAGAAACGTGCCGCTTCTGGGGACATTTCCCAATTGTATGAAGCTTGACCTTCTTCATATATGGTATAGATCATTTCCGAGCAAGAACTCGCGTCTGTATTTACCCATCGCTCATCACCATATGGATCTTCGTTCGGGTGATGATCGATTTTCCATAAAAATGCACCTTTGTCGTAAAATGATCCATCAATACGATCCGTGTTCGCTGTATCGGTAACGATGACCAGGGCACCTTCGTAATCTGATTCAGTCACGGTGTTCGGTTCACCCAAATAACTTAACAGTTCATCATGCGTTCCAACTGCGAGTACTTGCTTTCTCGGATAGTTCTTTTCAATAAGTGCTTTTAACCCCATTTGTGACCCGTATGCATCTGGATCAGGTCGGACGTGACGATGAATGATAATTTTTTCGTATTTCTCAATTGTGTCAATGATTTGTCGTTTCATCTATATTCCCCCAGGTTTCTGTACAAGTATTCGCATTTCCTATTAAAAGCCGCTACAATATATAATGAACCTCAACGCTAAGGTAGCAGGTTATTTTGTATGTAATGGGGGCTTTTTTGATGGAAATGGTTAACTTTATTTTTGTTTTTGGTATCGTCGCTTGCGGCGTATTCTATTTTGTTTTTAAAACACGACAATTCCGCACGAGCCATATGTTTCCCATCCGTAAAAAGATGTATGCGAGTTTGGCAGGCACAGCACTTGGCGCCCTATTGATCTTCTTCGGCATCAATCAATTGCTGATTTTCGATGGCACACTCACCTATATCGTGTCAGCTATATTCATTCTATTCGGTGGATATGTTGCTATATTTAACTTTAACGCTCAGAAACATTATAAGCAGTTTGTTGCGGAAGAAAGTAAAATAAACCAAGCTGATGTCAATTGACGTCAGCTTTTTTTATTTCTCAAAAAGCTGGAAAGTCCCCATAGCTTTAGCAACTATTCCATCGTTCGATGTCAATTCGATTTCCAGTTTGATGAATCGGCGACTCGAGTGAATAATCTTTGGTTCCACTGTTACCGAGGCGCCAAGCTGAACTTGTTTGATGAAATAAATCGTTACATTCTCGGGCACACTTTCGCCACGTTTTTGAAGCTTAATCGTACGACTACCCGCTTCTGTCAGGATCGTTAGCATCGCTCCGTAAGATAATGAACCAAATTGATTGGTCATCTGTGGCACAACGGAAAACTCGATTTTTTCAGGCGAATTGGCTATAGCTTTCATTTGATTCTTGACAATGTCGTCAATTGTTTCCCCTTGTTGCGGTTGACGTTGAGTCATTTGCAGTGCTTTTAGAACATCTTGACGACTGATGATTCCTTCTAGAATGCCCGCATCATTCACGACAGGCATTAGATCAATGCCTTCCCAGATCATACTGTGTCCCGCTGATGCAACACTCACTTTACCGTTTACCGTGATGGGACCTGGCGTCATGACTTTTCCAACGGTTTCTACATCGGGATTGCTGACGACATCTCGGGACGTAATAATCCCTACCAATGTACCGTCAGATTTTACAACAGGGTAGGCTGAGTGCGATGTTTGATGATTCACTTCGTAAAATTGATCGACGGAATCTTCAGGAGATAATGTCACGGTACTGGCAAGTGGTGTCAAAATGTCCTCTACCAATAAAATCTCTTTTTCAATCAACTGATCATAAATCGCTCGGTTCAGCATAGTCGCTACTGTGAAGGTGTCATAACTTGTTGAAATAACCGGCAAATTCATTTCGTCTGCCAGCTGCTTCACTTCATCAGTCGCATCGAAGCCACCCGTCACGAGGACGGCTGCCCCCGCTTTAATCGCAATTTCATGCGCTTTCAAACGATTTCCTACGATCAGCAAACTGCCCGCATCGATATATCGGATCATATCCTCGAGCTGCATGGCGCCTACTACAAATTTCGTTAATGTTTTATGTAATCCATCACGACCACCCAGCACGACGCCGTCTACAATGTTGATGACTTCTGCAAATGTTAGACGTTCAATATTTTCTTTTTTCTTTTTTTCAATTCGGATTGTACCGACACGTTCAATTGTATTTACTAATTTTTGGTTTTCCGCTTCTTTTATCGCACGGTAAGCGGTTCCATCACTGACTTCCAATGCTTTCGCGACTTGGCGGACGGAGATCTTTTCCCCCACTGCCAAACTTTCGATATAACGCAAAATCTGCTCGTGTTTAGTTGACATGATTTCACCTTTTTCTTCGACCCAGTTTAAGGTTTCGGCTTTTTGATAATCATACCATAAATTCAACAAAAAAACGGTCTACGACACGAACAATGCGCCGTAGACCGTAATTATTTATTTTACATTTTACAGTTCGATGATTTCTCCTGGCTCCATTATTTTCACTTCATGATTCTGTACGAGTGATTTGAAGTCTTCAGGATCCATTTCAATTGGTGGGAATGTATTGAAGTGGATTGGAACGGTTAACGTGGGTTTCAACAATTCGACTGCTTTTGCGGCATCTTTAGGACCCATGGTGAAATTATCGCCAATCGGTAAGAACGCCACATCAATTCCCTCTTCACCATACAGTTTCATATCACTAAATAGCGAAGTATCTCCTGCATGATAAATAACTTTATCTTCTATCGTCAAGAGTAAACCAGCAGGCATACCTGTATAAATTATTTCATTATCTGCCGTTGTATAGGATGAACTATGGAATGCCTGTGTATATTTCACGGTACCGAAATCAAACTCGTTTGCTCCACCAATGTTCATTCCATGTGTAGTCAACCCCTGGAATCCAAGGTATACGGCCAATTCATTCGGAGCGACGACTAAGATATTTTCTCTTTTAGCAATATCCATCGTGTCGCCCACATGGTCATTATGTCCGTGTGTTAGTAAAATCACATCAGGCTTTTCATCGTCCGCCTGTAGATCTGTTAATTTATTACCTGTAATGAAAGGATCGATTAAAATCGTCTTGCCTTTCGTCTCAATTTTTACGATCGAATGACCATGGTATGAGATTTTCACTACGATCACACTCCTCTTTTAATTACCTACTCTATTCTATACCTTCTGCAAAATAGCTTAAAACCCTCTTTTTTTGTTATACTAACCATAACAGAGGAGGTAATATGTTGACGAACATTCAAAAAGTACAAAATTTCTTAGCGAAACATGATATTGATGCAGCACTCATAACCAATCCAGACAATATATTTTATCTGACTAATTTCCGTAGTGATCCCCATGAGCGGTTACTAGGTGTAATCGTTTTCAAAGAAGCGGATCCATTTGTCATTTGCCCTGCTATGGAAGTTCCAGATGTAAAAGCAATCGGTTGGAAGTATGACGCTATCGGATATAAGGATACAGATAATGCGTTCGAATTTTTAGATCAAGCAATCACTGAACGGACTTCTACCTTCTCATTACTCGCAATCGAAAAAGAACATGTAACGGTTGATCGTTACGAAATCTTGCAAGAGCGTTTTCCGACATTACAGTTTGCGAAGTTAGATGATGAACTAGCCAACCATCGTCTGATCAAAGATGATGTGGAACTTGAGCACTTGCGTAAAGCAGCCGAATTAGCAGACTATGCGATAGAAGTAGGTTGTAATGAAATCGCGGAAGGTAAAACCGAGCTAGAAATAGTCCAAGCTGTAGAACAAGCGGTGAAACAAAAAGGCGCAGAGAAGATGTCATTTGATACCATTATCGTTTCCGGTACGAAGACCGCTTCTCCCCATGGTATTCCGGGTGTAAAACGCATTGAAAATGGGGATTTCATCTTATTTGATCTTGGAGTCGTGTATAAAGGATACTGTTCTGACATCACGCGTACGGTAGCATTCGGTGAGCCTACAGAGGAAAAGCGTAAGATTTATGAGACAGTCAAGAAGGCACAGCAAGCAGCAATTGACGTAGTACGTCCTGGTACATTGGCTAGAGAAGTGGACCTTGCCGCTCGCTCCATTATTGAAGAAGCGGGTTATGGTGAGTTATTCCCGCATCGGATTGGCCATGGCCTTGGTATTTCTGTTCATGAATTCCCCTCCTTGACAGCTACGAATGATATGCCACTTCAAGAAGGTATGGTATTTACAATTGAACCGGGCATTTATGACCCAACTATCACGGGCGTACGGATTGAAGATGATGTGTATGTGACGGAGGATGGCGTCGAGGTGTTAACGAAATTCTCTAAGGATTTGATTGTTGTCGGAGCGTAAAATGAGAGTGAAAAACTGAAGACAGACTCTAGTTTAGAAGTTTGTCTCCAGTCTCGGACCGCTACTTTATGTAGTGGTCTTTTCTTTCGTTTAGATCGTTTCTAGTACATCTCCAACATATGCGTATTCCAGTTCTTGTGCTTCTGCTACTGCCTGGTACGTAATGTGCCCTGCTAGTGTGTTGATTCCTTTGCGCAGCGCTTCGTTGTCTGCACATGCTTTTTTGACACCTTTGTTAGCAATTTGAAGAGCATAAGGAATCGTTACATTCGTTAGCGCCATGGTGGATGTTTGTGGAACTGCTCCCGGCATGTTCGCTACCGCATAATGAATGACACCATGTTTTGTGTATGTCGGGTCATCGTGTGTTGTGACACGGTCAGATGTTTCAAAAATTCCACCTTGGTCAATGGCAATGTCAATCACTACAGAGCCAGGGCTCATAGATTTCACCATTTCTTCTGTTACGAGAGTTGGCGCTTTTGCACCTGGAATCAGAACGCACCCGATTACCAAGTCTGCATCTTTTACTGCTTTTGCAATGTTATATGGATTGGATACTAATGTTTGAATATGCTCTCCGAAGATCTCGTCCAGCTGACGTACACGCTCAACCGATAAATCCAAGATGGTTACGTGTGCACCGATTCCGATTGCAACACGCGCAGCATTTGTACCTGCTTGTCCGCCGCCGATGATCGTGATTTTTCCACGCGATACGCCTGGCACTCCAGCAAGCAAAATCCCTTTTCCGCCTTTTGTCTTTTCTAAATACTGTGCACCGATTTGCGTTGCCATACGGCCTGCTACTTCACTCATAGGCGCTAGTAGAGGTAATCCGCCGCTAGGTAATTGAACAGTTTCATAAGCAATTGCTGTTACTTTTTTGTCGAGCAATGCTTGTGTTAATTTTAACTCTGGCGCTAAATGAAGATACGTAAATAGAATTAACCCTTCACGGAAATACTGATATTCAGATTCTGCAGGTTCTTTAACTTTCAGTACCATGTCCGCTTCCCATACTTCAGCGGCTGAGTCTACGATGATCGCACCTGCATCTTTATATTCTTCATCCTGAAAACTCGAACCGATTCCAGCACCTTTTTCAATTAATACTTCATGACCAGCTGTTTTTAAAGTTAGAACACTTGCAGGGGCTATTGCCACTCGGTTTTCATTATTTTTAATCTCTTTTGGAACACCTATACGCATGCAAAATCCTCCTAGAATTGTAATTTCTTTTAATTACTTTTTTTATTTTCTCTTTGTCGATTAATAACTATTTAATCTTATCAGAAAATAGATGGTTTTTCCTCTTTTTTTCAACGTTTTTCCATATAATCTTCATTTTCTAAACTTTGATAAAACATTTCGACAAAAAAAGAAGGACTCTCATAATCTATGGAGAATAAGAATACTGTAGATAGATTTTAATTTTAAGGATGGAGTGGTAAAATGGCACTTACTTACAAAGACATCATCGTAGCCGTGGATGGTTCAGATGAGGCGAAATGGGCTTTTAAGAAAGCGATCGCAATTGCAGATCGTAACGATGCGACTCTTCACTTGATCAATATTATTGATACGCGTTCTTACGCGGCAGTTGAAGCGTACGATCGTTCCATCGCAGAGCGTGCACAGAAATATGCTGAAGAGTTGTTAACTGACTATCGTACAGAAGCGGTTGCAGCCGGCGTAGCAAATGTGGAAATCCACGTAGAATATGGTTCTCCTAAGACGTTGATCCCACGTGATATTGCTAAGAAGCTTAATGCAGATTTAATTATCTGTGGGGCTACAGGTTTAAACCGTGTCGAACGTTTCTTAATCGGAAGTGTTTCTGAAAATATCGTTCGTTCTGCAAAGTGTGACGTACTGGTTGTACGTACTCCGGAACATCTACAAGGCTAATGCGTAACTAAAAGCTGTCCAAGAAGTCGTTCATTCGATTTCTTGTGGCAGTTTTTTCTTGCGTATATTGCTAGAGATAAAGTATAGCGGGCACCGGTGACCGACATTCTAGGCGGACTCTTTCCCATGTAGACTTTTGAATACACTTATGTCGAAGCACATACTCCTAACGCAACGCTTTACCCCGCAAAAGCCGTAGAGAATGAATTGAAGTGCTGCTTGAATAATAAAAGTCCCGACTATCAGCGTTCTGACGGTCGGGACTTTGTTTCATTTATTCAACTGCTACTTTCTCTGCTTCTTCTGATACTGAAATTCCGGCGATTCGCACTGTATCGCGAGCTAGCATGATTTCTTCGTTTGTCGGGATGATGAGTACTTTGACTGGTGAGTGTGGGAAGCTAATGTACGCTTCTTCGCCGCGAATATTGTTTAGGCTTGGATCAAAGTAGACACCCATAAATTCTAATCCGTTCATTACTTTTTCACGAACGATTGCACTGTTCTCTCCAATTCCTGCTGTGAAGATGATTGCATCCACTCCACCCATTCCAGCCGCGTATTGCCCGATGTGCTGGTGGATCCGGTCTGTGAAGACATCGAGTGCCAATTGCGCACGGTGATTGCCTTGTTCTGCAGCTTCCGTAATATCGCGCAAGTCGCTTGAAAATCCACTGATTCCAAGTAGTCCTGATTTTTTATTTAATGTGTTGACTACTTCTTCAGCTGACTCGTTCGTATGTTCCATCATATACGGAATAAGAGCCGGGTCAATATTACCTGAACGCGTACCCATAATTACTCCTGCTAACGGAGTGAAGCCCATGGATGTGTCCACTGACTTACCACCTTTAACAGCTGCAATACTCGCACCGTTACCTAAGTGACAAGAGATGAGACGTGTGTCTTCAAGAGGTCTATTCAAGATCTTGGCAGCACGCTCCGTTACGTATTTATGGCTCGTCCCATGGAAACCGTATTTACGAATTCCATACTTTTCATAGTATTCATATGGTAACGCATACAAAAACGCTTTCTCGGGCATTGTCTGATGGAATGCTGTATCAAAGATTGCAACAGATGGTGTATTTGGCAAAGCTTTCTCAAACGCTTTAATTCCTACAATATTTGCTGGATTATGCAAAGGCGCGAAACTTGAAATCTCTTGAAGCTTCTCAACTACTTCGTCAGTAATTAATACCGAATCACTGTATAGCTCTCCCCCGTGAACTACACGGTGACCGATTCCGTCAATTTCATCATATGACGAAACGACTCCCTCACTGAGTAAATGTTCCAAAAGCATTTCAACGGCCATCGAGTGATTAGTAATATCTACTACTTTCTCGATTTTTTTTTCGGCAGTCGCCATTGTAAATACAGAATTCTCCATCCCAATTCGTTCGAATAACCCCTTAGTAATTTCTTCTTCGTTCGTCATTTCAATCAATTGAAACTTCAATGAAGAACTTCCAGCATTGATCGACAAGATCTTCGGCACAAATATCCACCCCTTATAATAATTACGTCGTAGAACGTTTTAATTTATTATAGTATCTACCTATTCTAAAAGCAATTGAATTCATGAGTTGTGCGCTATCTTTCTGCCAATGGATTATTTTAAAAAAAGAGGTAAAGTGACTATTCGTCACTTTACCTCTTCTTGCATCCACGCACTTAGTTTATTGAAGAACTGTTGCATAGCAGTAGCGTTCCCAAGTTCAGGTATTTTCGCTAACAACACATCCGGTAAGACAAAGTTCTCATTTGGTGGCTGTTGTAACAATAAAATACTTTTAGCAAAGCGTTGATCTGCAAATAATGAAGAAGGTAGTTCAAGCAAGCCCCTCAATAATTTATGTTCTTTGACAAATTTCAAAATAGGTTCTGCCCCTTCAGCAGTTAACAACTTGGAAGGAACGATGAATAATCCGTAACCGCCCGGCTTCACATAGCGCATAGATTGCTCAATATACAAATAATGAGAGAACGCATGACCTTCCGGTGCCATTAGTTCATAATCCATAGCCACTTCATCGTCAGGGTAATAGCCTACAGGTAAATCACTTACTACCGCATCCACTACGTCAATAGGTAACGGACGTAGCGCATCTTGTAGATAAAATGATACCGGTAGCTCCAATAAATTGGCTGTCGCTGCAGCGATTTGAATCAACACATCATCGATTTCAACTGCATTGGCAGAAGCGGAACCTTTGTATTGATTTAATACTGTAAACAATAGATTCCCCGTTCCTGCCGCAGGATCGAGTAACGTTACAGGTTGTCTGGAATCCAATAATTTATTGACTAGATAACCCATCAAAAAGCCAATCGTATCCGGAGTCATTTGGTGATGAGCTTGTGTGGACTGCTTCAATCCTTTTAATAAGGCTAGCTGAATACCTTTACGAATTTCTTCTTTATCAGGATCTTGTAAGTCTACTGCTGACGGTTGATCTAGCCATTTTTCACTAGCTTCGAGCACAGCATCCAAATACAAACCTTCCGTAGCCGCCGCATGATTATCGTAATACGTAAAAACTTTTTCTGTGTTGTTCATTTGAAATTCCTCCAAGAAGAAACCCACCTCTCGTTTCAGGTGGGTTTTTTAATTAATTCAATTCTTTTACTGCTTTAATCGCTGCATCATAGTCCGGGTGGTCAGTCGCTTCACTTACATACTCTACGTATGTGACTTTGTCGTCACGATCGACAACGAAGATTGAACGGGTCAATAAACGTAATTCCTCAATCGCTGTACCGAATGCTGTACCAAATGAAAGATCGCGATGATCAGAGTATAAGTGTAAATTTTCCACTTTCTCATTTTCTTTCCAACGTCCTTGTGCAAACGGAAGATCGCAAGAAATTGTCATGACTTCCACATCGTCACCGAGAGCTGTTGCTTCGTCGTTGAAACGCTTTGTCTGGATGGAACATACACCTGTATCAACAGAAGGGACCACACTGATCAAACGTACTTTACCTTTTGAATCTTCAAGTGTAACAGGATTCAAATCATTAGCAAGCACTGTGAAGCTTGGTGCCTGATCTCCAACTTTTACTTCTGAACCTAACAGATGAATCGGATTATCTTTGAATGTAACTTGTACCATACCTAACCACTCCTTTTAATCTAGTGTACTAAACCGTAGGGTCATCATGCAACTGATGGTGTTCAGGATGAATGATTTTCTGCACTTCTTTTCTCTCGAATGTTCGTTCATGCACGACAACCGTGTCGGCAAAGACATCATGAAGGGCTTTCTTTTGAGGTAAGAACAAAACAAGCAAATATAGAATCCATAGCATTTGTGAAATGAAACGGCCGAAACCTTCTCTAAAAATAACGGAGCCCCAACTTACTTTCTCACCGTTTGATTTTATCACACGAATTCCCATGATCATTTTCCCTACGGTTTGCCCTGCTATTTTCGTCATCAAGATAAAATACAACAATAACAAGACAAGGGCAGTTACTTTATACGGACTGAATAAAAAAGCAGAGGGCTTGGTGATCGCAATATCAAGTACGCGAAACACGGGCTTGATAAAGATGCCGCTAATTGCCGAAATGATCAGCATGTCGATTAAAAATGCCCACAGTCTGATCCAGAAACCTGCATATTTTGGTACGAGTGTCTGTTCAAGTCGCACAGTTGGTTGCGTATCCAGCAGTTCATTCGTCATGATCGTTTCCCTCCTTCTCATTCACCGTATAAATACATCATGCGTGGTGCTGTATTTTCAGTCAGTAATTTCTTCATGATTTGTGATTCGACATCGCCATTGAATACATCATGTGCTTTGATGGATAGAATAGCTTTTAAATTAGTAGGCATTCCATATTCAAATACTTCTGCCTTTTCTAAGTGATAATCTTCTTTCATAGCAGCAATGACTGCCGGTAACTTACCATAATCATCTGCAAGTCCCGCTTCAATTGCTTGGCGGCCATTCATAACACGTCCATCCGCTACTTTACGGACAGCAGCTTCTGACATACCGCGTCCATCTACAATAATATCAACGAAACGCTTATACGAATCGTCAATCATTTCCTGTAGCATGGCACGTTCTTCAGGCTTCATCTCTCGAGTCGGGCTCATCATGTCTTTATATTGACCTGACTTGATCGTCGGGAATTCCACACCGTATTTTTCGGCCAACTTTCCGTAGTTAACCGATTGCATGATCACACCAATTGAACCAGTCAATGTTTCAGGATGAACATAAATTTTATCGGCAGGAGCTGAAATATAATAACCTCCTGAAGCCGCCATGCCACCCATCGCAGCGTAGACTGGAATTTCTTTCGTTTCCTGAATTTCTGTAATGGCATCATAAATATCAGATGACTCCAATACACCGCCACCTGGTGTATTAACAGACAGCACAATTCCTTTCACCGAGTCGTCATTCGCTACTTCTTTCAATTGCGTCATGAATTGTTTATGGTTGTATTCCGCTCCACTAAAGAGTGTCGCTTCACCAACGTCTTGTATGACGCCATCCACTGTCAATACTGCAATTCGCTCATTGACGCTTCCTTCTTCTACTACTGTTTCTTGTACTTTCGTCTCCATCAAATTGATTTCATTGACGAAACTGTTCCAGTCTCTCGTGAAGACCCATGACATCGCGTTAATACCAACCGACACAATAATCAATGTGGCGGCTACTGCTACAGCAATCCATCTTTTTGCATTCATACTATATTTCCTCCTTTGTTCACATCTACCTATACGTTCCTAATCGTCCAAATGTTTCATTCGTGTTACAATTATTTTATTATCTGAAAAAGGAGACGATTCAAATGGATTCTCTACATACCATTTTTCTCTTTAGCCGTTTGGACGAAGACACCGTCCATAAAAAACATGTGATTACACAACGCCTTAAAAAAGAAGGTTTCAAACTAACAGAAGATCATACGAAAGCCAATGTAGTCATCAGTATCGGCAGTGACGGCACATTCCTACAAGCTGTTCGTAAAACCGATTTTCGCCAGGATGTTCTTTACCTTGGAGCATCTGTAAAAGGGGCACACGGCGTCTATTGTGATTTCAAATATGATGACATTAGTTCCCTTATACACACACTACAACAAGCAACGATCGAAGAGCGCCATTATCCGCTCCTTGAAGTGTCGATTAACGAGCAGAATCCGTTCTTATGCCTGAATGAATTCAGTATACGTTCTACTATTATTCGAACATTTGTCATGGATATTTACATCGATGACTTATTATTCGAAACATTCCTCGGCGACGGTATGATCATCTCCACGCCAACAGGTAGTACAGCGTATAATAAATCTGTTAAAGGCGCTGTAATTGATCCGCGGCTACCTTCTTTCCAAGTGACAGAGCTTGCATCGGTTAACAATAATCGGTACCGTACGCTCGGCACGTCGTTCATCCTAAGCAATGAACGAACATTGACGCTCAATATCCAACAAGAAGGCAATGAATTTCCTTCCATTGCAGCAGACAACGAAGCGCTCGGTATCAAACAAGTAGGGAAAGTAGAAGCACGACTAAGCCATAAAGTCATTCGTACCGCAAAACTTCCAGATAACTCTTTCTTCGAAAAAGTCCAACGTACGTTCTTCTGAAATGAACCGAAAAAGACTGTCAATAGTCAGAACAAAACGACTCTTGACAGTCCTTTTTAACCCCTTACGACCACATCAATTTTGATTTTGCTCTTTTTTACGCAACTCAATACGCATGATTTTTCCTGAAGATGTTTTTGGCAACTCTTCTAAAAACTCAATCTTACGAGGATATTTATAAGGTGCCGTCAGTTCTTTGACATGATTTTGCAACTCTTTTACGAGTTTCTCAGTTGATTCTACCGTATCATCGCGCAAGACGACAAATGCTTTCACGACGTTTCCACGTTCAGGATCAGGGCTTGCTACTACCGCACACTCACGAACTGCAGGATGCTTGATCAAAGCATCTTCCACTTCGAACGGTCCAATCGTATAACCCGAGCTCACAATGATATCATCGCCTCGCCCTTCAAACCAGAAATAGCCTTCTTCATCCTTTTTCGCTCGGTCTCCGGTAATATAATAATCCCCTCTAAATTGCATCTTCGTGCGTTCAGGGTCATTTAAGTACTCTTGAAACAGTGCAGGTGTTGATTTATGAACGGCAATATCGCCCACTACACCTACGTCTGCCGGTTTACCTTCCTCATTAATGACCTCTACGATATTTCCCGGTGTAGGTTTACCCATTGATCCAGGACGCGCTTCCATTCCAATCATCGTACCAACAAGCAACGTATTCTCTGTTTGTCCATATCCATCACGGACAGAAAGCGAAAACTGCTTTTCGAAAATATCAATGACACCACGATTTAATGGTTCTCCCGCTGAGACAGCACTTTTCAAAGAGGCTAGTGAAAACGCATCTAAATTTTTAGCTTTTGCTATAAATCGGTATTCAGTCGGCGTACAACAAAGAACATTGACTTGGTAATCATCCAGGAACTGTAAGTATTTATCTACATCGAATTTACCGCTATAGACAAAACCTACCGCACCGCTTCCTAGAACAGATAAGAACGGTGTCCAAATCCACTTCTGCCATCCTGGTGCCGCTGTAGCCCATACAATATCATGTTCTTCAATACCTAACCAGTTGGGTGCAGTCGTTCGTAAGTGTGCATATCCCCAGCCATGTGTATGTACTACACCTTTCGGCTTGCCTGTCGTACCAGATGTATACGACAGAAACGCCATATCGTCACTAGCGGTATCACAAGCGGTAAACTCTGACGAAGCATTCTTTTCTTGTGCAGTCAAGGAGACTTCCCCTTCTTTTGCTTCACCGATAATATAGACTGTCACTTTTTCAAGATTTTCTACGTGTTCAAGTTGATCAGTAAAAGCGTCAAATGCAATAATTGCTTTTGCGTTACTGTGTTCAATTCGATATTCAATTTCGGAGGAACGTAGCATTTCAGAACTAGGGATTACAACAAGTCCTGCCTTTAGTGCACCAATGTATGTCACATACGCTTCAATCATGCGCGGCACCATGACCAGCACTACATCCCCTTTTTTCAAGCCATTCGATGTCAGCACGTTCGCTGTACGGTTAGCTGCTTGGATGAGTTCGTCATACGTTACTTGCTGTTCTTGATTTTGCGCATCTACATAAATTAATGCTTTTCTGCCATCACCCGTTGCGTATTTTTCGAATTCCGAAACAATATTGTAGCGAGCCGGCGCAAGTAGTTCTTCTCGGTTCATTTCCATTCCCCCTTTTTGCGTAATACTACAAGTATACAAATAGAATGGTGAAATTTCAAAACTTTATATACTTTTCTTCATTATACTGGTACGAAACGTATAGTATACCGGGTTTTTCGGAATGCTAGTTGGAATGAATGATGAAGCTTGCACTGTTGTTGGGGTGGGATTGGCGCTTCGGAGGGGATGCTTCAATCCCATCACACTAATCATCGCTTCACTTATCTTATTCCATTTAGCACTTGAACTCACCCCTTTAACTTAAAATCAATCCAAAAAAGATGCCCCAAGAAGCACTATGGCTTCCGAGGCATCCCATGTCTTACGATTGCTGATTAGAATTGTTCATTTGTGATTGAGCCTGACGCACTAATCGCTTTGTAATTTCTCCGCCGACGGATCCGTTGGCACGCGATGTGGAATCTGGCCCAAGTTGTACTCCAAATTCAGAAGCAATTTCTTCCTTCATTTGGTTAAGTGCTTGTTGCGCTCCGGGAACTAACAATTGGTTTGAGTTGTTGTTGTTGCTACTTGGCATGTCGTTCACCTCCTTGTGACATTAGAATGGTCACTTTTCAAAATATCATGCAAGGAAGATAATAGGTAATTTTTTCTTTATAACAAGTCTTCGAAGTCTTCTTCTGTCTGCCTGCTCGGAATCGTCGTAACACGTCGGCTTGCCACTTCTGTCACCATGTCATCAAACTCCTGGAAGCTTTCGTAATATGCCACTTTTTCAACTTGCGGTTTCGTTTTATTGCTCGGTGGCGTAAATACGGTACAGCAATCATCATATGGACGGATAGAAATATCGTACGTGCCAATTTTTTCAGCAATCTGGATGATTTCTAATTTATCCATTGCGATGAGCGGACGCAAGATAGGTGTATTCGTGACTTCGTTAATAGCTGTCAAACTTTCCAGTGTCTGGCTTGCTACTTGCCCTAGGCTGTCACCTGTGATCAAACCAAGGGAATTCGTGTCTTTCCGTACTTGTTCAGCAACTTTCATCATCATTCGTCTTGTAGTCGTCATCGACAAATTGCTTGGTACTTGTTTAACAATCGCTTGTTGCAACTCCGTAAACGGAATAACATGCAAGCGAATGACAGCGCCGAATTTCGTTAGTTGTCTGACAATGTCTTCCACTTTTTCTAACGCCAAATCGCTCGTGAACGGCGGGCTGGCAAAGTGAATGGCATCAAATGACACTCCGCGCTTCATCATCATATAGCCTGCTACTGGACTGTCGATTCCTCCCGACAATAATAGCAATGAGTGGCCATTGGAGCCAACTGGCATGCCACCTGCGCCTTTATAGGTGTGTGAAGAGATATATGCTGCTTCTTGCTGGATCTCTACATATAATAAAATTTCAGGTTTCTTCATTTGAACGATCAAATCAGGGAACGCCCTCAATACATGACCACCCAATTCTTGTTGCAATTCCCCCGTATTGAGTGGGAAACGTTTGTCTGTACGTTTGACATCTACTTTAAATGTCTTGCCAGCAGTTTCCGTTTTACCTAGAACTTTTAATGAAGTTTCTTTAATATCCTCCACTGTAGGTTCGCAAATTACAATCGGACTGAATGATTGAATGCCAAAAATCGACGGCAATATTTCAACAGCACGATCTAGTTCTTCAGGTTTTTCTGCATAAATGAACATCCGGTCACGTTCTGCACGCATCGTAACAGTTCCCAAATCGGACAAAGCGGCTTTTATATTCGCCTTTAGTTTACGTATAAATTTACTTTTATTCTTTCCTTTTAGCGACATTTCACCATATCGAATTAAAATGGTATTCCAGTTCATTTCCCCACTCCTTTTCTAATCAGCTCGACTAATTGACGAACCGCTACTTTCAATTGTTCAATTTCTTCATTTGTTTGATTTTTACCTAAGCTAATTCTAATGACGCCTTTTTCAAACGCTCGGGGTACATGGATCGCTTCAACCACGTGGCTTACATCCGAATTCTTGGATGAACAAGCACTTGAAGTCGAGACGATTATTCCCTGTTGTTGCAGGAAGTTAATCGCTATCTCCCCTGTTATCCGTGCAAATGCAACGGATAGTATATAAGGTGCACTCGCGTTTGGTGCCAATACTTTGCATTCATCTATTTCCGAGAAAAACGCAACCAGTTCATGGCGCCATTGCTGGAACTGCTGCATATTTATTTCTTCTACAAGTAAACGGGCCGCTTTCGCAAGTGCCGCCGCATGTGGCACCGATACGGTTCCGCTACGCAATTTATGTTCTTGTCCGCCACCAAAGACCATGGGTTGCAGTCGTATATTGTGACGATACGCTAGAAATCCACTATTTTTTATTCCATAAATTTTATGGGCCGATAATGAAACAAGATCGGGACCATCCGTAAAATCAGTAAGCAAGAGTTTTCCAAAGCTTTGCACACAATCGGAATGGAACATTGCACGTGAAGATGAATGAATGATTTTCGCGCATTCCTCAATGGGCTGAATCGTACCAATTTCATTGTTAACATGCATGATACTAACTAAAATCGTATCTTTTTGCAACTTCGCTTGGAGTTCGTCCAATGAAATTCTTCCCTCTTCATCTACAGTTAGATAATCCACAATGAAGTGTTGTTTTTCCAATTCCTTGAAAACATTCAATACAGAAGGATGTTCGATACATGTCGTAACTAGATGACGACCTTTATGTTGGTTGGCGTATACATAACCTAGTATGGCAAGATTATTGGATTCTGTTCCGCCTGAAGTAAAGATTCCTTCCGTCAATCCTAGTCCGATCGTTCCAAGCAGTTGTGTTCGCGCACGTTCCAATAATTTTTCTGTACGTTTTCCTTCCGCATGTAGCGATGCAGGGTTGGCAAAATACGTTTCGGAAGCATCCATGAACGTGCGGAGAACTCTTTCATCCGGCTTGGTTGTGGCGCTATGATCAAAATACATACGTACTCTCTCCTTTCTATATGAATGAGCGAAACAAAGCCACCGGAAAACCGGTGGCTTTGTCGGAATATAATTATACTTTAACTTGAATCATACCTTGAATCTTTTTCAAGGCGCCTGGTTCAACTTCTTCCACCGCAGTACCTGCTTCTTCCAATGCTCTTAAGTAGCGGCATTGCATGAAGGACTCTTCAGCTTTCAACAATTTAGTGTGAACGTCCGGATGAGATGCACGGTAACGGTTACCGTATTGGATGATTCGTTCTACAAGCAATGCATTTTCAATCATATCTGCAGCTTTCGCACAAACATCAGTGACTACTGTATCTGCTTTTTCAACATATGATTCAACCAACGCCATATTAAGTGGCACTTCTTCCAAACTTTGCTTCACAATAAAGATTTGTTCATCTGCTTCTTCAAGTTGTACCTCCATATCATCGGGAATTCCCGGGATATTGGCACGGTGTAAATTACGATCCGCAATTTGAAGTTGCTGTGCAAGAGTCACAATGCGGGAACGTACGAGATTTTCGTCGATCCGAAGATTCTTAATACGACTACTGAACTTGGAATGCGCATCAGAAATGGCATCCAATTCTTCCACTAGCTCTTGCAACTCAATTTGTTGAGCGGAGTATGCCAAGTTTTTCGCATCTTGACGTTCGATGAATATTTCAATTCGCTTCGCCAATGCGTTCAATTTTTGCAATGCCATTTGTGGAATAACGACTTCATTTTCATCAAGACGGTAACTTTGTTGAACGAATTTCACTTCTTCAATCGTATCCGGAATCGCATATTGAAGTTCTTCAAACAGATCCAACATTTGATCCAAATGCTCATCTACGTAATGACGGGAACTAACTTCCTCTTCCAATACATCATAGAATGATTCGATTTCGTCATGAATTTCATTTACTTCCGCTGCTACTTCTTCCACATCCAAGCGTGCTAATAACTGTCGAAGATCCGCAATTTGTTGTTCGATTTTTTCGAAACGAGAAGGCATTTTCAGGTGTCCTAAATAATACTCCTGACCTTCCATTTCGATAATTCCTTTACGCAATTCTCGCAAAGCCGCAGGTATTTTCGTCTGCAACTCATTAAGTAATGCAGGAATCTCATCGAGTAAAAACGAAAAGCGTTCTTCTTTTGCTCCTAGTACAATCACAATTTCACGCGCTTGTAAGTAGTTGCCATTGTCGATAAGTGCGTCGTATTCTTCAAACCTTGGATTGAAGGACTCCCACTCTTTCTCTAAAGACTCCACTGCCGGTCCAAATGCGTACTGATGAGCTAAGATCTTTTTGCGCGCGGCACGGTGATGTTCTTTTACCGTTTCTATTTCGAACCGATTTCTTTCTTCACTGCCGATCAGTTCGTTTAATTCCTGCAAGATCGTTCGCATCTCTTTTTCACATTCGTTCAAGATTTCGCGGATCTGTTTTTCTGTTTCCGTTGCTTTCTTAAAGCGGAAACGATCAACTTGCCCTTCAGCATCCAGTAAAAGCATATCTACATTATGAAGGCGATCATCTACTACTTCTGTCCAATTATTGCGCCATCTCTCGAACATTTCTTCTGTTTCGCCAGTCATGTTCAACTGCTTTACTTTCGTCATTTCTTCAAATATTGGCTCGTTTTGAATTTGTAATTTTTCTTGTTCCATTTCACTGATTTCTTGTATATGCTTTCGCCTAGACAGAAATGCCATCACTGTTAGAACAATGATGATAACTAATGGAATGATGACGTATATCATCTCACTATGATCCCCCTATCCCACACTTCGCGCATAAAGTGACTACTTTAGATATTATAGTATATCGTAACATGTTTAAAGCATTTTCGTCTTCTATTCACATCTTTTTTAAAAAACTACGAACTTTTTATCATATCTTAGGATATTTCAAGATGAATTCCTCTATTTCCACATTTTCTATTTGTAAATTTGGCGAATTATTCATTTACTTAATAGATAAAAGGCCTTCCTCATTTAATTTTGCTGTTACATGCTGGCGAATCTGCAAGATTTCATGGTGTTGCGAACCAATTTGAATCCATGTCCCGGGATATGCCTTTCCAATTTGTATGATTCCTCCTGCATTTGTCTGAATACATGTTTTCACTCCTGCGGGCGATCCCGTTTCATCCAATTCTATATGTCTCCCCGCAATGACTTCCCCGCCACGACATACGCCTTTAATAGTAATATCTTGAAGCGCTGTAAGAGAACAATTATAGACTCCTTTTGAGCGGATATGGATATCTCCGTTACTGTACAAAATACTATTCAATGCGAAGGCCGCTTGTAATACAGATTCCGGACGAATTTCTTCACCGTAAATTTCAATTAATTGATTCGCTTTGTCGATCAAACTTCGTAAATAGAGAACATTCGTATGTTCCTCTCTAAGTGGGTCGACAAATAACTGATATAAACGCTCAGCTAAACCTAGCCATTCTTGATCCAATCTTCTCGTATGATTTTTCACTACTTGTATAAAGTGTCGATTCATGTCTGTAAACGCCGCGTATTTTTGCTCCAATAATAACTGAATGACTTGCTTCAATATAAATGGCGGCACCTCTTCGGGATTCTCACCACGTAATGCAAAGATTTGAACGAGTGCTGAGTCGATATTGCGTAAGTAGTCGAGAATTTCCTTCAAATCATTGATCATCATCGTAATAACCTTTTCCTGAATGCCTACTGTAACAGTGGATGAGAAAATACTCCCTTGAATGAATACAGACTTCGTTCCGCGAATGGAGGCCTTTGTGCAATTCTTCATAATCGTGATGAAGCCGGAAGCCGCAATGAACATGGAAGGATGCACACTCCCGCCAATCCATACATCTCCTTCAAAATGAATATTGCCACTTTCCAAGCTGACATCTGCAGCATGCCGATATTCTCGATTCACATAAATCTTTGCGAGTTTACTGCGCCACTCAATAACGGGTCTTCCATCAATTTTCGCATAGAGCTTATGCAGTATACTATCTACAGTAGGACCTGGACGGACGATCACGTCTTTAGGTGGTTTCACTTTATACGTTACGCCTAGTACATTTATGCCGTTGACCCCTTGTACCGCTGGGATATACGTAGCTATCAGCTGACCCGCTTTCACGGTCGGAATAAAGTTATGCTCGCGGAAATCAATAGGAGCATCATCATCACCTTCTGGCTTTTTGAAATTCAAATGAATGTCCAAACGTGCATCTTGACTTTCAATAGGAAGAATTCCTCGAGCAACGACAAATTCTGAGAACTCAAGTGTATTTACAGCTTGCTGAATACCATTCATAGATATGTAGGAAGAATCAATCCCCATACGATGCAGTTCTTCCATTAGCGAATCTATCGTCAACTCGTTGAAAACATGTACTTTTTCATTTGCTTGGATTTTGAGAGCTTGTTTCCAAGGCGTATTCTGCACTGTACGCGTGATTCTTTTTCCAGGCGTCACTAAAGCAGTCGCAATCATCTGATCATCACTCAGTTGAATGACGAGTTGAGTATTCACTTCTTCGGTAATTGCCTCACACTCTACACGATCTGTCGGCTCTAAGATCGTCCGTCCTGTACATTCGATTCCGTTGATCAGCAGTTCGACGCCAGGCGTAGGCACAATAATCGGATAGGCTTGCTTACCAAATCGAACTTCCAATTGTCCATCATGAATACGGACACCCGCAGGAATTTCTTCTGATTCTTCTTGTATGCTATTCGTTTTTTCTCTTTCAGTAATTGTTACTTCTGCTAACACTCTTTTGAGTCCGAACATTGAGGTACCCGCGGGTCTTTTTACATGGATGTGAACGTCATCTATTGTCAATTGCAGAATTTCAAGCGCATCTTTGATCGCCTCTCCTACCGTTTCAGCTTGTGTTGTAATGGATCTGGTCATATTTGCACCCCCATCTATATAGCCCTTTATCTTCATGTATAGTATAGCATAAAACAGATTCCTTTTAACTATTCTCCAAGACTATTCAGAGCTTTCTAATAACCTCTATTACGAAATCTCCGTTCGCTTCCTTCATATTCATTATCTGATAAACTATGTACGAGAAAGAGGTGGTACTAGTGGATAGCAAAGATCCGTACCAAGAAGATTTGGACGATGATGAGCTGCAAGATCTCGTACTCGAAGCACAACGGGAAGCTTTAGAGAAAGCAGCAGCCGAAAAAAATGTCCGCCGCACCTATCGTCCTTTTCCTAAGTGGATGTTTTGGATTATGGCAACTACGTTAGCACTCAGTACGTTCGCTATCGTTTTTCAGATATATTCCATTCCAGCATTGGAGTTTCTAAAAGCATCTTCAGAGTTATCTTCCGATCCACAAATAGCAGAATTTAAAGAGTCGGTAGTTGTCGTAGCCACAGAAAATACGAAAGGTACAGGCTTTTCCATTAATGAACAAGGTACCATACTAACGAATTTTCATGTAGTAGAAGGAAATGAATCGATGATCGTCTCTTTCCCGGAAGGCGACCGATTTACCGCAGATGTCACACACGTGTTTCCAGACATCGATCTAGCAGTACTCGAGGTCAACGGAACGGATCTTCCTCACTTAACTCTAGCGGAGAAAACGACTTTTTACGATCATGAGCCCATTACGTTTATTGGAAATCCATTGAGTTTTTCAGGAATAGCGAATAATGGTCACACGATTGACTACATACAGCTAACAGATTGGGACATTCCTGTTGTGATGATCAAGGCTCCTGTTTATAGAGGGAATAGTGGGAGTCCTGTTATTAATAAAGAAGGCAAAGTGATTGGCATTGTCTTTGCTACATTGGATGAGGAAACGCATGGTAAGGTAGGGTTGTTCATTCCTGTAGATGCTTATTACGAGGCAATGGCTAAGGAAAAAAGTATGTGACAGAGAACGGCTCGGGAGTTACATCTTTCTAATCTGTATGTATACACAACAAAACCGGTCAAAGGAGTCATCTCCTTTAACCGGTTTATTTACTGTCTTACTTTTTAGCAACTAGCAATAATTTACCTTTGTCTAGTTCACTTTCGCCTTCTTCAGCTTCTGTTTTTGAAAGGCCGATCGCTTGCATCTGTGCGCGCAATGTATCGCCGCGAGAGGTGAACATGTTCTTCATTGTATTGAGGAAGCCCATCTCTGCCATACCTACTTGTTCTGAATCCAGGGCGTCTGAAATTTTGTCTTCACGATCTTCACTATGTGCGAAAACATAAATCTCATCATGCGTGTAGCCTTGCCCTACCAATTCTTCAATCTTCTTTTTAGCTTGTACTGCGTTCTCTAGGAAAAACTTATCCATTTATTATTACCTCCATTATATATTTGTTTTCTGCTCTATTCATCTATACCTATTCTTAGCTATTATTAAACAATAACGATGAATTTCACATCCTTCGAACCATTATCTTGTTTTAAACTGATAGAAATTACATAATTCCTAACTTGAAAAACAAAGCAATAGTCAGAATATGCTATACTTTCTTTATAACACAGCAAAAACAGGGGGTTATTTCATTGTCAACAGAACGCATTGAAGCAGGTTTAGAGAAGATTAAGGAGTATGTAAGTGAGGAAGAAGCCGAACGCCTGATGACGGCCGACGCATTAAAAGAATTGGCGCCAGATTTACGGAAATACATAGTGGAGTTCGCGTATGGTGAGATTTATTCGCGACCGGGGCTTGATAGTAAACAAAGACAATTAGTGACACTCTCTTCACTTGTCACGCAAGGAGCGACTACACAAATAAAAACGCATATAAAGCGTGCAGTAACAGTCGGTTTTACTAAAACAGAAATCGTGGAGAGCATGATGCAACTCATTCCTTACGTCGGATTTCCACGTGTACAAACCGCGTTGACTGTAGCTAAAGAAGTTTTCGAACAAGAAAAATGACAGGAAAATCCGGCCAAGAGATATCTCTGGGCCGGATTTTCTTCTTACCATCTAAAGATGGCAGCTGCCCCTGTTCCAACAGGCATCCGTTCTTTTGGAAGAACCACTACTTCGCCTCCGGTTTTAAAGACGGTTTCTGCTAAGTCATCCAGTACATCGTCCACTGCAGATCCCTCCAGATTTTCCGTCTGAATTTCTCCTGTTTCTAGGTTGATTCTACCTGGATATTGATAATCGTCTTCCAATATGAGTCGTCTGATTCGGTCTTCACTTGCCGCTTTAGCAATTTCTTCAATGTTTTCGGAAGCTTGGTCGCTCACTTTAGCATTTTCAAAATTTTCCACTAAGTCTTTTGTTTTCTGTAAATACGTGGGTTCTACTAATTCCCACGCCATTTTACGTAACTGTTCAAGACTTAAGGCATCAAAGTCGGACTTAATTCCATCGGCTTGCAAGTATGGATTATGACTTAACTCTTTGAACTGCGTCTGGTATTCTGAAAGTGTTACTAGATATAGAGGGATCTCCATCGGCTTAGAGTAATTCTCTGCAACCGTTCGATCTACGTATCGGAAATAACGCTCAATATCGATATCAATTTCATCTTTTTTACCACCATGTCCATGCAACATCGCCGTTCCAGCAGCGCCACCTGTGTTACCAGCGCCCAAATGCGATTCGGTCACTTGATCTCCAATCGCTTCATTTTTGGTTTTCGCTAATTCCTCAGGGATTTCTACTTCCTCTACACCATATCGATTCCCTTCAAAAAGTTTGAATTCTTGTCTGTTCACACCAAGCAGATGATAACGATCAGCAGATTGGAATACGCGAATAAGCGGTTTGATATGGAAACTGTCCGACACAATCGCCAATTCAGGTACAGGACGTTGCAGTCGATAGGCAATGATGCGATCTTTCGTTGCGAATAATGCGAGTCCATCTCCTGCATGTGCCCAGAAAGGACGCTCGCCTTCTAGTTTCTCAAGAGGAGCCAATAGACTCTTCACTTCATTCACTGCATGTTTTTTCGACAACTCTTGATTTACTTTCTGTAATAAGTTTTTAAATCTGATCGGGTCTTGTTGATTTTCAGGTCGATACCGGTGGGTCGGTTGATAAATGGAGATGCATGTCTCCGCTTGCTCCTTCAAAAACTCATGAGGAAATTCGTTTACAATCTCTACGTTCATCCTAATCCCTCCAATATAAATTTTCCTGCATACAACAGGCTCTATTCAACTTGTTCCCTATTCACTTATTTATAAACTTTACGATTCCGATAGTGTAGAAGCTTATTGACAAACAACTGTAACTCATGTATAGTTATTGATTGGGATTGATAACAGATCTGACATAAAAAAGGCGTTCTGCAGATGTTTATTCGGAACACTTATTCATCACTGGCGCGACTATAGGGTCGCAAGGACGCAAAAGTAGGTAGGGTTTGCGTTGCTTAAGGGAAACAACCAGTAGAACACGACCGCGGCAAAAGAGGTCCAATCAGAATCTACATGCTATATAAATCAACACATATAATCGTTGTCAAACGTAACATTTATTATCCTATATAAAAAGCGAGCTCCCCAATAGGGGACGCTCGCTTTTTTCAATTTAGATCGCTTCAAATGCTTGATCCAAGTCTGCCATGATATCTTCCATATGCTCTAGCCCTACAGATAAGCGTAGTAACGTATCAGACACACCCATCTTCTCACGGTCTTCTTTCGGCACAGCAGAGTGTGTCATCGTCGCTGGATGTTGCATTAGCGTCTCTGCATCTCCTAAACTCACTGCTAACTTGACGAGCGATAAATGATTCAGCAACTTCTGCGCCTCTTCTTTTCCGCCTTTGATTGTAAAGGAAATCAATCCGCCACCCATTTTCATCTGCTTCTTCGCAATCTCATACTGCGGATGCTGATCGTCAAATGGATAGAATACTTCTTCTACTTTCGGATGCTTCTGTAAATACTCAAAGATAATTTCGGCATTGGCTGAATGACGTTCCATTCGGATAGGTAATGTCTTAATACCGCGTAACAATAGCCACGCATCGAATGGCGAAATGATACCACCGAAGTCTTTTAACACGGTCCCACGGAGTTTTGCCATCTCGTCTGCATCTTTACCGACGAGCAACCCTGCGATCACATCACCGTGTCCATTAATGTATTTCGTTGCGCTATGAAGTACATAGTCTACACCGAATGTTAAAGGTGTTTGTATGTAAGGAGAGCAGAAAGTATTATCCACTACTACTTTCAAGTTATGGCGCTTCGCTACATTAACTACCGCTTCAAGATCAACTAGCTCCATCGTCGGATTAATTGGCGACTCTATATATATACATGTAGTTTCTGGTTTCACAGCTTTTTCGATTTCTTGTTCCGTTTTCATGGAGATTAAATCATGCGTGATATTATACTTCTCTTCTAATATTTTTAAGAATCCGAATGTGCAACCATAAATCCCACGCGAACAAATCACATGGTCATTTGCTTTTGTCAAATGAACGAGCACCGCACTAACTGCGGCCATACCAGAAGCAAATGCAAGTCCTGCTGCGCCCTCTTCCATCTTGGCAATACGTTCTTCCAGCACAGCGACCGTCGGATTTCCTAAACGAGAATAAATATTTCCCGCTTCTTCACCAGCAAAACGTCGCTCTCCTTGTTCAGCCGAATCAAATACATAAGTTGAGGTTTGATACAGCGGCACAGATAAACTTCCTTGATGATCTTTACTGTCGTATCCTTCATGAATCACGGCCGTCTCTTTGTGCCAGTTGTTAGTGTTCTTCATGCTGATTCCTCCTTTTTATAGCTTATTCATATTATGATGAAAACGCTTTAGTCTAGTGTACATCGATTGTTTGCAAAACGAAAGAGCAATTACTTCAATCTATTTTAAATAGAATAAAGAAATCTATAACTAGTTAAGAAACGCTGATTTCCGTTCCAGGCGGGCGCTTTCCGCAGGCACGGCTTCAAGCCCGCGCTGTTCTAGCTGGAGTCACCGCCTGTAACGAAAATCTGCTAAGTGTTGCAGTACTAGGTAAATATCATTTTTAAAAACTGAAGTGATTTACTTTACTGCAACTTATAAAACTGAAATGCTTGACCAATAGTCAATAACTTGGTATGCTATGCTTTGTGTAAAATATTCGCAGCAGTTATGTGTTCTGTTTTGTCCAGTCTATTCCTTTTTTAAGGTGCACCACGTAACCTCGAGGCTGCAGGGGCGAAGTTGCAAGATTATAGAATGGCAGATGGATTGAACATATCTGGTCTTATTTTACAACAAAATAAAACCAACAGAGGAGGAGTCTCTCATGGCTCGATATACAGGTCCATCTTGGAAATTGTCACGCCGTTTAGGTATCTCACTAACAGGCACTGGTAAAGAAATTGAAAAGCGTCCATACGCACCAGGACAACACGGTCCAAACCAACGTAAAAAACTTTCCGAATACGGAATGCAATTACAGGAAAAACAAAAACTACGCTTTATGTACGGAGTAAACGAACGTCAATTCCGCACACTTTTCAACAAAGCTGGTAAAATGCAAGGTATTCACGGTGAAAACTTCATGATTCTTCTTGAAGCTCGCTTAGATAACGTTGTATACCGCATGGGTCTTGCACGCACTCGTCGTGCAGCTCGTCAGCTAGTCAACCACGGTCACATCTTGGTAGACGGCAAGCGCGTTGACATCCCTTCATTCGCAGTGAAAACTGGTTCTGAAATCTCTCTTCGTGAGAAATCTCAAAACTTGACTGCTATCGAAGAAGCACTAGAAGTGAACAACTTCGTTCCAGATTTCGTAACTTTTGATAAAGAGACGAAAAAAGGTACATTCGTACGCCTTCCAGAGCGCGGCGAATTAGCTGCTGAAATCAACGAAGCATTGATCGTTGAATTCTACTCTCGTTAATAAGTGTGCATTATTAAAAGCCTTAGAAACCTTGTTAAGTCAGGGTTTCGGGCTTTTTTTTGTTTATTTCAATTATGCAATTAACCCCATTAAAAAGCATGTATCTGGGGCTGATTTGGGGCTAGTTTGGGGCTAACAAATAACTTAGGCGGGCTATGGACAGAAGTGGATAAAAAAACATCTACTCAAAATTGAGGACATCTTTTATTGATATATGAACGAACATTCCAATTTGACCTTTCGTTAAACATCTACCCATATGACTGCTCAAGCTGCTACTCATTTTTGGGAAACAGCTATCGAAAGTCTCTGAACAACAGCTATCAAATAACGGACAATTCTGTCCTTCACTCCCACAACCACAAAAATACCCGTGACGGCTTTCTATGACATTCATGAATATCAGCTCTATTTACTCGCTTACCATCCCGTTTACGCTGTCCTGAGCAGTCAGGATGTTGGCAAAATAAAAGAACACGTGCTATATCTACTCTTCTGCCTCTCTTATCAGTCTTTCTAGCTGGGCCTTTTTTGATGCTATCTTAATATATCCATAGTAGTTGGAAATATTCCCCAACCCACTTGAAAAAGCCCTTAATACCCTGCTGGTTAATTTAGAAAGAGAAGTCGATTTTACTTTCACAATTCGGCTTGTCACATCACCACTCACTCCTTTATTTTCAGGCATAGAAAAAAGCGCTCATCATGCGAGCGCTTAAACATTATAATTTTATTTGATTTTCATATCTCAGAACTAGCATATCTTTAAGTGTTTTTTCTACGTCTTTTTGGACAGGTTCTTTCATACCACCTGTTTCAGGATCGTAATCATAGGCGTTCAACGAATTCTCTACATTTCTGATATCTAATTTAATATTTGTAGAGCCAACGTTAAAGCTCCAAAATGTCGAAAATTCATTAGACTCTTTTGTTGAAGAAACTTTAATGCTATTGCCGTTTTCTTTAAATTGTTGTTCTAGTTCTTTTGCTAATTTACTTAGAGTTTTATCAACCTTACTAATTAAATCCATTAAGTTACTCCTGGTAATTACTATTTTTGTAGTCCAGTCATTTTTAATTTCCAAAGTATCACCTCCCACTGACAATATTCGCTAAAATAATTGAATAACCTTTAATTTAATATTCATTATGTATAGTGCTTGTGGGAGTCATTCTAACGTATGCATTCTTTTACTCGAAGACATAAATCAGGTAATAAAAAAGAGGACAACAAATGACGCAGCGCAATGCTGCAATCAAATGTTGTCCTCTGGTTGGCCAGGGCGGACTTATTAAGTTAAATTAATGTATAATTGAGCAGTCAGTTCTAGTTGGAACCTTCTGAAGATACACATTAATTCCATATTTACATTCACTTCATTATTTTTTATAAATGGTATATTTTCGATAATATATCCCTTCCCTGTTCTGCTTTCAATTTCTCTGCAAATATTCTCTATTCTTATTAAGTGCCTTTCTTTCAGCCTTCCTTTGTTATGAATTATTGCATGTCTTAATTGTCGGTATATATTATATTGTAGGAAATAGTCTTCGATGTCTACGGATGCGCAACCATTGTTTTTCTTGTAATTCGGCATATATGACAATAAAACCATCGGAAGTTTATCCTCGGAAAAAGATATCTGGCTATCCAATCTTCTGTCTGTAATTTGCAAATCTTCATTCATTAAAAATAACTCGTAGACATCTTCTAGGAGGGCATCACAAATACTTACGCCTCGAATGAAATAATCTTCTGTGGCGCTTGTTTTTGTCTGAGTATCATAAACCCTGACTAACTGCTTCCCTCTATAAATCTTTGTTTGTTCTACACCTAGCTTGTACTTATACGGAATATTTCCCGTTGGGTCCACTTGTGTGTTATTTGGCTTTCCCTGATAATATTTTTTCGCGATTTCACTCGCATTTATTAACAATGAATAATTATCAAAGCTTTCCATCAACTCTTTTTCACTCTGGACTATCATACTAAATAATTTATCTTTCAAAACTCTTCCCCTTCTTCCCTCCGCATCCGCCAAACTTTACTCTGGTGCGTTACATTTTTATTTACGATGCTATAGTCATTCCCTCGCCTATGCAACCAATTCTGAAATTACCATAAAAAATTGTATGCAGTTCCATTATATCAATGTTCCACATGCCTTTACA
This sequence comes from Sporosarcina sp. P7, assembly GCF_002743425.1. NCBI lineage: Bacteria > Bacillati > Bacillota > Bacilli > Caryophanales > Caryophanaceae > Sporosarcina > Sporosarcina sp. P7. The sequence continues at coordinate 37,946 of NZ_PDZF01000005.1, read as the reverse complement.
CAATAGATAGGGCAACCATTTATCAATACAAAAAACAGCTCACATCAAGGAGACTACCTTCCAATCTATCACCATTCTTAACTATATTAACGACAGCTAAATTCTGTTATTTTTTCTCACCCTGCGACGACCTTATAATCTACAGAATTTCATGACTTCGGTTCTTCAACCTTCTTGTTCTATGCATCATTGATTAACTAAAATGTTTTACATGTTCATTAATTGATTTATTTTCTACTTGATGCGCAATAAACTAAACATGCTATAATACAATAGTACCTCATAAATAAAGAAGGGGACGTTAAATCATGTATAGAGCGTTTGGCACAGTTGAGTATACGACCAATCAAGTTAGAACTTCATATCAAACAAAAAGTCACGACCGAATAGAAATTCTGGACATTCAAGAACAAAAAAGAGACTCCTCAATTCAATATAAAGTTATCTGCAAATTTGAAGTCTTTTTAAATGAAGATTCAACTTGTTTAATGAAAAGTGATTATGTTGGAAAGGTCCGCCCTTATTTAGATACAATCATACAATCTGGATTAATATTAAATATACAAATTCACAATCTTGAATATAAAAATATCTCATTAAAGCATATAACCGATTACCTTTATTAAATAGACTTTATAGCTTTTAACAGCATCCGTAATTATTCTATATTCATCCTGCTGTATTAATGAGAAAATCTACTTAACAACCAGACTACTTATTTATCATTATTTAACGATTAGCAAACAACCACCGTCACTGCCGTACACCCCAAGGAGCATGTTTCATATCCAGAAGCCGCTTCCTACGTTCAAGTAGCTCACTTACTTCATTTTTACAATGGTATTCATCGCGTTGCCGAAACCCACCCACATTCACAATCAAGAACCCACCGTTCCGATCAATCATCACATTATCTCGACTTAAACCATGATTCACCAAATCATACTCCCCAAACACCTCAGAAAACTCATGTATATCTCCCCGAAATTTCTCATAATCGATCTATTTTTCAAACCTGGGAATCCACGACCTGAAAAATAGATCGCTCCCATGAATTTGGTGCATAATGTACCATCTTCCGAAACTGCAATAATCGCATACTTTCGGAATGAATGGACGTCCTGCCAATTCTTTCAAAATGATTCCGTGATTCTGAAAGTGATGGCCAGTGCTTACTTTAAGAACTAATTCATCATCAATCACATACACTTTATAATCTGCTCCCCAATGCGATCTACTGTAATTGTGAAGGGTAGAAGACACCATACTTCGTTGTTAGCCTCTCTTTCTTCGTAATTGTGCCCTACATGCGTATAAAGCTCCTTTCCATTCAGCCATAAAGAAAGCAGCCCGTTGAAGCTAGTATAGATGTATGGACACAAGTTAGTTAACTCTCTATCCTAATAAATAGAGAGGACGTGTCCGGAATGAAACAAAAACGTTATAAACAGGAATTCAAACAAACAATCGTCGAACTCTACAGGTCTGGCACATCTGTGAGTGATCTCAGCCACGAATATGGTAATCTGAAGTAACAATCTATAAATGGATCAAAGCTCATTCCCCAATTGAAAACGGAGGCGATTTAACTCCTGCTGAAATTGCAGAGATTCAAAAGGAAACCTTCGCCTTCAATAGGAGGTCGAAATCCTAAAAAAGGCTATGACCATATTCGCGAAAAAGTGACCGACCAAGAGATTATCGTCCATATCGAACAGGAAAAGGAGAACCATCCGATTCAAGTTTTATGTGACGTGCTAGATATGCCAAGAAGTACATATTATCAATCCTTCCATAAAGTGAAATCAACACACGCAATGGAGAACCGTTTTGACGCTTACCAACTAAGTAACGACCAGACGATCCAATACGACCACCTTGCTCTTTACTGCCTTTTAATGAGATATGCGTGTGATTTAAGTGACTACCATAAGGATAAGGTTTCCATGGTCTGCCGCCTTCTTTATTTTCCGGCATAGAAAAAGCACCTCAGAAGAGATGCTTTCTGTTATTTAAAGTACGCTTCTATCACTTTCTCCGGAGCGTTAAATCGTTGATTGTTGTCATTCGTATAAACTACTTGTAAGTTGTCATAGCTAGATAACGTTCCTTTAATTTCATCAGTGTCGTTTTGTAACTCTTCTATCTTTTTACTCAGCAAGTCGTTTTTAACAGTTTTCCTTGGAGAACTATATTTAGTCGGACGAGTAATGACTTTAATTATGTCTACTTCTTCTGAATTGATTGATAATTTTAATGCGAAGCCTTCAGCGACGATAAGTACACCAATGCTCATTTTTTTGTATGCAGCATTGAAGCTACCTTCACCTTCAACAACATCCAAATCGCCTTTTTCCAGAAACACCTTGAGCATGTCATACAGATCACATATGGCTTTTTTCATTGCAGGACGAACTGTAGTTTCCAACTTTTCTTCTAATGCTTGCTCCAAGCTATCTAACTCTTCTTGCAAGTCTGCTAGATACTTGAAATTACTTATAGTATACATAGATATTCACCTCCCACTGACAATATTCGTCAAAGAAGGTGAATTTCCTCTTTTTATCGCTCGTACATATGTCGGCCGCCGTGTATCCATCAATTCGTATAGTTCCCACTCGCTCAGTTGCTCGTTTCTCTTTATCTATATCATTGCACCTTTTATCCTTCGATCTACTACAAGGATAGTAGAGGCTCTTTTTTAACCAAACGCTTCGATAAGTTCTACATTATTTTCACCCCAACTTTAACTCGAGGGTATAAATCAAGAAATAAAAAGTGGACAACACGGGACACAGCGCAATGTTGCAATCAAATGTTGTCCTCTGGTTGGCCAGGGCGGACTACTTCAATTTAAAAAACTTCTTCAAACTGTAATTTGGTATTAACAATTTTTTTATGGTTTCATTTATTTGCTTTTCTAACTGGTTAATTTCACTTACTAACCCCTCATATCGCGTTTCGTAAAGAGGATATTTAGTTTGGTCTTTGAATATCTTAATCATTGCTGATTGGTGATGAACAAAAAATTCTAAGGTAGGATAAAATTCATCGTCTGGATGCCAGTCTTCAGGTTTGTTATAAAGATCATCCACCATTTTTTTTAAGTCTACCAAAAAAATATCAGGATCGTGAATAAATTCTTCTATAAATTCCTCCCTACCAATATATAAAGCCTCTTTAAAACTTGCTGTATAACAAGCTATTTGGGTTTGTCCGCTAACAAGAATATAGCCAAGATTTCCTGTGAATAATTGATTAAATAAATCTGTCCTGTCTTTATATATAGGTTGGCAATGTTTGTCACATTCGTATATACTGCCCACCCTATAGGGATACTTATTTTTCCCTAATTCTTGATTAAGAATGTCACAAATAGTTTTTTCTACATAGGTATGCGATTCTCTCTTGTACCTATTGACCTTTATACATCTCTCAATAATATCTTCTATACATATTTGATTCTCTTTCTCTAACGCCGTGTATAAATAATTACTCTTTAACTCTTCAAGATACTTAAAGTTAAACATTTCAAAGCTATCACATTTAATATTTTTATTTTTATTAATTTCTTCAAGAATTGGTCCATAGCTATCTTTTACAAGAGATGATCGTTTACTATGATCCAATGAGCTTTTAGCTAGAAAAATCGCAAATATCCCTAAGATGGTTGGAATCCATTTATTAATATAATTCAAGAACTCTTCAAAAACTTTTACAGCGGATGGTAATTTAAAGTTGTACGTCACAGACTGCATACTTATTAATAAAATATATAGAACGACAATTAAAATAAATACAATCAAATAAAGGATTCTATTTTCTATTTTTCGTTCATTCAAAATTCTTCCTCTCTCCCCTCCGTATCCATCTGACTTTCCCTTGATGCGTCATATTCAAATAGTCCACACACTCCGTTGATCAGTAGCTCCACTATATCAATACTCGACATATCTTCCTAGTTGAAATGATTTTAATAGAGAGAAAATTAAACTTTCAGAGTATAAGGAAAAGGCAGCCTACATCAAGTAGGCTGCCTTCCAATCAATCATATACGTGATCTTTGCAATAAGTATTTCGACAATCACACTATCAATAGATTCAACTTATTTCCTTCATTCTCTACCGTTTAATAATTCCCCAACATTTCAGCAAAAGGATCTTTCACTTTGTTTGGTTTTGGTGCGACTATCCGCATCCTGCTATCAATGGTAAGTCCGATATTGCCAGCAACCGCTCTAACCATACGAGCCACTTCTGTCATAACAGTAAATTCGGGATTGATCCGTCACTTGTCATTCCCCTGTGAAGCAATTTCTGAAATAGTACGCCCTTCACGCTCCACGCTTCGGGATGCTTCCACATACATCGAATAGTAGTCACAATACATAGCAACAGACGCTTCATCCAGTGCCGCAATAAGCAAATCTTTCAAAAGTGGAATCACTAGCTTTCGCTGTGACATTTAGCCATTCTGGAGGCTCTTGTGACACTGGCTCAAAGTCGTGTAAGGACTCCTCTTCTTTTTGCCGTTTAGCTATTTCCGCTTTGCTGATATTTCCAGTCCATACCGCGCTTAATTTTCTTGGTCTAGCCATTAATCCACCATTGAAGAAAACGAGTTTTCCTTTAACGATATCGTATTGCATTTTGAAGAGTGTCTAAAGAAATCTAAAGAATATCACTAGAGCCTTGAATGGCTCTTTTTCTTATGAAAACACATTTTACTTTGTAGATGCTTCTTTCGGTGTGGTATATGCAATTGTATCTTAATTCCCTATTTCAGTTATGTCCCCTTTGACCAAGGCGTTATCTATTTATATAGCGTACCCGCATACCAAACTTTCCTAATTTGTTTAAACAATCACAATCGCTCTTCACCCTATTTTATATTTATCAATTTTCTTCAGTAATCATACTTATCCATCTCAACCTCAAATATGTCTTTAATCTCTTGAGAAGCCACCCCACCATAATTAATATAACCCGTCTCCGGCCAATAAACTGATCTAGTCAAACTCCCATCTACTAATTCAATTCCGAAAAACACACGCTTTCCTTCAGTCGCACGTCTTTCTGGTTCATACGGCATAACCAACAACTCTTCAATCAGTTGCTCCGCATGCTCATCCGTAAACTCTCCAATGAACGATAAATCTTGCTCACTTTGCAAAATGACTCGCTGTACTTTCCCTTTAATGTCTAAAAAATCTCCAACCGTTTCAGCTTTATCAGATTCAGATACTTCGTATACCTTACCGTCCGCTATAATTCGGAATGCCGGATCATAACCTTTCATCGCAAATAATTTTGTACCTTTTTGCAAATAAGCTGCATCTCCATTTTTCGTTTGATGATTCGTTCCCGCATGGCCATCCAACATATATTTTACTTCTCCTACTTCGCCAGTAGTTTCCCAGTCCTTTTCAAGCTCGTTCATTTCATAGTTCGCTTCATACGTCGCATCATTCCATTTCACAAAATCTACCCAGTCAATGATCGTATTCTGCGGGGACGGAAGCGTTTTGGATGGATTGGAAGAGCAAGCTGTCAGCAATAATAAAACGGGAAATAGCAGTATTCGTTTTCTCATAATTTTCACTCCTTTTGAACGTAGACGTAGATTTTGGTTTCAAATTACAAAATAACACCAGGTTAGCTTTGCACACTATATAGAGCTGAGAAGCAAAAAGGATACTAGGTGCGAAAACTTTTCTCTGCAAATAATGACCAACGAAATATTCGTCGTCGAGATGCTTCTCGACAATATCTTTATTCTTTATATTCTTATAAGTTCTTTGGTTATAGGCCATACCAATGTGACACGGTGTGTCGTTTCATATTGGTACGCTCCTTCGTTTCAATGTGATACGTCCGTTGTACCACTTAGAAACGTGCAATCAACTATATTTTACTGTTTTTTATTACAAAATATTAGGAGGCAAGACTTCATTATGATCAGTAAATAAGTCAAAAAAAAGAACGTCCCTAGAGAAAGGACGTCCTGCATTATTATTTCTTCCGTTTATGCTCTATCTTCCGTAACTGAAACATATTGTACGTCTCTATAAAAGAAACAATATAACGTTCCTTTGCTATCGGTAAAAACAATATCATTGCTTCGAGAATTTGTTGCGATTCCTAAAGCATCTTCTTGATTCGCTGCTTCAACTGTTCTTAAAATACTTTCAGCGCCTGCAAAGTGGTATTGTACTCTGTATTTTTTCAAACTTCTCACTTCCCTCTATTTACAGTATTCAACATAAAGAAAGAAAACCCTTTTTTGCGAGGATATGAGCACTAAGTTTTCGTGTTTTCTTAAACATTCACAGTTGTCGTTTCCTAAATAACTTCTTTAGAAAGAAAAATAAGAATGTACGTTCCGTACAAGTCATTTGAAACATGGTAAGATAAAAAACAAATATAAAAAATATGAGGGTTTTTATGACAGATCGTGAACTACTTGAACTCTTGGTCGACAAAGTTAGCAATATGGAGCGAAATATTTCTACACTAAAGACCGATATTTCTATTATAAAAGAGGAACAAAAATTTATGAAACAGGCAATTTCAGAACTAGATATAAGCCCCATTGTCCCCAATCAGAAAGTTGATGCGTTATCTGAACAAATCTTTTACAACAAAGCAAAATCAGATGATATGCGTAAAACCCAGCGCTTACTAAACGACCACGACACAGATATTCGCATTATCAAAAAGTTGTTAACTAAATAAAAACGTATTATTTTACAGTGCTTATGTAACCAACTTCTTCGTTCGTTCAAACGAATATGACTGTTTTACATAGGCACTTTTTATGATTCCCACTATTAGTTATGTATGTTATTTCTAATATAAAAAGACACCTCCGAAGAGATGCCTTTTCATCCATTATGAATTACGAAACTTACCATATTTTCGATCCTTGATACTAACCAAGAAACCCTAATGTCTGAGCGTACATCATATACTCTTTTTTCAATTCACTAACTCCCAGTTAAACAAACTTCACCATACTATATTTCTTTTTCCCACGTCTCACAATGGTAAAAGCATCTTCCAAACGTTGCTCTGCCCCTACTGTGAACGCTGTATCTGTAATACGTTCTCCGTTAAAGGAAATCGCACCGTTCGTTACGTCTTCACGAGCTTGGCGTTTTGATGGAGATACACCTGCTTGCACAATGAAATCCACGATGTTTTGATCGACTTTTTCCATTTCGACAGTCGGCACATCTTTAAACGCATCTTTCATTTCAGTAGCCGTCAATGCTTTTAAATCTCCGCTAAATAGCGCTGCAGAAATGCGTAATGCTTGATCAAGTGCGTCCTGACCATGAATTAGACGAGTCATTTCTTCTGCTAACGTCTTCTGTGCTTTACGTAAATGTGGCTCTTGTTGTACGGATACTTCAAGCGCTTCGATTTCTTCACGGCTTAAGAATGTGAAGATTTTCAAGTACTTCACAACGTCTGCGTCTGCTGCGTTGATCCAGAATTGGTAGAACTCATATGGAGAAGTTTTCTTCGCATCGAGCCATACCGCACCGCCAGCAGATTTACCGAATTTCGTACCATCTGCTTTTGTTACCAATGGAATCGTAAATCCGTATGCTTGTACTTCTTCGTCATGCTTTTTGCGAATGACTTCTAGGCCTGTCGTGATATTCCCCCACTGATCTGATCCACCAATTTGCACACGGCAATTATAGTTATCATATAAGTGGTTGAAGTCCGCACCTTGCATCAACATGTATGAGAATTCCGTGAAGGAAATTCCTTGATCTAAACGAGACGCAACATTGTCTTTTGCTAGCATGTAATTGACGCTTAGCAATTTGCCATAGTCACGCAAGAATTCGATCAATGACATGGAACCGATCCAATCATTATTGTTTACAAGTTTCGCACCATTTTCTGTTTGGAAATCAAAGATCATCTCTAGTTGTTTTTTGATTCCACGAACATTCGCGTCTACTTGATCTGTCGTCTGTAATTGGCGTTCTTCAGAGCGTCCAGATGGATCCCCGATCATTCCTGTAGCGCCACCAATTAATAGAATAGGCTGGTGTCCGTGTAACTGGAAGCGACGCAGGGTCAGCATCGGTACGATATGGCCGATGTGCATACTATCCGCGGTTGGGTCTACTCCGCAGTATAGTGAAATCTTCTCGTCTGTTAGAAGTTTCTCAAGACCTTCTTCATTCGTCTGTTGGTATAACAAGCCTCTCCAACGTAAATCGTCCATTAATTCATTCGACATGTTCTATATCCCCCTATTTTCAACGTAAAAAGTCCCCACACGATCAAAAAATGATCATGCAGGGACGTTAGTTGATTAATTATAACGCGGTACCACCCGGCTTGAGAGTAAATACTCTCCGGCTTTTAGGCGCTAGTAACGTTGCGCAAAACGTACACTCCAAAACTGTAATTCATGTATAGTGCACCGAACAGCTTCCACCAACCGCTGTCTCTCTTAAACGGAACTCACTATCATTACTTCGGTTTTTTCGACATGTAATTTCGTATGAGTTCAATTTTACCCAACTTCCTATGAAAGTCAACATTTATTGCATATTTCCTTCTGATTCTGTGATATAATGAGTAAGATTTTTGGGGGGAGAAAAACTTTGAACAACGAAAAGAATAATAGAATTAAGCAACTTGAAGATAAGTTTGAACAAGCGAAAAAAGAGCCTTGGGCCAAAAAACTTCGCATCGGAACCGGCGTACTTTGGAACTTGTTTTTATTACTCATTATCTTCGCCGTCATCGGGGCCGTATTTGCGAGTTCAGTTGGTGCAGGTTATTTCGCTTCTCTTGTTGCGAAAGAGCCGTTACGTTCCAAAGAAGAACTTCGGGATCAGGTGTTTAATTATGAAGAGACATCTGAAATGTACTTTGCAGACAGTATTTATCTAGGCAAGATCAACTCAGACATCGAGCGCCGACAAATTACGCTGGATAAAGTTTCACAGTATGCACTGGACGCTGTGCTGGCTACTGAGGATGAATATTTTGAAGAGCATAAAGGCATCGTGCCAAAAGCGATATTCCGCGGAGTGTTCCAAGATGTTACGAACTCAGACAGTCAAACGGGTGGATCTACACTCACTCAGCAGTTAGTGAAAAACCAGATTTTGACGAACGAAGTTTCTTATGAGCGTAAAGCTAAAGAAATCTTGCTGGCTATGCGCTTGGAACACTTCATGACGAAGGATGAGATTCTAGAAGCCTATTTGAATATCATTCCTTATGGTCGTGATGTGATGGGGCAGAATATCGCAGGCATCGAAACAGCCGCGCGTGGGATTTTCGGTATTAAAGCCAATGATTTAAGTTTGCCGCAAGCTGCATATATTGCGGGTATTCCACAAGCACCGTATACATACACGCCTTTCTACAGTAAGAACCAAGGCATTAAGGAACGCGAAAAGCTGATGTATGGTGTAAACCGGATGAAGACCGTACTGTTCCGTATGCGTGATGCAGGCTATATTTCGGAAGCGGAATATCAGGAAGCTCTTGCGTATGATGTGACGAAAGACTTCAGACAACCTTCACGTCGCGCTACAGAACGTTATCCGTATGTCACACAGGAAATTCAAAATCGCACAATTGAAATTTTAGCTGAAGTTTTGGCTGAAAAAGATGGCATTGACGCGGATCGTTTTGAAGGAGATTCCAAGATTAAGGAAAAATACGAAATCATGGCAGACCGTTCCATGCGAACAGACGGCTATCGTATCTACTCTACTATCAACAAAGAGTTGTATGACAAAATGAATGAAGTCGCTGACAGCTTCCAGTACTACGGTTATACGTATACTACGGAAACACTGGATGAAGAATCAGGTAAAATGATTACGAAAGAAAATCCTGTTCAAGTCGGTGTGTCGATGATCGAGAACCATACAGGGAAAGTACTTTCATTCGTCGGTGGACGTGATTACGAACTGGAAGCATTGAATCATTCTACTCAAGCTTACCGACAAAACGGATCTTCCATGAAACCATTACTGGTTTATGCACCTGCCATTGAATACGGTGTAATTGGTGCAGGTAGTCCACTAGTGGATGTGAAGTTTAGAAGAGGCAGTTACGCACCCGGCAACTATTTCGACCGCGAGTTCGGCGTATTGCCAGCCCGTGAATCTCTGGCACGTTCACAAAACTTATCTACTATACGTCTATATGACCAAATAATAGATAGAAACCCTATTGATTTTCTAAAGAAAATGAAATTTGCAAATGCTACCGATAAGGCAGGCATTGGTCTTTCTGCATCATTAGGTACTATGGATGTCACTGTAGAAGAAAACACAAATGCTTACGCTACATTCGCTAACGGTGGTCAATTCATCGAATCGTATATGATTGAACGGATTGAAGACATGAAAGGTAACATAGTATTTGAACACAAAGCAGAACCTGTGGAAGTGTTTAGTCCAGAAACTTCTTATATCATCACCGATATGATGCGTGATGTACTAAAAGGTAACGGTACAGCTGCACGTTTACCTGGCTTAATGAATTTCCGTCCCGATTTAGCTGCGAAGACAGGGACATCCCAGCATTACGGTGATGCTTGGCTAGTCGGCTATAATCCAAATATATCGCTTGGTGTTTGGATGGGTTATAAAAATCGAAATACGCCGTTATACCACGGCTACAACAGCGGTCAAATGCATCCATCAGAACGGACTGCACGATTGTACGGACAATTGATGAATGTAGCCAATACGGTCATACCGGAAACCATTAAAGCAAGAGATACGTTTAAACGCCCGAATGGCGTCGTAACACGTTCATTCTGTGGCATTTCAGGACTTGCTCCTTCTGCTGCTTGTGCATCGGCAGGACTCGTTAGATCAGATTTATTTAATTCGAAAAAGATGGTTCCTACCAAAGTGGATGACAGTATCGTTTCATCCGCAGCTGTTCGAGTGAATGGCAAACTATATCAGGCATTACCTTCTACTCCTCGTGAATTTGTCACGTCCGGCGGTATCGGCGTAACTTCTGAATATGGTAAGCGGATGCTTGGACGCTTAGGCGGAGATGCTTCCAAACTGCTTGCAGGTCGTGGCGGATATGCAAGCACTGTTGCAGGATCCACATTCCCTGCAGACAACGTACCACCTGCAGCCGTATCAACAGGACAAAATGGATCCGCTCTTACATGGACTGCTTCTTCTTCAAATGATGTAATCGGTTATTACATTTATCAGAACGGTGCCAAAATCGGTACGGTCCATGATGGGGCTTCTAGATCGTATAAAGTCGGATATGGTTCATATTACGTACGCGCAGTTGATATTACTGGCTTACTCTCGGGACCTTCCAACACTGTAACCAATACGGCACCTGCACCAAAAGCAGAGCCGAAATCAGAGACGAATACTGGGGCTAAACCAAGTACGACAACTCCAGAAACGAAGTCGGATGCAAAGTCGGACGCAAAACCGGATACCAAGTCTGAATCAAAACCGGATGCTAAACCAGAGACTGCACCAGAACCTACACCTGAAACTAAACCTGAAGCGACACCGGAACCAAAGCCGGATGCAGCTCCAGAAGCAAAAGAATAACTAACAAGCCGGATGACCATTCTAAATTGTCATCCGGTTTTTTATGAAGAATTTCATCAAAGTGAATAACAACCCCTCCTCCCTTCTTCCTTCTAACTTCACCATTTTTTTACTACACATAGATAATTACCGACAATTCCGTGATTTAATGATAATAATATACTTTTCCTCACTATAAATTGTATACTTAACACAGAGAAGCAATTACCGAACTCACAGCGAGTATTTGAGCGTACAAAGGGTAGATATATTAGGAAGAGGTGAACTATGTGAAACATGAAAAGACCTACTTTTCCAGAACATTCCCGCATAACGAAGGTGAACTGGTCATAGAAGGCCCTGTTTCATCAGAACGACTGGCATCGTTTGAATTTCACGAAGGACTGAAAGCATTTCGTCCATCTACACAACAACAAGAAGCATTGGTGAAAATCGCCGCGTTTCCTGAAGGTCGGATCAACGTAGCGAGAATCGATAATAGGATTGTTGGGTATGTTACGTTTCTCTATCCCGATCCACTCGAACGCTGGTATGAAGCAGACATGGCCAATTTAATAGAACTAGGCGCCGTCGAAGTAGTTGCAGCTTATCGCGGCGCACGTATCGGTAAATCCTTACTGGAATTATCGATGTTGGATGATGCGATGGAAGATTATATTATTATTACGACTGAATATTATTGGCATTGGGATTTAAAAGGTACTGGTTTGACAGTATGGGATTATCGCAAAATGATGGAGAAAATGATGCGTGCAGGTGGCTTGGAATTCTTCTCCACTGATGATCCTGAAATTTGTTCCCACCCTGCCAATGCACTAATGGCGAGAATCGGAAAACGAGTCGATCAAGAATCCATTGAACGCTTTGACCGTGTGCGTTTCAAAAATCGTGTTAATTACTGAAAGTGAGGAATAATCATGCTAATACAAGATATTATGAAAACAGACGTGATTACGCTTAATTCTACACATACGATTGCAGATGCAGTACAACTGATGAAAGAAAAACGAATTCGCCACATCCCCATCGTGAAAGATGGGCAGATCGAAGGACTCGTTACAGACCGTGACGTCAAAGAAGCTTCTCCTTCAAGTATTTCGAAGAGATTGGAACCTTCACTTTATGAAACCACGCTTGATAAAATTATGAAAACTGACTTATTGATTGGCCATCCGCGGGACTTTGCGGAGGAAGCTGCGCTAATGTTTTATACGTATGAAATTGGTTGCCTACCCATTGTTTCTAATTATCAGCTAGTCGGCATTCTAACGAAAACAGATTTACTCTATAACTATATTGAGTTAACAGGTGCCAATCAGCCCAGTTCACACATTCAGATCCGCGTGCCGAACACGCCCGGTATTTTATATGAGGCATCTAAAGTATTTCACGAACACAATACGAACGTGCTTAGTGTACTTGTCTATCCTTATCAAGATAACGAAGAGTACAAAATTCTCGCTATCCGCATTAAACGAATGAATCCCCTTCCGATCATCGAAGGATTGAAAAAGCAAGGATTCGAAGTTCTATGGCCAAGTGAACCGGAGATGGGCGTATGAAAAAACAAGCGAGTTTTATCTTTTCTCCTGACCAACTAAACTATGAATTTTCGGATACTCATCCTTTTAATCAAAAGCGAATCATTTTGACAAAAGATTTACTAGATGAAATGAATACGATCGAGCCTCATGAAGTCGTCATTCCGCGCACAGCCACAGACGAAGAATTGCTTCTCGCTCATGACGCAAAGTATATCGAAATCGTCAAAAAGGCGAGTACAGGTAATGTCAGCGAAAATATCGGTAGTATTTACGGTATCGGTACGGAAGATACACCCTTCTTCACTGGCATGCATGAAGCAAGTGCATTGCTCGTAGGCGGTACACTTACAGCGATTGAAGAAGTAATGGAAGGTCGTTCAAGATATGCGTTGAACCTAGGCGGCGGCCTGCATCACGGCTTCCAAGGGAAAGCTTCTGGCTTCTGTATTTATAACGATAGTTCTGTAGCCATTAAATACTTACAGCAAAAATATGGAGCTCGCGTATTATATGTGGATACCGATGCGCATCACGGCGACGGCGTGCAATGGACGTTTTACGATGATCCGAATGTTTGTACATTCTCTATCCATGAAACAGGGCGCTACTTGTTTCCCGGGACAGGCAATGTGACAGAACGAGGAAATGGAGCGGGTTACGGCACCTCATTCAACTTCCCTATCGACGCATTTACGGAAGATGAATCGTTCCTACATATCTATAAGACTGCCTTGCGTGAAGTGGCAGAACACTTTAAGCCCGACGTCATTCTTACTCAAAACGGAGCAGATGCACACTACTTCGATCCACTCACGCATCTATATGGCACCATGAAGATCTACGAAGAAATTCCAAAACTAGCAAAAGATATCGCGGAAGAATTCTGCGACGGAAGATGGATTGCAATCGGCGGCGGCGGATACGACATCTGGCGCGTAGTACCACGTGCGTGGTCGCACCTATGGCTTACTATGAAAGACATCCCAACACCTACTGGACGACTTCCAGAAGCCTGGCTAAATAAATGGCAACCCGAGTCACCTGTTTCACTAATTGAGACGTGGGAAGATCCTGAAGATCTATATGAACCAGTTCCTCGTAAATATGACATCAACGAAAAAAATGAGCAAATGCTAACGAGAGCTTTGCACGTCATCCGAAAATCATAATAAAAAGCAACTTATCGCTCAGATAAGTTGCTCTTTGCATTTATACCTTTTTAAAAACAACGTATGAGTGTTGTTGATTCAAAACACGCATTACTTACGTTACAGGCAGCGACTCCGACCTACTTCTTAACCGATTGCCGCTCTTCCAAATAATACGGTAGAATAACTTCTGTCTCTTCTACTTCTTCTTTGTTCATTAACTTCGTTAACAAACGCATCGATACGGCACCGAGGTCATACAAAGGCACCACAATCGCGGTCAACTGTGGACGAACAATACGCGCAAGAATAGAATGCTGGAAACAAATAATCTCCACATCCTCAGGAATTCTAAGATTCTCATCACGCACACCATTCATAATACCTATGGCCACTTCGTCACTGCTCGTCATGACAGCCGTTGGAGGATCAGACAGCTTACCTAGTACACTCCAGCTCTCGTAAGCATCATCATACGTATTGTCAGTTTCCACGATCAATGACTCATCGATCGTCACCCCTGCTTCTTCCAACGCACGAATATACCCAACACGTTTGCATACACGATTAATGTCACGCGTAAAAGGTCCCGAAACAAATGCAATACGCTTATGGCCATTGTCGATCAATTTTTTTGTTACTTCATATGCGGCTTGTTCATGATCAATATTGACAGATGGTAAATTGGTTTCAAAATCCAATGTTCCTGCCAAGACGATCGGAACGTTCGCTGTCTTCATTTCTTTTCGTACTTCAGGTGAAATAGAATCACTCATGAAGATCAATCCATCTACTTGCTTGCCTAAATGATCTTCAAACAACTCCACTTCTCGAGAGGTACTCTTGTCCGAATTGGAAATGATAATATTGTACTCATACATCGTGGCAACGTCTGCAATCCCTCTGGATAGCTCTGCATAGTAACTCTTGGACATATCGGGGACAATTACTCCAATCGTCGTCGTACGCTTGCTAGCCAGTCCACGAGCGACGGCATTTGGCCGGTACCCCAATCGTTCAATACAGTCCAATACTTTTTTGCGAGTCGCCGGCTTCACGTTTTGATTGCCGTTCACTACACGTGAAACCGTTGCCATCGATACGTTTGCTTCTCTTGCTACATCGTAAATAGTGATAGCCATTTTTGCTCCTCCTGTCTTTATTCTTTACTAGTATACCGTGTTCTACTGGATTTTTGTGTTTTTCTGTGTAGAAATCTGTCATTCTATACAGAAAAACACCGACCTTTACTAATAAAGGGTCGGTGTTGGATGTTTTAGATCGTTTGGTGTGTGTTCATGAAGCGAGTCATCTCTTCGTAGAACTTGTCAAACTGCTCAATATCCATTTGCTGCGCTGAATCCGATAATGCTACGGCTGGATCCGGATGAACCTCTGCCATAACGCCGTCTGCTCCTACTGCAATTGCCGCTTTCGCTGTTGGAAGCAATAAGTCTTTACGGCCAGTGGAATGTGTAACGTCCACGAATACCGGTAAATGTGTTTCTTGCTTCAAGATTGGAACAGCAGAGATGTCCAGCGTGTTACGAGTTGCCGTCTCATATGTACGAATTCCTCGCTCACATAGCATAATCTCCGTATTACCTTTAGAAATAATATATTCAGCTGCATTGACGAACTCAGAAATCGTTGCAGACATTCCGCGCTTTAGAAGGACTGGCTTATTGACCATTCCAGCTTCTTTTAACAGTTCAAAGTTCTGCATGTTACGCGCACCGATTTGAATCACATCGACATATTCGAGTGCTTCCTCTAAGTGCGATGGTGTAATGATTTCTGTGACGATAGAAAGTCCAGTTTCATCTGCAACTCGCTTTAGAATTTTTAAGCCTTCAAGACCTAAACCTTGGAAATCATATGGAGATGTACGTGGTTTGTAAGCTCCTCCACGAATCATCGTTAATCCTTTTGCTTTAATGGACTTGGCTACTGCCAAAACCTGTTCGTAAGATTCTACTGCACAAGGTCCAAATACGAAAGATGGATGTCCGTCTCCGATTTTATGGCCGTTTACGTCAACAATCGTGTCTTCAGGTTTTTTAGTACGGGATACGAGTAATGCATTCTTCTGCTCATCTTGCTGTACTTCAAGTGCCGACATGAAAATAGATTTAAATACCTGCTCAAGGATACCGTCTGGTAAAGGGCCATGGTTTGCCTTCTTTAAGACGTTGAGCATCTCGCGTTCGCGAATCGGATCATATCTATTTACACCTTGCTTTTCTTTTAACTTACCAATTTCTTGGATAACGCCTGTACGTTCATTGATCAATTCTAGAATATCTAAGTTCAACTGATCGATAGTACCTCTCAACTCACCTAAATCTTGCTTGCTCATAATACCTGTCTCCTCCCCGTACATATCTTCCTTTTCTAACACCGGAATCTATGGTACATTTTTATATAATAGACCTAGTATAATGAATACTCTTAGAAAAGTCACGCAATTTCATCGAATAATTATATATTCACTATTTTCACATAGAAAAAAACTTGAAAAGAGGTTGGAAATCCTGGCTACTAAGTTATTCGCTCTTGACATCGGAACTCGCACCGTTGTAGGGATTGTACTAGAAGAACAAAACGATTCATTCCATATTGTGGACTTGATTTCTAAAGAACATAAAGAGCGATCGATGATTGATGGACAAATACATAATATTTTAAGCGTGGCGTCTATAATTCAAGAAATAAAAGAAGAACTGGAACACATTCATGGCCCTCTGCATCGCGTCAGTGTTGCGGCAGCTGGTCGTTCATTGAAAACAGCAGAAGGAACTGTGACAGTAGATATTTCAGATCGCACATTAATGTCCAATGAAGATATTAATCGATTGGAATTAGCCGCTGTACAAAATGCACAAGAAAAATTACTATCCGCTCATCAATCACAAGAGGATGATCACTATTATTGCGTAGGGTATTCTGTTTTATACTACAAATTACAAGATGAAAAGATCGGTAGTCTGATTGATCAAAAAGGGAAATCAGCGACTGTAGAAGTCATTGCTACATTTTTACCACGAGTCGTTGTAGAATCCTTACTTGCCGCGTTAAAGCGTGCCGATTTGGAAATGGAGGCTTTAACACTCGAGCCAATCGCTGCTATTCATGTGCTCGTTCCCCCTTCCATGAGAAGATTGAATATCGCATTGGTCGATATTGGAGCTGGTACATCAGACATTGCGATTGTTAGAGATAATACCGTGACAGCATATGGCATGGTACCCGTTGCGGGAGACGAAATGACCGAAGCGCTAAGTGCACATTACTTGCTCGATTTTCCTATTGCTGAACAAATGAAACGACAAATTCATAATCAAGACATATTGACATTTCAAGATATTTTAGGATTTGAACAAGAAATCCCTTCAGAAGAAGTAATTGATGTAATTAAACCTTCAGTGAAACATGTAGCACTGTCGATCGCAAATGAAATCAAACGATTGAATCTCAACTCTTCCCCACAAGCCGTAATGATTGTGGGAGGTGGTGGGTTAACTCCTACTCTGACGAAAGAAGTGAGTATGCAGCTAGACCTTCCTGAGAACCGCGTGGCGATTCGAAGTCTCGATGCGCTTTCAGGAGTTACACTTTCAGACCAAATCGAAGCTTCTCCTGCACTCGTAACGCCAATCGGTATTGCGATTGCAGCACAAAGAGCTCCCATTCATTACATTACCTTAACAGTCAACGACCAAGCCATTCGATTATTTGAACTAAAAGAGCTTACAGTGGGCGATACATTGCTTGCCGCCCGCGTTACTGCTCGTCAGTTATACGGTAGACCCGGACTCGCACTAACTGTCAAAGTAAACGGGCGATGGAGAACACTTCCTGGCGAGCACGGCTCATCTACAACCATCCTATTAAACGGCACTGAAGCCAGCACTAAGGATCCTGTTAACGATCATGACCGCATAGAGCTATTGTTTGGTAAAGATGGCACAGACGCCACAGCGACTGTCAGAGACTTAGTAGATGCGCCTGAACCGATACGTTATCAGCTCGACGGAGTGACGCAGACAGTTACGGGTGAAATTTTGCTCAATGGAAAGACGGTTACAATGGATACTGAGATTGCGGATCGGGATGAACTGACGGTGAATCCGGCGAATCGAATAAAAAACGTACTAACGTCTCCTATCCGTTCAGGGACAGATTCGTTCACTGTGACATGGAACGGAACTCCCCACCGCCTAAAGAAACGCGAGACCCTCTACATCGCAAACGGACAAGAAGTCTCTGCTGACTATCAAATTCACGCAAACGATATCATTGAAACGCGTCAACCTGCCTCCCTTTCCTTAAAGGAAATAGCAAGAGATTTAGATATCGTTCTAGAAGAGCGTGCCGATGTAACATTTAATGATGAGCCTGTGACGATCAAAAAACCACGAACCGCCGTTTATGTAAATGGACAACGAGCTAGTCTTGACTACCAAGTACAAGCTAACGACCAAGTGGAGTTCAAGTCGTTGCCCACTTCTCCTATACTATTCAGTGATGTATTTTCATTCACTGATTTTTCCTTACCGTCTCAATCTACCACTGCTTATCAATTAATGCGTAATGGCGAATCCATTGGCTTCAATGAATTGATATTCGGTGGAGATCAACTACGTATTCTATTTGTTTAAAAGCTACGCTGTGCGGAAATAACGCATGGCGTAGCTTTTTCTTTATGGCTGTTCTAACTTATCGTACACATAGAAAAAACCTTCCCGTGAAGGAAGGTTTTCGCTATTATTTAGAATGAATTTTGTTGTTGTTGTTTGAAGACGAGTTGTTAGCTTTAGATTGATTCGTATTCTTTTTAGCAGAAGCATTTGTATTAGGAGATTTAGTCTCATTTTTTTGGTTAGCAGATTTGTCAGTTTTAACCTGATCTGCATTTTTGTTTGTTGTTTCTTTTACTTTTGAAAGTTCCCCTGATTTTTCATTGTTTTCTTTTGAACTTTTATAATCAGTTGCCTCTTCACCTTCAGATGATACAGTACCATCGTCCATTGGAACATTTGTTTTTGATTTAACAGACTTCACTTTGTCAACTAGCTGTTCTGATTGTTCTTGCAAGTTTTGAGACAACTCAGAAGTCTTCTCTTTTGCAGCTGTAGTGAACGCTGCAGTTTTTTCTTTTGCCGTATCCGTAAAGTCAGCTGTGTAATCTTTTGCTGCACTTGAAAATTCCACTGCTTTGTCTTTTGCTGTGCTAGATAACTCTACCGCTTTATCTTTTGCCGTTGAGCTCAATTCAATACTCTTGTCTTTTAATTGTGAAGCCTGTGTAGTGAAATCTTCACGCATTTCACGGCCTGTCTTCGGCGCTAAGAACAACGCAGTCGCAGCGCCGATTACCCCACCGATGATTGCGCCGGCAATGAAACTACCTGTACCGTTGCTATCCTCATCATATAGATCATGAGTTGAACGATACGTGTAGTTCGCTGGATATTGTGGTTGGCCATACGTATTTGAGTAGTTACCTTGGTTGTCGTTATAGTTCGGTTTGTTTTCTGTCATTTTTCTTCCTCCTGTGAATTAACTATTTTTGTATGTTTTAAAGGAAAATGCTTGTACTAGGAGCGCGATTTGTATACTGTCCAACCAGCGGACGTTTTAGGTTGCCGTTCTTTTACTTGATCATATAGATTAACTGCAACGGTTCCCCACTGTACGACTTGCGCGATTTTGTCACTGTTTTGTTCGGCTTTTGTAGTTACTGAGCTCGAGATCCGATGAACTGATTGATTGAGAGTGTTCACCGAGTCACCTACTCCTTTTACCGCATCCACCACAGTGTTCAGCTTGTCCGCTTTTCCTTGTAAATCTTCGGCCAGCTGATTGGTTTTTTGAAGAAGTTGTGTACTTTCTGTTGTCACTCCCTCTAATTGCTTTGATAAGTCACCTACTGTATGCGAGACACTCTGTAAAGATGTCTTTAACGACCCCAGTGTCATAGCCAGACTTACACAAAGAATAAGAAATGCGATTGCGGCAATCACTGCTGCAACGTAAAGTAAATTGATCACTTACGTTATCCTCCTAGAGCATATTCTTACGAAAACTTTACCCCTCTTTGAGAGTTTCTAAACTTTTCGTCCTATACTCCTGTTCGACATAACTGGGTGATATCCTTTATCGAAACCAAAAAACCTAAAAAAAAAAGAGAAACAGCCCTCTCATAAAAGAGATTAGGCTGTTTCTTCTTTCGTAATATCAGAAGTAAATTGTTTTAAATATAATTGGATATCTCCGGCTCCCATAAAAAGAATGACAGAATGTTTATGCGCTGCTAAATCTGACATATCTTCTATCTTCAAATGTTGAGAATTAGGGATTTTATCTATCAAATCGTGAATCGTTAAACTACCGACTTTCTCTCGTGCAGAACCAAAGATGTCACATAAGTACACATGATCTGCTTCAGACAGACTTTCTGCAAATTGATCTAACATCGCTGCTGTTCTGCTGAATGTATGCGGTTGGAATACCGCAATCACTTCACGATTCGGATATTTTTGACGTGCCGAATCCAATGTTGCACGGATTTCGGTAGGATGATGTGCATAATCATCCACAATGACACGGTCATCTACTTCCAAGACAGAAAAACGTCTTTTTACGCCTGTAAACGTCGCAAAGCGTTCATTTACAATGTCAGCTGGAATATTTTCATAATGACATAGTGTAATAACACTCAACGCATTTCTAATAGCATGATCGCCTGTTAATACAATGGTGAAACGGTGATAGAATTCATTTCGAATGAACACATCAAACGAACAGCCGTTTTGATCTTTTTCAATATTTGCTGCGTAAAAGTCATTGGATGAATCCAAGCCATAATAGACAATCGGAACTTGACATTGAAGTTTCTGAAGATTGTCGTCGTCACCACAAGCGATTAATGCCTTCTTTACTTGACTCGCCATTTGTCCGAAAGCGCTCAAAATATCGTCCAGACTTGTGAAATAATCCGGATGATCGAAATCAATATTCGTCATGATGGCATAGTCTGGATGGTAGGCCAAAAAGTGTCGTTTGTATTCACACGCTTCAAATACAAAGTTCTCCGCATTCTCGGTACCTTTACCTGTACCGTCCCCTATTAGGTAAGAAGTTGGCGCAAAGCCACCCAATACATGCGCAAGCAAGCCCGTTGTAGACGTTTTGCCATGTGTACCCGTAACACCTATGGAAGTAAATTGTTCCATATAGTCGCCTAAGAACTCATGGTAACGAATAACTTCTATACCAAGTTCTGCTGCCCGTAGTAATTCAGGATGATCATCTTTAAATGCGTTTCCTGCAATCACTTTCATGCCCGGCTGAATATTATTTTCATCAAATGGCAGTACTTTTATATTTCGTTCATGTAAGGGGTCTTCAGTGAAAAAGTACTTTTCCACATCAGAACCTTGAACCTCATACGAAGAGTCATGTAGCAACTGGGCAAGGGAACTCATTCCCGATCCTTTGATACCAGTAAAATGTAACAATGTCATATTGAAACCTCCCGGGAGTTCTTTCATCCCACTTTTTATCTTCAATTGTCCCGAAATGGACAAGAAGATTATTTCTTGTCATAGTATACCATGCGTTCGACCAAACCTTTAGATAGGAACTATGCATTCATTATTTCATGAAGCTTTCAAATGCTTGTTCAGTCAAAAAGACGTCGCGCGGTCTGCTCCCTCTTTGCTCAGATATAAATTGATTTGCTTCCATTCGGTCGATTAACTTTGCCGCCCGGTTATAGCCGATGCTGAAATGGCGCTGTAATGACGAAGTGGATGCACTCCCCTGCTCAATGACAAAGTTGCAGGCTTGCTCAAATAATGGATCCGATTCCTCTTCTCGGACAGCGGCTGCTAGCAAATCATCTTGGCCGAATAAGTAATTCGGTTCTGCTTCATTACGAACATGTTCTATTATACGCTCGATCTCATCATCCGTGACAAATGTCCCCTGAAGACGGACAGGAGCCGATTGGCCATTGCCTAAATACAGCATATCCCCCTTACCAAGTAAACGATCTGCCCCTACTGAATCTAAAATAGTTCTTGAATCTACTTGTGAAGACACAGCGAATGCTATACGAGTTGGGATATTGGCTTTAATTGTTCCGGTAATGACATCAACAGAAGGTCGCTGAGTTGCGATGATTAGATGAATGCCACACGCCCTAGCTTTCTGAGTGATTCGGCTGATCGACACTTCTACATCCGCAGGTGCCATCATCATTAAATCTGCTAACTCATCAATCACTACTAAAATATAAGGCATCTTTAAAGAGAAACGTCGTGATGCCATGACCATTTCGTTATAGCGTTCAATATTACGTACTCCGGAATGCGCGAATAGTTCATAGCGTCTTTCCATCTCATTAACTGCCCATTTCAATGCCGCAGTCGCCGCTTTTACATCTGTAATAACCGGACTTAACAAGTGTGGAATGCCATTATATGGTGCCAATTCCACCATTTTCGGATCAATGAGCAATAGTTTCAGATCATGATGTGATGCTTTATACAACAAACTGATCAGTATAGAGTTGATACAAACGGATTTACCGGAGCCTGTAGCACCCGCAATCATTCCGTGTGGCATCTTCCGTAGATCAATTGTTTGCGGCTCCCCTGTCAAACTAAGCCCTAATACAGCTTCAAGGGGCGAGTCTGATTTCATAAATGAATCACTATCAATAACCTCTGAAATTCGAACTGCACGTGTTTTGCGATTCGGAATTTCAATACCAATCATACTTGTACCTGGAATCGGCGCTTGGATACGAATATCTCTAGCCGCCAACGCCAATTTTAAGTCGTCGGTAAGATTTCGAATTTTACTTACTTTTGTCCCCTGCATCACCGTTAACTCAAACATCGTGACGGCAGGACCTTGCACAGCTTGTTCAACCGTCGCCTGTACAGCGAAATACGAAAGAGTTTCTTCTAACGTAGCGGACTGCGTCGCAAGCCACTCTTCATCAACGATTTCTTCTTCCGGAGGTGCCAAATATTGCATCGTCGGGAATCCGTAATGTGGTGGTTCTTCTTCGATGATTTCCTCTTCAGGTTCTTCTACAATCGTTTCAGAAGTTGTAGCGACCATTTCGGTTACTTCAACGTGAGATTCTACTGCAATAGATTCTGGTTCTTCAATGGAATCCTGTTCTTCCACGTTCATTTCTACACTATTCTTCTGTTGTTCTAGCTGTACTGATTGTGTATCTTCCAGCGATTCTGTTTGTTCCGCGACAGGGTGATCCGCATCGATTTCGACTGACGCTTCTTTTACTAATTCTTTCTTCGCTGCATTAGCTGCAATGAGTTCTTCTACTCTAGCCGCTAATTTTTCTTTATCGGATTTAAGCATCAATACATTAAAAGGCACAACTTTTTCTTTCTTAACTGGTTGTACTGGCCCCTCTTGATCATCCATTTCGAATTCTACTTCATTGGATTCTATTTCTACTTGTTCTTGTTGTTCTTCTTCCTGTTCTTCTTCTATCGTAACGGTTACAAGCGCTTCCGAATCTACTACAATTTCTTCTGTTTCAGTTGCAACATCGTCATACATTTCTACTTCTGTTTCTACTTCTGTTTTCGCTTGCTCTATATTTCTCGTTTGTGCAAAGACTTCTTTTGATTCTTCTGATTCCTCAATCGTTACTTCAGCTTCTTCGATTTCATCATGTATATCGTCGTGTATAGTTACTTCTAGTGACTCTTCCACTTGTGTTTCTTCAGTCTGTTCCACTAGTTGCGTAGGTTCTTCAGATACTTCCAATTTAGGTTCTTCTACTTCTTGTGTATGTTCTTCCGCTGAGGTCATCTCCGACTGTCTTTTTTCTGATGAACTAGCAAACAATGGTGCTTTATTTGGTTGTTGGTTGGAAATCAAGGACAATGGCAATTCTTCGTCTTGATCTTCAAATTGATCATGTAACTCTTGATCTTTCACATCTTTCTTTTCTATGACCGATTCCATAGCCTCACTGATTGGAGAACTAGTGTTCAATCCGTAGATAGGTGAAGGCACGTGCGTAGGCGAAAATGGCTTTCTGAATATCTTAGGCCTCTCTACTTTCACAGGTTCTTCTTGATGACGAGATGGTACTTCTAGTTCAGGACGTCGCGATTCATATGGCTCAATCCGTTGCGGCTCCGAGTGCATTGTACGTTCTTGCTTTCTTCCGGTAAACGGTAGAGGCAATGGATTCGATGTAGGTGGAATGATTTGGGCAAATTCTCTTTTTGCTTCTGCACGGTAGACATTTCCACCTCGCTCATAACGACCTGGCCAACGTTCATTCTGTTCCAAAGGAAGTATTTCAAATGCTTCTTCTGTTGCTTCATCTTCTAGTAAATAGTCTTTCGTATATTCATCATGATGGATCTGTGGTTCCCATCCATAAATTTCGTAGTCAGAAACTATCGGAAACCGAAAGTTTGTTTTTTTATCTTCATCAAGACCTTCGTTTGGTTTTTGGTTTAGGTTATTTTTATCATTAATATTTTCAGTAGTTGGTTGTTCAAATAATGGGTTATTTTTTTCAGTGCCTTCTTGCATTTGCTGAAGGCGTCTTTTCATATTCCGTAGCCAGCTCAAATATATCACTCTTTTCATATCAATCATTTCATTTTAACAGGTTACCTAGGAGGAAATCAAACAGTTCTATGTTCTTTCTGTATAAAATGATGATTTGTAACCCTTTGTAACAATAATACAAAAAAGCTTTTGCTACAAGCCTAATGAGGCTTATGCAAAAGCTTTTTCCTATGGATATATTTACAACGTACCTTCGAAAGCCTCTCCGACTTTCTTATCATCTTCTAATACGAGAATTCCTTTTGCGTCGGGCGCATCTTGCAGATTGAGTTCTTTAGCAGAACAAATCATACCAGACGAAGCGACTCCACGAAGTTCCGCATCACGAATGACCATACCTGAAGGCATTACAGCGCCTACTTTTGCTACGACCACTTTCTGTCCAGCTTCCACATTAGAGGCGCCACAAACGATTTGCAATGTTTCCTCCCCTACGTCTACCTGACAAATGTTCAATTTATCTGCATTTGGATGCTTTTCTTTTTCAGCAACATAGCCTATAACGAATTTCGGAGTGAAGTCCAATTCCAATTCTAACGCAATGTCATTTTTCACTAAAGCTTCTTGTATTTGTTCGCCAAGCTCTTCTGTCAGTTCTACTTGACCTACTGTTGAAACAGTGAAATAACTGGATGCATCAAATAAATTGAACGCGATTACAGTTTCTGTCTCTTCATTTTTAATCAAAGCGACATTATTTTTTCTTTCCACAATAATTGCTGCCGGTCTTTCAGTTGTAAGTTGAACGAACAATACGTCGCCAACACCTTCTGGATTATAAAATATATTCATTTTTTCTGATCCCTTCTTGCCAATCTATTTTTCGCCATAATGAAAATCGGTTCAAGCTTACCATCTTCATAAATGAAAGACAATGATGTAACAGGTACGGCACCTGTTGTGAAAAACTGCATCGCGATCTGCGCCACGACGTCATAGCCTGTTTCATTCCTTATATCTCCAATGATTAACACATCTTGGTGAGGAACGGAAACGACCATATGCCCTTGTATTTTCTGTTCCATTTCTCTCATAAATGGCTGATTCAATATTCTGCTCGCATCATAGCCATCGTTATTGTTGATGAAGTAGAATATATTATCAGAGACGACATCTTGCTTATACGTTGTCGGTAACGACTTCACTTTAAACATTGCGACTTCCTGAATTTCCTGTTCTGTCATCTGCAGATCGGACAGCATCCCTTGATCAATCAGGCGATACGTGTTTCCTAAATCTAGCGCATAGAAAATTCGTGTTTCGGCTGTATGCTCTTTCGTTAAGAAAGCTTGTCCTGCGGAACTTTCAGTTGGAAATGAAGTCGAACGGATGACAGGATAAATTGTATTTTCTCCTGCGAAGCCTTTTGCCTGTTCTTGCTCCATGGCGCGAAATGTCTCTAGGACGGTATACACCACTTCATCGATTGCACGTTCGTTTTTCTGTTCATACTTGGATAGAATTTCAGGTAATGAAATATCCATGCCTTTATGAAGAGTATGGTGGACAATCCGCAATTTGTCAGCCCGACGGTCAAATTGCCAATCAAAGTTCTCTTTAGGTAAGCGTTTCTTTAGTTCTTCTACCAAATCTTCAGCTTCCATTCGTTAACCCTCTCCTTCACTACTCAAAATTACTTACTGGTCGTCATGTTGAACCGAACGAGCAATTTCCATCATCATTTCTAAATACGCTTTGGTGTTTTCTTCATCCGTCACAGTTTCAACTTTCGCTCCGCCTACGTTAGCGATTAACTCTACTTGTTTCTCACCTTTTTGTATGACCGCAACAAAGCCAAATGCTTCATCTTTAGAAAATGTTTGTGCACCTACTAAATCATCCGGTTCATCCGTTAACAGTACGTCATAATAGACTTGACTATTTTTCTTTTCATTCGGATTAACTGTTAGATAAAATGAATCATTTCGTTTAGTTAAAACAATCTTTTGGGAAGTTGATTCTTTATCCATTCGTAGAGTTGGCGGTTTATAGAATTCAATATCGCCCACCGTTTGATTTGGTTTCTTGCTATTTAGTTCAAATACTTTTTTCGCTGAAACAAATGCATCGTCAGTACGGACTTCCACTTTCTGATTACATCCTACCAACACGACAGCCAGTAGCAACAGCAAGAAAACCTTTCCACTTCGCAACATTCAGGTTCCCCCCTTCTCTACTTTCGTTCAATTTTCTATCAGTCCTATTCTAATCGCACCCCGACGCTATTGCAATCGTCAGCTTTGTAGCGACGTGCTATACAAGAGCTGGCCAATCAATAATTGCATGATATGTTCAAATAACGCATCCCTTGGTACAAGTTGTGCCGTCAACATACCCATAGCCCCTTCTGACGTGCGTACATTTTGCTTTTTGAAATAGGCATCCACTGCATCACCTAGCTCTTTGCCACGGCGAATTTCATCAGCTAATTCGTCCGGTAAAGGGATTTGTGCGCCCGCGGCAGTAAACATTTTGCCTTCCGGCGTGGTGAGGGCGCCCCAATTGCAGAGATACATCGTGCCGGAAAGCATATGAACCCCGCCTTCTAAACCTATACCAAAAGCATTCTTTGCTGCAGTGATCGAACGATTGATGGCACCTTGCCGCGTTTCTTCCTCACTCATCGGCTGTGCGCTGACGCCTGACTGAACGGACGCAAAAGAAATGGTACTGTTCTCCACGTAACGTTCAACGACCCGAACTACCGCACGTTTTTTCGCCTGATTTTCAGAGCCCAGAACAAATTCCATTCCACATCCTCATTTCATTTCTAGTCGTTTAGCAATTTTGTTTAATAGTTTCCACAGTTGTTTTATCACATGCTTTTACTAGTTTTGTAATTAATTCTTTCGCTGCTGCATAATCATCTGTGTGGATAATGGAAGCCGCAGTATGGATGTAACGAGAACAAATACCGATGACAGCACTTGGCACGCCGTTATTGGCTACATGTACTTGCCCTGCATCCGTACCGCCTTGGGATACAAAGTATTGATACGGTATATTGTGAGTTTCAGCAGTATCTAAAATGAATTCGCGCATACCACGGTGTGTGATCATCGAGCGGTCCATAATACGTAGCAACGTTCCTTGGCCCAATTGACCAAATTCTTTTTTATCGCCACTTGCATCATTTGCAGGACTTGCATCGAGTGCGAAGAATAGATCAGGATCTATCATACGTGCTGCCGTTTGCGCGCCACGTAAGCCGACTTCTTCCATAACGGTTGCCCCTGAATACAATGTATTCGGCAACGTCTCATTTTTTACTTCTTGCAAAAGCTCTATGGCAAGACCGCAACCATAGCGGTTATCCCATGCTTTGGCCATAATCTTTTTTGGATTAGCCATCGGTGTGAACGGACAAATCGGCAAGATTTGCTGACCGGGACGAATGCCGAAACGCTCAGCATCTGCTTTGTCGTCAGCGCCAACATCAATCAGCATGTTTTTGATATCCATTGGTTTGCTGCGCTCTGCGTCACTCAACAAGTGCGGTGGAATCGAACCGATCACACCGGGAATTTCCGCATCTTCCGTGATGATCTGGACTCGTTGTGCCAATAATACTTGGTTCCACCAGCCTCCTAACGGCTGAAAACGAAGCATTCCGTTATCTGTAATACCTGTTACCATAAAGCCGACTTCATCCATATGTCCAGCAACCATAATTTTCGGCTCGTCTTCTTTTCCGTGCCGAACACCAAACACGCCACCGAGACCATCTTGAATTATCTCATCCGAGTTCTGTGCCAACTGCTCGCGCATAAAAGCCCGGACACGGTATTCATTACCAGGTGCGCCCGGAAGTTCAGTCAATGTACGAAATAACGCCAATGTTTCATTTTTCATCTAAATCCCTCACTTTTTTATTGTCTATGTGTAGTATATCCACATAGCAAACAGATGAATACTAATTAGGTTAAGAATGTACTTTACACAAAAGTGCCATATTCTGCCGATTAGTAAAATTGGAAACGCTTTTGAATCGCCATGTACTTTTAAACTATGTTACACTATAAGAAAAGATTTGCGAAGGAGGCTGCAATTAGCCATGAGAGTAAAAGACTTTTTAGCTGGAATTTTAACTGGTGTTGCTGCAGGCGTAGTAGTGAATGAGGCATTTAATCGTTACAATGAAGAAGTACCTGCTGATAACGTATTGAAAAAAGTAAAAGATGCATTTAAAGAAGAAGGACCAATCGACGGTTCGTGGATTGTTATGAAACCAGAACCTTACACAAATCACGTGATTTCTATGGATGTTTACCGTGGTGGCGTTTCTCGCATGAAAGACGGCAAGCTAGAGCAATTTGAATTCGCAGCCGATGCGAAAACAGGTACTGTCGTTGAGCTAGTTCGTCAGTAATCAACTTCTTAATTTAACCGAAGAGGCTATCCAAGAAGCTTCCACTTCTTGCGATGGCCTTTTTTATTTGGATGCATGTTGAGTGCGAATCGTATAACGCTTCTCTAAGATTTGTGAGAAAAGCAGTTCAGGTAGTATTTGGCTGGATTACTATTTATTCAAATATTATTTTCCTAAGCAAAAAGGCAAACCCTACGAATTTTAGGGTTTGCCTTTTATCTCTAATCACTACTATAAAATCAGCGTTCTAAAGAAAGAAAACAATACTAGTTGATCTTCGTTACAGGCGGCGACTGCTGCGGGAACAGCACGAGCTGAAAGCCCCGCAGGAACGCAGTGACGAGGAGATTGAAGCCGTGCCCGCGGAAAGCGTCCGCCTGGAACGTAGATCAACGGCGCCCTCTAGCTCACCAATAACTTGAACTTTACCTCGTACTTAAACCCAAACGTCAGATTCTCACCGAGTACGAGGCAAGCTATCTACAATAGTCTTCCCATCTTCACTAAACTTCGCCATGCGATACACCGCATCATGATAGAAAATAAACCCATACTCATTTGGAAGCGCTTCCTTCATTAAGCGCTCTTTTGCAAAAATCGAGTCCATTGGATAATCATCATACGCAAGTACCCACAAAGGATTCGTATGTGCATGCGTCGGCATAATATCCGCCATATGAATTAACGTCTCGCCGCCTTGCTCTAGCTTAATTACACAATGGCCGTCACTATGACCGCCCGTATGAATCATCTTAATACCTGGTGCTACTTCAATCTCCTCTTCAAATGTCTCAACTTGACTTTGAATTGGCTCCCAGTTTTCTTTCCAATACGTATTGCGTGAGCGAATATTCGGTTCTCTCATTTCATCCCACTCAACTTGTGAAGTATAGATCTTGGCATTTTTAAATACAGACACCAGCTGATCATCTTCCCACTGTGTCAAACCTGCCGCGTGATCATTATGAAGATGGGACATTAACACAACATCAATATCATCAGGCGTCATGCCAAGCTCTTCTAAACTTTCCTCTACACGCGTTTCGGCACGGACACCCAAGTTACGCTTTTGCTTGTCGTCCAACTTACCTTTTCCGATACCGGAATCAATTAAATAATTTTTATTTTGATATTGAATGAGGATGGGGTCTGTTCGTAGTTCAATTAAATTGTTTTCATCTGTTTCATAGCGCCTTGACCATAGAGCCTTCGGAACGACACCGAACATCGCACCTCCGTCTAAAAAGTTTACGCCTCCGTCTAACCACGTTAGTTTCATATCATGAAAAGTTAGTTGATCCAAAATAATTCCTCCCTACATTCCTTTAGTAACTGTTGTATGGACATTGTACTTTTCCACTGAGCCCTAGAGCTCCAGCAGAAAAGTACAATGTCCAACAGCTTTTAATCTCTTATCAATCAGAATTCGCTTTGATATTGTGCTTCCAGACGATAAATCGGCTGACCTTTACTTGAAAACTTTTCTTCGTACTCGGTTAACACATTGTCTTCAGGCATGTTTGCATGTAAATCGAGTGAAACGGATAGTAATTTCATCCCATAATTCGTCATGGAAACAAGGGAATATTCAAACAGCAAACGATTATCTGTCTTGAAGTGAATTTCTCCATTCGTCTTCAAAACACCTTCATATTTCGCTAAAAAATTCGGATGTGTCAATCGACGCTTTTCATGGCGATCTTTTGGCCATGGATCAGAAAAGTTTAAATAGACACGATGAATTTCCGAATCCGCGAAAATGGATTCCAACTCTTCTCCATTAACACGCATCAAACGTAGATTCGAAGGTTTTTCCGCTTCAATCGCTTTCTCTAAGGCGGATACAATGACATTATCGAAATGTTCGATGCCAATATAGTTAATCTCCGGATTAGCTAATGCCATTCCAATGATAAATTGACCTTTACCTGTACCCACTTCAATATGGATTGGCGCATCGTTCCCGAATTCTTCAGTCCAACGATTCTTTTTGCCTTCCGGATCCAAAATCAATACATCCGGATGCTCCGCCATGAAATCTTTAGCCCAAGGCTTATTTCGTAAACGCATAATCAGTACACTCTCTCTTTTTCAGTAAATTCTTTTCTATTGCTCTTCTATGATTTCTTCTGCATCAAACAACCGACTCATCGCTGTAGTTTGTGCATGATCCAATATTGCTTGTGCGGCTTTAAATTGCGTATGTTTCATGGGACTTGGATTACTGCATAACTTTGTCAGCCATTGGTCATATGTTTTGCGATCAATGGTTGTAACCTCAAACGGAGTACCAGGATAGTCAATATAGCCATTTCTCGATACAATCAGCTTCTTGATCGGGATTTCCACTTTCGCTGCTCTGAAAAATGATGAAACCACTTTCTCCATTCTACTAAGCGCTATCGTTGGATTCAGCACCTTCGCTTGTTCTTCACCGAACTTCTTCAGCCAAAACCTTTCGCCACTACCTATGTACGCAGCCATTCTTTCATCTTCTAGCACTGTGATGCAATAGCATGTAGTAGGAGCTAATAAGATGATGTCCAACTCGACAGGTGCCTTATTGACTTTGACGATTGGATAATAAAGCAACAAGAAGCTATCAGGTAAACGCAGTGTCAGTTGCTTCAACAATGGATCAGAGAAATACTTTGGATCTACACGGGATCGGTCATACAATGTAGAACTAGCCCACTTTAATTGGAATTGAAACAATTGATCACGATAAGCCTTTTTTAACTGTTCAACATTCGAAGGTTGACTTGAAATAGAAGCTTGAAAATCCCAATCATTCTCTTGATCTTCTACCGCTTGTTCAGAAATAGCGGACGCTTGTGTCAATTCCACATCTGGTTGTTTACGCCATTTTTTGAATAATACCGTATACCATTTCGAAGGCACTTCCACATCCTTAGAAAAAGTAGCCGCTTGCTCCGCATATATATCCACACCGTGCTCCCATTGTTTTTTAATACGTTTCCATTGGTAGCGCTTCAGACGGATGAATTGTGTCGGATAACGGGTTAGATCATTCTCGTACCGCGAAATATAATCCGCAAGTTTAATTAGCTGGGCCATTTGATTCTCTTTCCTTATGATGACCAGCCGCCACTAACTTCGGAATTTGCGCCTCAAATGCTTCTTGTAACTTTCTCGTCAACGGCCCCGGAACTCCTTGTCCTATAGGTTGCTGATCTATAGTGATAACCGGTGTGATTTCAGCATTCGTAGACGTATAGAAAAATTCATCCATTTCTAACGCTTGTGGCAATGTGAATTCTTCTTCTTTAACTGGAATCGCTAACTTCTCTGCTATTTGCAATACGACACGACGAGTAATTCCGTTAAGTATGAAATGGTTAGCAGGATGTGTATACAGGATACCGTCCTTAATACCAAATGCATTGGAAGAAGAGCCTTCACGTACCAACCCGTCCCGTACGAACAACGCTTCTTGACATCCATGATCAAACGCCTCTTGTTTCGCCATGACATTGCCGAGGAGATTCAAACTCTTAATATCACAACGAAGCCAACGCATATCTTCAACAGACTTCATCGCAGCGCCTTGTTGAAGAAATTGCATAGGACGTGCATTTTCTACGGCATAGCCAATCATGACAGGGACACTGTCTTCCGGGAAATGATGCGCACGTGGCGCCACACCGCGAGTGACTTGTATATAAATATGTCCGACAGATATTTGATTATCCGACTGTAGCCTTTGTACGATTTCGAGTAGCTCATCGATAGTATACGACAGGCTCACACGAATTTTTTCTGCACTCTCAAGTAATCTCTCCAAATGCTCTTTCGCTGTGTACAATGCGCCATCATATACTTTAATTACTTCATAGACGCCATCGCCAAAAACATACCCACGGTCATTCACCGAGACGTTCATTTTATCTTCTGTTAGGTATTCCCCATCTTTGAAATAGATCACACAACCGCCACCCTTCCTATATGAAACCTCAAGCCAAATTACCGCCAGTTTCCTCTTTTTCTATTTTCACATGTTTATGACATAAAATCAATTAGACCTTATTAGAGTGAGAGCCATTTTTTCTATTCATCTCTTAAGAACAGCTAACTCAGTAACTAGTAAACTATTTATTCTAATTTATTCAAAAGTATAAGCGAAAACATGTGCGCTTTTATATAAAATACGTTATACTACTATTGTCAGAATCATTCACTTATTATTCTGGCATAGCGTAGATAAAAGGAGCGAATCAGGAAAGGTAATATCAAAGAATACCCCAACAATCTTCCTTTGAAATGTTGGCGTGAAAATATGAAGATGAAGGAGTGGTTTCTTAAATGAACCCAGCTACCGATCGCATGTTAATTCGTATCAAAGATGTCTATCTGTTCATTCGGGATAACGGAAAAGTAACAACGGAGGCCGTGGCGGAGGAATTCAATATTTCACCCCGCACTGCACAACGTGACTTAAATGTTCTGGAGTACAATGAATTGATTAAGAGCTCAGTCCGCGGCGAATGGACGACGACGTCCAAGAAAGTGAAATTATCTTCCTGATGTAGCCTCCTATATACAAATTTACAACGCAAAAAGGCTGATGCTTTTGCATCAGCCCTTTTGCTTGGAACGATCTACTTCTTTTAGTTGTAGCAATTCCGCTTCTGTTAGCTCACGGTATTCACCTAGTTCCAATTCTGGATCCAATTCAAGCGGTCCCATCGTTAACCGCTTCAAATACACCACTTTTTTCCCTACCGCTTCAAACATCCGCTTCACTTGATGAAACTTACCTTCTGTAATCGTCAGTTCAATCTCCGACTCTTCAGCAGAATGCAATATGTGTAGAATGCCAGGCTTCGTTTCATAGGCATCATCTAAAATCACCCCGCGCGCAAAAGCTTCTGCATCTTCTTCTGTTACTATTCCAGCCACTCTCGCATAATACGTTTTCGGCACTTCTTTCTTCGGTGACAATAAATTATGCGCCAGTTTCCCGTCATTTGTCAGAAGTAATAACCCTTCTGTGTCTTTATCCAAGCGACCTACCGGAAACGGTTCGAAATGCCGATCTTCGCTCGCAAGCAAATCAACGACTGTTTGATCACGGTTGTCTTCCGTCGCAGATAAGACGCCAGGCGGTTTATGCATCATCAAGTAGATGAATTCTCTATAGACGACTTCTTCACCTAGCAATGAAATCGCGTCTGAATCTGGATCCACGTGCTGGGCAGGATCTTTCATCACTGCCCCGTTGACCCGAATCATTCCTTTTTTCAAGAGTTGTCGAACTTCTTTACGTGAACCATAGCCTGTGTTTGATAATAATTTATCCAGTCTCATTGATTATCCTCCAAGTCCAAAGCGTCTCATCATACGTGTTAGACGATCTCCAAATAATTGTTGTGCTAGTCCTGATTTGATAGCCAAGAATCCATAAATCACCATTCCGACACCTGATCCTATCATGACATACAACAAAGCTTGCCAACGTCCCACTGGAATATGCGCCATATTCAAGCCTTTATTCGTCAGCCAAACACCAGCAAACATTACTGCATTGAAAGCCAATATTAAAAACAAGCGTCTGATGACCATTTCAGATTTATAATTCAAGGCTTTTTTAATGACGTACAAATTGATACACACTGCTACCGAGTAGCCAATGGCGGTGGCGATAATTGCGCCGTTCACTTCAAACAATTTAATCAGCGGAATGTTGATGAGCATTTTCACTAGCAATCCGAGCAATGAAGTGAAGACAATCCATTTATGATGATCAATTCCTTGCAAGATGGCAGCCGTTACGGTGAACATCGCAAATAGAATCGCTACCGGTGCGTAGGAAGCTAAGACACTCGCTCCCGCTACATCGTACTCATATAAGAATTGATAGACTTCACTGTTCAAGACAATTAACCCAATAACCATTGGAATCGTCAAGAACAGCATGATCTGATACGTTTGATCGAGTGATCGTGTGACGCCCTTTTGATTGTTAGACGTATAATCCTTTGTGATAATGGAGATGAGCGCCATAGAAAATCCAGTTGCGACCATCACGGGAATCATCACGATCTTATGTGTTAAAAAATTCAGCTTTGTTAAATATAAATCAGATACACTTGAAAGGCCGATTGATTTCATAGCGCCGTTGAAAGTGATCATGTCGACGAATTGATAAATTGGATTAATCGTTCCGACCAATACAAATGGTAATACGTACGCGAGGACTTCCGTATAAATTTGTTTCAACGACACCGAACTCGCTGGCGGACTATTCGATAACAAATAATCAAATTCATCCTGATATTTTCTCCAGTAATAGTAAAGACTCCATAACCCGGCGAGTGCTCCAATAAACGCAGCAAACACGGCAAACTGGACAGCGATTTTCGGCGATAGATCCAGTACATTGACGACCACAAAAGCTCCGACAAGCACAACAATGATGCGTACAATCTGTTCAATTAATTGGGAAACAGAAGTCGGTTCGAACTTTTGATAACCTTGCAAAAATCCACGGGCGATACTAAGTAACGGTACTGCCAGCAAAGCAAAGCTGACCCAACGAATGACAGTTGCAATATCTTGAACCGTGAAAATCTGTTCTTCATCTTTGATGACGAGTTCCGCAATCGGATTCGCTAGGAAGAACAACGCAAGAAATGACAGCAGGCCCGTTAAAGACATGACGAGCATGCCCGATTTCATTAATTTCCGTCCGGTCGCATAATCGCCTAACGCATTGTATTTAGAGACAAACTTTGAAATGGCGAGCGGAGCCCCGGATACCGCGACCGCCAGTGCTAGATTGTAAGGTATGTATGCATATTGATAGAGACCGACACTCTTTTCTCCAACGATTGCATAAAACGGAATTACATAGAGTAAGCCGAGTGCCTTCGATAAAAATAAGCCAATCGTTAAAATGGCCGTGCCTTTCAATAAATTGGATGCCATAATTGATTCCTTCCATTCCTAAAGAGATTCTTGTATAGTTTACCCCTCGACACGCTTTTGCACAATCTTTATCTCAAGTCCAAATCAAAAAGCAACGATGCCCATATGGTGTATAATGAAAGACAAAATGAAATGAAAGAGTGGTTCTACAATGTATGATGTAATCGTAATTGGTGGCGGACCTTCAGGGTTAATGGCCTCCATTGCAGCAGCCGAACAAAAAAAGGGGGTTTTATTGATTGAAAAAGGACGTAAACTTGGCAATAAACTAGCCATTTCAGGCGGTGGTCGCTGTAACGTCACAAATCGACTGTCACAAGAAGAAATCATTAAACATATTCCGGGAAACGGTAAGTTTTTATATGGACCGTTCTCTGTCTTTAACAACCAAGATATCATCCACTACTTCGAAGGCCTTGGCGTTCCGTTAAAAGAAGAAGATCACGGACGGATGTTTCCCGTTTCAAATAAGTCTAAAGATGTCATCAACGCCCTATTAAATCAGATGGATGAACTAGGCGTGGACATACGCTTGGAAAGTCGAGTTCAGAAATTATTAATGGATGATGAAAAGGTTCTCGGTGTTCGGTTAGAAGACGGTGAAGAAGTACGTGCTCATGCAGTAGTCGTTGCAGTCGGAGGCAAAGCCGTTCCACAAACAGGCAGCACGGGTGACGGATACCCTTGGGCTGAACGGGCGGGCCATACCGTAACGACATTGTATCCAACAGAAGTTCCGTTACTGTCGCGCGAACCATTTATTGTCTCGAAAGATTTACAAGGTCTGGCGTTACGTGACGTCAAAGTGTCTGTATTGAATAAAAAAGGGAAAACGCTTGTTACCCATCAGATGGACATGCTCTTCACCCATTTCGGATTAAGTGGACCAGCGATTTTACGCTGCAGCCAATATGTGGTCAAAGAGCAGATGAAAAACGGCAAACAGCCTGTCTTGCTGCAAATTGATTCACTACCTGATCAACATGAAGAACAAT
Organism: Sporosarcina sp. P7; assembly: GCF_002743425.1. Taxonomy (NCBI): domain Bacteria; kingdom Bacillati; phylum Bacillota; class Bacilli; order Caryophanales; family Caryophanaceae; genus Sporosarcina; species Sporosarcina sp. P7. Next base: position 710 of record NZ_PDZF01000005.1, on the reverse strand, counting down.
TGACACAAACTATCGCGAAAATTTTAAAAGACGAACCTAAGAAACAAGTAAAAACCTCATTGAAAGGTCTCGTACCTGAACGTTGGTTGCTATTTTTATTGAAGAAAGCGGAAATCGAGGAAACCGAAATCGGCATAGATATTAAGCGTGAGGCTATACGTACACTCGCAAAACTTCTTAAGACGTTCCCTGTACATATTACAGGCACGCAACCGATTGAGAAGGCATTCGTTACGGGCGGCGGCGTTTCAGTAAAAGAAGTAGAGCCAAAGACGATGGCTTCACGTAAAAAAATCGGATTGTTCTTCTGTGGAGAGATTTTAGATATTCACGGCTATACGGGTGGCTATAATATTACCGCCGCTCTTGTAACAGGGCGCCTGGCGGGAATGAATGCCGGATTATTAAGTCGAACGGAATAATCGTATGAGCGGTTGAACGTCTGCATAGAGCGGTCGACACGTGCGATAGAGCGGTTAGCGTGTCGCATAGAGCGCTTAAGCCGTCCGATAGAGCGTTCAACGTATTCTATAGAGCGCATAGTCCATAAATATGATAATCGCAAAACGCATTCCATAAATCGAGTAGGAGGGAGTGATTAACTCCCGACCTCTCACACCACCGTACGTACCGTTCGGTATACGGCGGTTCAACTAAGATTGATGACGCAAAGTTTCGTAACGTGATAATAGACTTTTGAGCCCTTGGGA
>NZ_PDZF01000038.1:0-1094 GCF_002743425.1 Sporosarcina sp. P7 | reverse complement strand
CATCTAAGCATGAAGCCCCCTTCAAGATGAGATTTCCCATTACGCAAGTAAGTAAGATCCCTCAAAGATGATGAGGTGGATAGGTCTGGGGTGTAAGTACGGCGACGTGTGTAGCTGACAGATACTAATCGATCGAGGACTTAACCTATTATGAAAAGCCGAAGCGGCCGTTTAGATGCGACCGGTATAAGGCGAAGATGCGTAGTAGCGCTGTTTGCTACATAGCAGCTTTGACTTATGACCCGAGCATCTGGCCGCTGAGGCTGGACAGCTTAAAAAGTAGTTACTTGAACTACACCAATGTCTTTTATTCAGTTTTGAGTGAATGAAATTTTTTTCATGAAAAGGATTGACTTTCTCAATCAGTTTGATATAATAATCATGGCTTTAAAAACAGTTCAGTGATGATGGCAAAGAGGTCACACCCGTTCCCATACCGAACACGGAAGTTAAGCTCTTTAGCGCCGATGGTAGTTGGGGGTTTCCCCCTGTGAGAGTAGGACGTCGCTGGTCTGTTAGACAAGTTATGAAAACTGTATAACCACATTATATTATTCCGCAGTAGCTCAGTGGTAGAGCAATCGGCTGTTAACCGATCGGTCGTAAGTTCGAGTCTTACCTGCGGAGCCATTACTGGAGAGCTGTCCGAGTGGCCGAAGGAGCACGATTGGAAATCGTGTAGGCGGTTTGCGCTGCCTCAAGGGTTCGAATCCCTTGCTCTCCGCCAGATGTACGCTTTCATTATATAGGGCCCCTTGGTCAAGCGGTTAAGACACCGCCCTTTCACGGCGGTATCACGGGTTCGAATCCCGTAGGGGTCACCATTTTATAAAACAAATATTTATGCGTATCATAGTATAACCCAGGAGGATTAGCTCAGCTGGGAGAGCACCTGCCTTACAAGCAGGGGGTCGGCGGTTCGAGCCCGTCATCCTCCACCATTTATTTCATAGTATTATCATTATCGCGGGGTGGAGCAGTGGTAGCTCGTTGGGCTCATAACCCAAAGGTCGCAGGTTCAAATCCTGTCCCCGCAACCAAGGTCCCGTGGTGTAGCGGTTAACATGCCTGCCTGTCACGCAGGAGATCGCGGG
>NZ_PDZF01000037.1:0-1327 GCF_002743425.1 Sporosarcina sp. P7 | reverse complement strand
ATGATAGACTACCTTCAAAGTAGACAAATTATAAAGCGCACTTCTACAATTCATATAGATAAGGGGTTGAGAAGATGGCGGAGAAAACGAGAGTATATTCAGAAGAAACAAAACGTGAAGTGGTTGAGCGATTTTTAGAGGGGCATCGAGCAGTTGATTTACAAGAACAATTTGGGATTAAGAACCGTAGGAGAATTTATGAATGGGTACACAAGGTAAGAGACGCTAACTCTTTGGAAGCTTTGAAGGATACACGAGGGGTTTCTAATAAAGGAAGAAAAAAAGAAAAAAGTTTAGAAGAAGAAAATGAACAGTTGAAACTAGAGAACCTGTATTTAAAAAAGCTGTTAGATCTAAAAAGGGGGTGAATTCAACAGCAGCTGATTTTGAGTTTGTCGAAGCTTATAAAGATCGTTTTCCTATTACCGATTTGATAAAACACACACAGCATTTAAGTAGATCAGGTTACTACAAACGACTAAAGACTCCTAGTCGCCCTTCTAGGGCGGAGAGAGATAAAGAACTCCTCACGCAAATGCTTTCTCTTTATATCACACATGGTGGTAATCTGGGGAACACACGATTTAAGGACGCACTGCGAGAGAAATATCAAATCACGGTGAATGAAAAGCGTATCCAGCGGATGAGAGAAAATTATAATATGCCTTTGAAAACCAAAAGAAGAAAACCGAAGAAAACAGGTGGTATTCATTTTGTCTGTGATAATATTTTGAATCGGAACTTTACGGCTATTCTTCCGGGGAAGAAGCTATGTATAGACATTACGTACTTACGGGTAACTAAGCCACGCGAAAAATTTATTTATTTATGTGCAATCATTGATTTATTTAATAACGAAATTATCGCCTATTCTATACAGGATACGATGGAGATGAGTTTAGTATTTAAGACGCTTGATTTAGTAGAAAAAAAAGGACTTGCCGAACCGAATGCGATCCTTCACAGTGATCAAGGCATTCAATTCACAAGTCCTCGTTACGTCAACCGATTAAAGCGAATGAATCTCATACAATCCATGTCTCGCAGAGGCAACTGCTGGGACAATGCATGTATCGAGAGCTTCTTTGGGAAGCTGAAGACAGAGATGCCAGGTTTTGTAGAACCTGAAACGGAGTATGAAATGATTCAAGCGGTAACCGATTATATTTTATATTATAACGAAGTGCGGCCACAAAGGAAACTATCTGGAACGCCTATTGCGTACAGAAACAATCAGGTTGCATGATAGATAAGAGATTACATACGGATTGTAGAGTACTTCTTCATGTGCGTTTTATCGAGTGTCTACTTGACAGGGGGTAAGTCA
>NZ_PDZF01000036.1:0-1333 GCF_002743425.1 Sporosarcina sp. P7 | reverse complement strand
GTAGTCGCCCCCCTTAAAATGGACACAGAAGATGTTATAGTTGTAGGAACATACTGTCACGGGAGGGGTTCATTTTGGAATTCATAAAAAAGGGCAGAAAGAGAATATTATCTTTTGAACAGAAATGCACAATCGTTAAAGAAGTTTTAGAAGAGAATCGGCCAAGAACAGATATTGCCACTGAGCATCAAATTCACATCAATTCTATTTCTAATTGGATTCGTATCTATAAAGAAAAGGGTGTGGAGGGCTTACGCCCCTTCGTAAAAACCCCGATAGTTCCAAGAGACCAATTGAGAGATGAACTCAAACGGCTTCAAGAAATTGAAAAGAAATATAATGAACAGCTAACGGAGATTGAAATCTTAAAAAAGTTCCAAGCCTTTCTCAAGGAGAAGGAAAACAAAAGGCATACGAAGCGATAACAGTCTTGAGAAAGGTTTACACTGTAAAGCAATTATGCAGTGCATTAGGCGTATCCAGAAGTGGTTATTACGTTTATTTAAAGCGTCCAAAAAAGAAAGTAACTAGTCGCGATCAAGAAGATATTAAAGCGATTAAAAAGATAGTTAAAGAGAATCGTGGCACCTGTGGGGCAAAGCGTATTTCAGGAGTACTCCGTGCGGTTAATCACATTATTAATCATAAACGTGTGGCCCGTCTTATGAAGGAATTGAATATACAATCCAAGATCCGACGGAAAAAATATACGAAAGAAATTAGAACTAAAGCAGCTGGGTATATTTATCCCAATCTACTTGCCCGTGATTTCAATGCCCTGCTTCCCAATCGTAAATGGGTAATGGACGTAACTGAATTCATTAGGGATGATGAAAAAGTTTTCGTATCCGCAATAATGGATTTATATGATCGGAATCCAATTGGAGTCGTGATAGGACGTACTTCCAATAATGAGATGATGGAAAGGTCGATTCGCAAGGCAATGAAAGAGCGAAATCTAAAAGACCTCTCCGGAGTGATTCTTCATACAGATCAAGGGAATTCTTATCGATCTCATCGTTATAATCAGTTATCAAAAGAACTTGGTTTTATACCAAGTATGTCCCGAAAAGCAAACTGTTGGGATAATGCCGTAATTGAAAGCTTTTTTTCACATTTTAAAACTGAGTTACCTTATCATTATTCAATTGAAACGCCAACACTTCTTGAGGAAGCCATTCCAAAGTTCATTACATACTACAAAGAAATACGTAGCCAAAAACGCTTAGGTTATTTGTCTCCCGAAGCATTCCTGGCTAGGTATTTGGAAAGTGCATAACACACACAATTGTACATAAACTTTCGTGTCCATTTTTAAGGGGCTTGACTACTG
>NZ_PDZF01000034.1:0-1787 GCF_002743425.1 Sporosarcina sp. P7 | reverse complement strand
GGGGCGACTCCCTCTTGGAAATACGATAGTGACAAGGTTTATCGCGTTCTAAGTATGACCAAAAAATATTTTTCTGCATGTATCCGCAGTATGCATTCCTTAAAATACATGACTTTACGTATTCTGGAAGTACGGGGAAACGCTTCGCCGACAGTTACAGAAACTGTTAATTAGTTATGGCATGCACTTGTGGATCTCCGTTACTTTGTGATGACTGACCCTCCCATGTTTCTTAGCGTCAAGCGCTGACATTCCTTCGTTCGGTCTATCACAAGATGGAGGCCGGCGAGATGCTCCGGGAGGGGCTCAAGGCCCAATATACGCCGCTGGTGCCAGCTTCTCCGTGTCATGAATGGTAAGTTCTAGAATATGAACGTTAGGACGCTAGTTGAAGACAGTGAAGGTCAGTTAGCATTTGGTGACTATCAAATCGTCGTTTTTTTGTACACAGTGCATGAAGTACTTTTAACAGTTTGCCACATAAAACCACCATCGATTGCTTCTTCCGAAGCGGATTCACTTGTCGCTGTGTGTAATAATGATGAAGTGTTAGGAACGCCTCATTGTTACGCAGAATAGGAAGCATGGCTTTAAATAAGAGTGAACGAAGCCGCTTACGCCCTCGCTTAGAGATTTTCTTCTGTCCTTGATAAGTACCTGAAGAATTCTCTCGAAGTGTAAGTCCCGCTAATTTAATAAGTTGGCGTGGACTTTCATAGTCGTCGAAACTTCCGATTTCAGCTAGTAGACCTGCGATGGTTCCATGACTGATTCCAGGAACAGAAATTAAAAACTCATAATCCGCTGTTTGTGTAATGCGTTCTTCCAGTTCTGCTTCAATTGCTTCTAATTCTTCTTCAATGAGTCGATATTGACGCATCATGGAAGCTACTTCTCGTCTGGCTCCCCATGGAGCTATCGTAATTCCGATGGATGATTGAGCTGCCTGAATGAGTTCAGCTGCTTTTGTCGGGCGTCGCTGTTTCATATTACCTGCTTTTGCGCAAATGTCAGCCAACTCCGTTGGTGTCATATCGACGATATCAACAGGAAGTGGTGTTTCTTCTAATACGGCAAGCAACATGGCTCCAAAGTCAGAAAAGACATGGAATAACTCAGGGAAATACTTGTCGATCCATCGATGAAGTTTGTTTTTTAACATGGAGCGCTCTTTCATCAACGATTCCCTAAGACTGTATCCGGTACGTATCTCAGCCCCTTGATCACGAAGCAGCTTAGGATGAGAATAACGCCCATCTTTCATCAGACGTGCGATCGTAAGTGCGTCCTTTTTATCATTCTTAGTCTGTAAATTATCATCAAGCTCTTTTACACGTTTCACATGCATAGGATTGACGATTACAAGAGGAATTCCTCTATCTTCTAAAAAGTAAGCTAAGTTTAGCCAATAATGACCAGTCGGCTCTACGCCAACCAGAACTTCAGATTTCTGAAAGACTTTCATGGCATCCAGAATTGCCTGATAAAGTTCTTCAAAGCCTTCCAGCGATTGTGGAACTAAAAAGGCTTTTTTAATTTCACGGCCACGCTCATCGACAAATGTAGCATAATGTTTATACTTGGCAATATCGATACCTACGACCAAAGTTTGTTCCGTAACTTGATTAATTTTGTGATTCACTTTAGAATTCATGTGAGTCCTCCTTGGTTATTATTAGGGGTCAAGTAGTCGATGCCTTGACACCCCCGAATCATACCAAGGGGACTTTTCTATTTCAATAGGGCTCCACTAACCAAACAGGAATGCTCCGGGAGGATCAGCGTGC
>NZ_PDZF01000033.1:0-1800 GCF_002743425.1 Sporosarcina sp. P7 | reverse complement strand
CATTACGCAAGTAAGTAAGATCCCTCAAAGATGATGAGGTGGATAGGTCTGGGGTGTAAGTACGGCGACGTATGTAGCTGACAGATACTAATCGATCGAGGACTTAACCTATTGTAAAAAGTAGTTACTTGAACTACACAATGTCTTTTATTCAGTTTTGAGTGAACAAGCTTTACTCAAAAAAAATAAAATAATGCTTGCATTAAGTATAACAAGTGTTATAATAGTAAATGTCCTCAAGAAAGAGGATGCATAGTCTGGTGACGATAGCGAAGAGGTCACACCCGTTCCCATACCGAACACGGAAGTTAAGCTCTTCAGCGCTGATGGTAGTTGGGGGTTCCCCCCTGTGAGAGTAAGACGTCGCCAGGCAATTCTTTTCTTAAGATTGATACTGAGTATTGTACACATAATCTCGTGATCAAAGAGAACAAGAACACATCTAGTAAATATTGAAATTATACCCAGGAGGATTAGCTCAGCTGGGAGAGCACCTGCCTTACAAGCAGGGGGTCGGCGGTTCGAGCCCGTCATCCTCCACCATATATTCTACACCTGCCGGTGTAGCTCAACTGGTAGAGCAACTGACTTGTAATCAGTAGGTTGAGGGTTCAAGTCCTTTCGCCGGCACCACTAAGTACGAGCCGTTAGCTCAGTTGGTAGAGCATCTGACTTTTAATCAGAGGGTCACAGGTTCGAATCCTGTACGGCTCACCATTATTTTTTGCCGAAACATATCGCGGGTGTGGTGGAACTGGCAGACACGCTAGACTTAGGATCTAGTGCCTTCGGGCGTGGGGGTTCGACTCCCTTCACCCGCATTTTTCATGCGGAAGTAGTTCAGTGGTAGAATACGACCTTGCCAAGGTCGGGGTCGCGGGTTCGAATCCCGTCTTCCGCTTTTAAATTCCACTCTTGCCGGGGTGGCGGAACTGGCAGACGCACAGGACTTAAAATCCTGCGGTAGGTGACTACCGTACCGGTTCGATTCCGGTTCTCGGCACCAATTACTTTCATAATATGCGCCTGTAGCTCAATTGGATAGAGCGTCTGACTACGGATCAGAAGGTTGTGGGTTCGACTCCTGCCAGGCGCGCCATATTTTAAAAGAAATTACTATTGTATATAGTCGGGAAGTAGCTCAGCTTGGTAGAGCACTTGGTTTGGGACCAAGGGGTCGCAGGTTCGAATCCTGTCTTCCCGACCACTTATTTGGGGCCTTAGCTCAGCTGGGAGAGCGCCTGCCTTGCACGCAGGAGGTCAACGGTTCGATCCCGTTAGGCTCCACCAATAAATGTACGTGACTGACTAATTGCAGCGGCGTAGCTCAGTTGGCTAGAGCATACGGTTCATACCCGTAGGGTCGGGGGTTCAAATCCCTCCGCCGCTATCCTAAGGACCTTTAGCTCAGTTGGTTAGAGCAGACGGCTCATAACCGTCCGGTCGCAGGTTCGAGTCCTGCAAGGTCCACCAGATTATTTATTTTACGGAGGAATACCCAAGCCCGGCTGAAGGGATCGGTCTTGAAAACCGACAGGGGTGTTAAAGCCCGCGGGGGTTCGAATCCCTCTTCCTCCGCCATATTTTCCTGAACATAAGCTTTACTTTATTAAGAAGTTATGTTAAGATAATAAAGGCGTTAAATCTTCATTAAAGAAACATTTGTATTATCGCGGGGTGGAGCAGTGGTAGCTCGTTGGGCTCATAACCCAAAGGTCGCAGGTTCAAATCCTGTCCCCGCAACCAAGGTCCCGTGGTGTAGCGGTTAACATGCCTGCCTGTCACGCAGGAGATCGCGGG
>NZ_PDZF01000032.1:0-1893 GCF_002743425.1 Sporosarcina sp. P7 | reverse complement strand
AATCGAGTAGGAGGGAGTGATTAACTCCCGACCTCTCACACCACCGTACGTACCGTTCGGTATACGGCGGTTCAACTAAGATTGATGACGCAAAGTTTCGTAACGTGATAATAGACTTTTGAGCCCTTGGGAACTCCAGTAGGAGTTTCCGAGGGTTCTATGTAATACGGGACTTTTAGAAATTCTCCAGTAACTTTTACGTGAGTTACCCCATTCGTATGCCTTATCTTTCGGCGCACCTAATCCAATGAGTTTCCTCACCTTCGTACTTGGTTTCTTCCAGTTCTTCCACATACACATCCGAAGTCTTCTTTTAATCCACGAATCGAATTTAATGAACACGCTTGGCGTATCTGCCAATGCGAAATAGCCACACCAACCCATCAGATATTGATTGAGTTTCTTTATCCGATATTCCATGGGATAAGGTTTCTTCCTTGAAGTGATTTCACGAATTTTATTCTTCATCCGTTTCACACTTTCTTTGGGAATGCGAACCTTCGGTTCTTTACCATTGGTGAAACTGAATCCAAGAAATTTCCTCTTCCATGGACGGTCAACTGCGGATTTATTCAGATTCACTTTCAACTTAAGTTTCCCTTCGATAAATGAAGTGACAGAACTCATGACCCGATTACCTGCTCTTTGTGTTTTCACATAGATGTTACAGTCATCAGCGTAACGGACAAATTTATGGTCCCTTTCCTCCAATTCTTTGTCTAGTTCATCGAGAACTATGTTGGAGAGAAGTGGACTTAATGGTCCTCCTTGCGGAGTACCTTCCTCACTGGTTGTCACGATACCATTTATCATGATGCCCGATTTCAGATATTTACGGATTAACTTAAGAAGACGCTTATCTTCGATTCGTTTCGCAAGTGTCCCCATAAGTCTGTCATGGTTCACTTTATCGAAGAATTTCTCCAAGTCGATATCAATTACCCAACGATTGCCTTCCTGTATATATCCTTTTGCTTTCCTTACCGCATCATGAGCACTTCGATTTGGTCGAAACCCATAGCTTTGGTCTGAAAACGTCGGGTCATATAGAATGGTTAAAACTTGGGCAATAGCCTGTTGAATGAAACGATCTATCACGGTTGGAATGCCTAATAGACGCACACCCCCGTCAGGTTTCGGGATTTCGACCCTGCGGACAGGTTGCGGTTCATAAGTTCCCTGAAGAAGTTCCATTTTCATGGATTCCCAGTGTTCCAAGATGTGCTTCCGTAGGTTTTGTACGGGCATTTCATCTACACCATGGCTCCCTTTATTGCGTTCCACCCGTTTCAGAGCAGTAAGCAGGTTTTCACGTGACAGTATCCTTTCCATTAACATTTGTTACGCCTCTTTCCGTGAACAACGGTTCTTCTTATGCCAGTTCTGCTCCACCATCTTGAAGTCCCACATGGAATTCACCACTTCCTCCTTCAAGCATGCCTTGTTGGTTATCTGTGTTCTTCGCAGTTTACTGAATGCCAAGATGTTGTTCTTTCTTAATTGTTCGGCCCTTCCCATTCTTCTCAAATTCGAATGGTACTATGGCTTCTGCTGACTTCTGATTGTTCAGCTATCCATCACTGAATAGGTTACCAAGTGTACTTGGCGTATCAATCAGACCTCCCCAGGTAAGAACGTAGTCTTTCCCTCCACCTATCTGCTTCATTTACTGCATATGACCTTCGGCAGAAAGGGCTTTGTTTTGTAATGCAAACTCACCCAATCATACACAGCCTTATATGAAGTTCGTGTTCCTCAGACCGGAGGTTTGCCGCTCGCTTCCTTCAGATTCCACGTCACCATGGACACCCTTGCGTTGAGCTAACTGTTACTTCTGCCTTCACAGTTCGGGACTTGCACCCTATAGACTACACCCATGCTGGGCGCACATCG
>NZ_PDZF01000031.1:0-3409 GCF_002743425.1 Sporosarcina sp. P7 | reverse complement strand
GTAGCCGTATCGGAAGGTGCGGCTGGATCACCTCCTTTCTAAGGATGATGTTTTCTTGCCTGAAATATGGAAGAAACATTCGGAAGATAGATCTTCGATCTATCACGTTAACGTTTTGCGTTCAGTTTTGAAGGTTCATGTAATCTTCATACATAGAAAGAGGGGCCTATAGCTCAGCTGGTTAGAGCGCACGCCTGATAAGCGTGAGGTCGGTGGTTCGAGTCCACTTAGGCCCACCATAACAACTCTCTTTTTATACAATCCCGGGGCCTTAGCTCAGCTGGGAGAGCGCCTGCCTTGCACGCAGGAGGTCAACGGTTCGATCCCGTTAGGCTCCACCAATAATTTGTTCATTGAAAACTGGATAAAACGACATTGAAAGTAATCAAGTAATCAACCGAGTCGCATATATGCGATTCAAGCAATCTTTTTAACCAACGGAAGCCTATCGCTAGGATGAAGTTGGACCTTTTATAGGTTAAGTTAGAAAGGGCGCACGGCGGATGCCTTGGCACTAGGAGCCGATGAAGGACGGCACTAACACCGATATGCTTCGGGGAGCTGTAAGTGAGCTTTGATCCGAAGATTTCCGAATGGGGAAACCCACTGTCCATAATGGGACAGTACGTGTATGTGAATACATAGCATACTCGTGGCACACCCGGAGAACTGAAACATCTAAGTACCCGGAGGAAGAGAAAGAAACATCGATTCCCTTAGTAGCGGCGAGCGAAACGGGAAGAGCCCAAACCAAGAAGCTTGCTTCTTGGGGTTGTAGGACACTCTATACGGAGTTACAAAGGAATGCGTTAGATGAAGCGACCTGGAAAGGTCCGCCAAAGAGGGTAAAAGCCCCGTAGTCGAAAACGCATTCTCTCCAGAGTGGATCCTGAGTACGGCGGAACACGTGAAATTCCGTCGGAATCCGGGAGGACCATCTCCCAAGGCTAAATACTCCCTAGTGACCGATAGTGAACCAGTACCGTGAGGGAAAGGTGAAAAGCACCCCGGAAGGGGAGTGAAATAGATCCTGAAACCGTGCGCTTACAAATTGTCAGAGCCCGTTAATGGGTGATGGCGTGCCTTTTGTAGAATGAACCGGCGAGTTACGATTCCATGCAAGGTTAAGCTGAGAAAGCGGAGCCGCAGCGAAAGCGAGTCTGAATAGGGCGAATGAGTATGGGGTCGTAGACCCGAAACCAGGTGATCTACCCATGTCCAGGGTGAAGGTCAGGTAACACTGACTGGAGGCCCGAACCCACGTATGTTGAAAAATGCGGGGATGAGGTGTGGGTAGCGGTGAAATTCCAATCGAACCTGGAGATAGCTGGTTCTCTCCGAAATAGCTTTAGGGCTAGCCTCAAACGAAAGAATCTCGGAGGTAGAGCACTGTTTGGACGAGGGGCCCATCCCGGGTTACCGAATTCAGACAAACTCCGAATGCCGATGATTTATGTTTGGGAGTCAGACAGTGGGTGATAAGATCCATTGTCGAGAGGGAAACAGCCCAGACCACCAGCTAAGGTCCCCAAGTATCTGTTAAGTGGAAAAGGATGTGGCGTTGCCCAGACAACCAGGATGTTGGCTTAGAAGCAGCCATCATTTAAAGAGTGCGTAATAGCTCACTGGTCGAGTGGCGCTGCGCCGAAAATGTACCGGGGCTAAACAGATCACCGAAGCTGTGGATTGACCTTAGGGTCAATGGTAGGAGAGCGTTCCAAGGGCGTTGAAGCTAGACCGGAAGGACTGGTGGAGCGCTTGGAAGTGAGAATGCCGGTATGAGTAGCGAAAGAAGGGTGAGAATCCCTTCCACCGAATGCCCAAGGTTTCCTGAGGAAGGCTCGTCCGCTCAGGGTTAGTCAGGACCTAAGTCGAGGCCGATAGGCGTAGACGATGGACAACAGGTTGATATTCCTGTACCACCTCCCCGCCGTTTGAGTAATGGGGGGACGCAGTAGGATAGGGTGAGCACACAGTTGGTTGTGTGTCTAAGCAGTGAGGTGGAGAACGAGGCAAATCCCGTTCTCATATAACACTAGGCTGTGATGGCGAGGAGATTAATCTCCAGAGTCCCTGATTTCACACTGCCAAGAAAAGCCTCTAGCGAGGCGGGAGGTGCCTGTACCGCAAACCGACACAGGTAGGCGAGGAGAGAATCCTAAGGTGATCGAGAGAACTCTCGTTAAGGAACTCGGCAAAATGACCCCGTAACTTCGGGAGAAGGGGTGCTCTGGTAGGGTGAATAGCCCGAGAGAGCCGCAGTGAATAGGCCCAGGCGACTGTTTAGCAAAAACACAGGTCTCTGCAAAATCGTAAGATGACGTATAGGGGCTGACGCCTGCCCGGTGCTGGAAGGTTAAGAGGAGGGGTTAGCGCAAGCGAAGCTCTGAATTGAAGCCCCAGTAAACGGCGGCCGTAACTATAACGGTCCTAAGGTAGCGAAATTCCTTGTCGGGTAAGTTCCGACCCGCACGAAAGGCGTAACGATCTGGGCACTGTCTCAACGAGAGACTCGGTGAAATTATAATATGCGTGAAGATGCGCATTACCCGCGACAGGACGGAAAGACCCCGTGGAGCTTTACTGTAGCCTGATATTGAATTCCGGTGCAGCCTGTACAGGATAGGTAGGAGCCTTGGATTCCGGAGCGCCAGCTTCGGAGGAGGCATTGGTGGGATACTACCCTGGCTGTATTGGACTTCTAACCCTTGCCCGTGATCCGGGCAGGAGACAGTGTCAGGTGGACAGTTTGACTGGGGCGGTCGCCTCCTAAAGAGTAACGGAGGCGCTCAAAGGTTTCCTCAGAATGGTTGGACATCATTCGCAGAGTGCAAAGGCATAAGGAAGCTTGACTGCGAGACCTACAAGTCGAGCAGGGTCGAAAGACGGACTTAGTGATCCGGTGGTTCCGCATGGAAGGGCCATCGCTCAACGGATAAAAGCTACCCCGGGGATAACAGGCTTATCTCCCCCAAGAGTCCACATCGACGGGGAGGTTTGGCACCTCGATGTCGGCTCGTCGCATCCTGGGGCTGTAGTCGGTCCCAAGGGTTGGGCTGTTCGCCCATTAAAGCGGCACGCGAGCTGGGTTCAGAACGTCGTGAGACAGTTCGGTCCCTATCCGTCGCGGGCGCAGGAAATTTGAGGAGAGCTGTCCTTAGTACGAGAGGACCGGGATGGACATACCGCTGGTGTACCAGTTGTCTTGCCAAAGGCATCGCTGGGTAGCTATGTATGGACGGGATAAATGCTGAAAGCATCTAAGCATGAAGCCCCCTTCAAGATGAGATTTCCCATTACGCAAGTAAGTAAGATCCCTCAAAGATGATGAGGTGGATAGGTCTGGGGTGTAAGTACGGCGACGTATGTAGCTGACAGATACTAATCGATCGAGGACTTAACCTATTGT
>NZ_PDZF01000004.1:0-212330 GCF_002743425.1 Sporosarcina sp. P7 | reverse complement strand
CAAGAGATGGAGAAGAAAGGATTTATTAGCGGCTATCCGGACGGCAAATTCCGGCCGAATGAGCCGATTAGCCGAAAGCATGTAGCGGCATTGCTTGATCAGGCACTGAAGCTATCAAAAGCAAGTAAAAAGTTGATTTATAAAGATGTGCCACTAAGTCACCCGTACTATCAGCCCATCATGAATTTGACACAGGCTGGAATCGTGAGCGGGGGCTTAAATCAGAAATTTAATCCGAATGCACCGGTAACACGGATTCAGATGGCAAAAATTTTAGATTTGGCATTCCGTTTTCGTTTTGATGAGCAGCCTGGTGGCTTTCATGATTTAGATATCGAGCATTGGGGCTTCATCCACGCGCATGCGCTACTGGCGAATGGTGTAGCAAAAGGCGAAAAAGATAATTTTTATCCGAACCGCCCGGTGACACGTGCACATTATGCGGAGTTTTTGAGTCGTGCACTAAAAGTAGGCATCACACCTGTTGAAATAGGAACAGTGAGCAAAGGGCAAGTGCTGGATCTTATACACCGCACACCGGTTGAAGTAGAAGGGGTTATGATCAGGGGAATGTTAGCGAACAAAAAGTTCAGTGAAATTCGTTCCCAGCTACTGCCTTATGCAACTGCTAGATTCGCAGATGTTCAAATGAAGCCAGATTATCAATATGTTTGTTCCGAATGCGATACATCTTTCTTCCCGTTCTATGTATCAGAATTATCGTTCCGTCTACATTTTTCGCAGCCAAGCAACGACACGCTGACCATTCACACGATTTTGCTGGATTCAGACGGACCGGTATCAGGCGGATTCTTCGTTGATTATATATTTAAGAAGGAAAGCGGTAAATGGAAAATACATGATTTGAAGTACACCCGGATTGGCAAGCGGAACTTTGAACTCACGAAAGATGAAGCGGAGCAAATCTTGATTCGTGATTATTCATATTATAAGCCTGTTTATGCGCGGTTCATCTCCCAGTCAGAGGCAAGAGGTCGAGATGAGAAGAGCGGTGAAATGTATACGTACAAAGAATACCGGTTTGATATTCAGTCAAGTTACGGCCTTAGTACTGTGGTGGTGCGGTCGGATAACGGCTATTATGAGAGATATTGACAATAAAAGAAATGCCCAGCGGGATACCGACATTCTAAAGTTTCAGGTACTAGATCCTGACACTTTTCAGCATTGTGCCTGAACCCCATGCTTTTATAAAAAACAAAAATCTAGATGAAAGCTGTTAATAGCCTTCATCTAGATTTTTTTATAAACTTGAAATGAGTTTGTTGTCCAATAACTTATTAGCGGCTGTTGAACGGGAAACATCTAAAACCTTGTAGAATACAACCAAAGTGATAGGGAGAGCAGTTATACATCACATGTATAGAGGGAGGAATTACATTGTTAAATTTCACAGTCGGTCCTGTCACACTTGATAAAGAAGTGCTGAAAATAGGGTCCAAACAAATGCCTTACTTTAGGAATGCAGAATTCTCTACTATAACATTAGAAAGTGAAGAGTTGTTAAAGCAAAGTATGAACTCTCCTTTAGATTCTAAAGTTGTTTTTTTAACTGCCTCAGGTACAGCTGCAATGGAAGCAACCGTTTTAAATTTGTTTGATAAAGAAGATAAGTTGCTTGTTGTCAATGGAGGAGTTTTTGGTTCTAGGTTCTCAGAGATTTGCCAAGTCCATAGTCTAAATTATAAAGAGATTAAATTAAACTTCTTTGAAGATTTAACTCATGGAGATTTAATTCCTTACGGTAAAAAAGGTTTTACCGGCCTTCTTATTAATTTACATGAAACTTCTACAGGTGTACTTTATGATATAAACTTGGTGAAGGAGTTTTGTGAAAAAAATCATTTACTCCTAGTGATAGACGCAATTAGTTCCTATTTAGCCGATCCTTTTGACATGGAAGGAAGTAATGCTAATGCAGTTATTATAAGCTCTCAGAAAGCATTAGGGCTCCCGCCGGGTATGTCCTATGTGGTGCTTGATAAAAAATCACAAGATCGTGTGAGAGAAATTTCCTTTAAAAGCGTATACTTCAACTTCAACAAATACTTGTCTGACGGTAAAAGAGGTCAGACTCCCTATACTCCAGCCGTAAGTAATTTGTTACAATTGAATAAAAAATTGAAGTATGTTGATAAAAAGAGTGTGACAAAAATCATTCAAGAAACTAGAGAACTAGCAGTTCATTTTAGAAATGAAATTATCAAGTTGCCTTTTGAAATTCCAGCGAAAAATCCTTCAAACGCATTAACAGCTTTACGTCCACTTGGATCAATAAGTCCTGAATCAGTTGTTCAATCGCTTAAGATGAATAGTGATATATATGTAATGCCTAACGGAGGAGAATTAAGTTGTAAGATATTCAGAGTCGGACATCTCGGTGCTATTACTATCGAAAATAACCAATATCTACTAGATGAAATAAAGAAAAATTTAAAAACCATTTCATAAGGAGAGGGTTATATTTGAAAGCTATATTATTGGCTGCTGGAAGAGGAACAAGAATTAGCGAGTATATTGGCGATGTACCCAAATGTTCACTTGATATAAGAGGGAGTTCATTAATCCGTCATACTGTTGAATTATTCCAACGAAATAAAATTGAAGTTACAATTGTTGTTGGATATAAAGCGGATATTATTAAGGATCTTTTATGCGATCTCGATGTTACATATTATTTCAATCCATTTTATAGTGTTACAAACAGTATAGCCTCTTTATGGTTTTCGAGAAACGAATTTAAAGATGAAGATATTATCATAGCGAATGCAGATGTATACTTTGAGCAGATTATGTTAGACAAACTACTAAGCTCTAGGCATGAACAAACTTTACTAATGGATTCAACTAGTAAACTAGATTATCTTTTCTATTGTAATGATAATCGGCTAATCGGGCATGGTAAAGAATTAAAAGTATATAGTGGAGAATATGTCGGCATAGCAAAAATCAAGAAAATATTTTTGGGGAAGTTTGTAGAGAGACTGGATGAACTAATAAAAGAGCAAAATCACAATTTTTGGTGGGAAAACGTTTTATATTCATTTATAAATGAGATAACTATAAATGTTGTAGACGTTAACGGTATGTTTTGGTCAGAAATAGACGTCATAGAAGATTATCAAAGAATCCTTGAATTTCGGAGAAACACTGAATTTGGGTACCAGGTACCGACACTATGATGATCCAGAAAATATCTGTATATAAGGGACAATCAGACTAGTGTTGGGACTTGGCACTATTTTACACACAAAAACCTCCTGCGACCAAAATTAGTCGCAGGAGGTTTTTAGCTGGTTTATATACTTAACAGTCGCTTCATAAACAGCCGGAGCTGCATGCAGTCTGACCTGTTCGAGTAATTCATCGTGATCTTGGAACGGCAGAGTTTCTTCGTTGCCATTACACTTGCGACGGTAACGATCTTCATTAATCGAGTACGTGCCGTCGTTTGTTACTTTGGCGATGAGCAACTCTTTGTTGAATGAAGATTCGGGGCTGTGGTGGATCTGTTGTTTGACGTGGTCCAAGTGTGTCCAGTCGATTACGTCGGGATAGAGACCATAGCGACGTTCCCAGCCATTGTCCGTCAGTTGTTCAAATACCAATGTGCCTTTTTCGGTCGCTTCGCTCCGCAACCGGAATGTACCAGCAGGCGAAGTGACAGGATCGCCATCCAGTGCAACGGGTTGCATGACGAGGTTGCTGCCGAAACCACTGTCGATTAGGTATAGTGTATCTTCGTATTCGAGCAAATTCACGACATGTGTACGATCGAGGACATAGTGATCGCGTGGTGGCGGTGCCCAGATAGTGGCTGCTGCGAGGTATACGGGAAAACCTAAATCTCTGAGAACGATATACAGCAGACCATTCAGCTCGTAGCACAAACCACCGCGTCCGTGTCTAATCATTTTATTTTGAAGACATCGCTCGGTAATAGGTTCTTCATTCGCCAGTAGCACGTCCAGATTTTCAAATGCGAATTGCTGGGCGAAGAGCGTCTGAACTTGGCTGATTTGCTCAAGCGGCGTACCGTTAAGTGTCAATTGGTCCGAAATCCATTGCACTATATTTCATCCGTCCTTTCTTCAGTAGTGATAACTACATCATATCAAACTTTCTTGAGATGATAAAAGTATGGCACTTTTTTATGATTGCGAATAAACTTGCTTTTGGCTACAAATATATTATAAATATAATGAAACTATTTTCAGATTTCCCCGTCTGTACGTTGATCTATGATTATATAATAGAAAGGAAGGAACACGATGAAAAAGATTTGGATAACATTTGGCACGGTGGCTCTTGCCCTCAGCCTGCCATTATCGAGTATGGCTGCAAGCAACCAAAAGTTTACGGATGTTCCCGAAACCAAGCACTTTGCGGAGGCGGTCAATGAATTGGCCGAACGCCATATTATTACGGGATATGCGAACAGCTTATTTAAGCCGGGTAATCCAATCACGCGCGGACAGGCAGCGGCAATTATTGCGAAGTTAATGAAACTGAATCCTGATTACATGGTGAAGGATCCTGGATTCAAGGACGTCTCGAAAGCGAATGGCTATCATAATGCCATTGCCAAACTTGCGGAGCTCGAAGTGATTGGGGGCTATGAAGACGGACGTTTCGGGCCGAATGATCCCGTCAAACGAGGACAATTGGCTTCCATTCTGGTGAAAGCGTTCGATTTGCCGCGCTTTGCTTTTAACGCGGAAGAAAATCCATTCCATTACGTCAAGCCCAACACGTCGCATGGCGCGAATGTCTTAATTCTGCACAAACTCGGCATTACGACAGGCGTAACATCCGATAGATTTGGCATCAATGAATGGGTGACGAGAGGACAAGCAGCGAAGTTGATGCAACTAACGGAGCGTGTCCAACCTGAGACGTATTCCTTAGAAACATGGGGTCCGATGCTGCGTTTCTCGGAAATAATGACTGATGAGGACACGGATGAATTTGCGGTTAACTCGGAGGTGTATTATGCAGCCATTATTAAAGGCAGACAGACACCGTCAGGATATACCGGTGATCGCGTGCAAGTGACACCATTGAAAGAAGGAAGAGGAACGTTGCAGCTAGGCGGTAATTACGGTATGGAAAATCAAAATATCAAACGCTACTATCATAAATACTATGTGGATGTGAA
Organism: Sporosarcina sp. P7; assembly: GCF_002743425.1. NCBI lineage: Bacteria > Bacillati > Bacillota > Bacilli > Caryophanales > Caryophanaceae > Sporosarcina > Sporosarcina sp. P7. The sequence goes on along the minus strand of NZ_PDZF01000004.1, from coordinate 207,151 downwards.
GAAAGTCGACGGCAAATTGAAGGCGAAGTTAGTATACGCGAGCGATATATTGAAGACACGAGCGCGACTGAAACTGGCGGTGGATGAAAAGGTTGAAAACATTCATTTCGTGCGGACGAACGGGGAAGTCCTGTCCAGCAACATGCCGTTTGAAGGGTATACCGATTCGCCGGATGTGTTTATTCGTGTCAACAAGCCGGGCAACTTCATCGCGACAGTCCGCTTTACGAACGGAAAAGAAGCGCGCTATACGGTAGACGTGAAAGCGCCGACTACACATATGTTGTATTATAAAGTGAAGACGACAAAGATGTTAGACGCCAACTGAACTTGATTTTTGAAAATGGGTTGTAAAACATATTGAGACTAGAAACTGAAAAAGCGAGTTAACGTACCTGCAGGTGTTTTTCATTTACACCTATTTTATAGTAGACGAATTGGATGAATAGCATGCCGATCAATGGAGATAACGCGGCATTTTCAGCGCTCTTTGGTAACAAAACAAGTCCTGCCACTGTGGAGCTTACGAGTAATGAATTTCAAAATATCTTTTTTTGAAACCTTTTCTAAATATTACCGTCTGTACGGTGCGTACGTGATACAAGTACACAGCGCGTATTACGAATAAAGGAGAGAAACAATTGAAGAGAAAAATTACAGCTTCGTTCATCGCATTACTGCTTATAGTTGCAGTGATACCGTTTCAAGCACATGCGACTGAGTTTACGGACATGCATGGGCATTGGGCGCAAAAGGAGATCAAGTATTTATATGAACGCAATATTATTGGTGGATACCCAGACGGAACATTTAAACCAAATGAACCAATCACCCGTGCACAAGCATCTGCCATGCTCATTAAAGCTTTGAAGATTCCACTCGTGGAAAATCCTAAAGTGGTGTTTAAAGACGTTTCAAAGAAGTCATCGTATTATAAAATTCTTGCGACGGTGAATGAAAAAGGAATTCTTCGCGGGGATAATGGATTAATGCGGCCAGGCGAAGAGACATCACGAGCGCAAATGGCAGCAATTTTACGTCGTTCATTCGATATACCGTTCGATAAGCAGCCTACATTTGTCGATGTGGTTCCAGCGCACTGGGCGTATGCGGACATTAACGGGATTGCCAAACAACGCATTGCAGGCGGATCGGAAGGCAAGTATATGCCATCTCAATCGGTGACTCGTGCGCAGTTCTCTGCTTTTCTGGCAAGAGCGCTAGATGATTCGATGAAACTTGGAAAATATCATTCATATGTCAGTCAAAAAGGAAAAACGGTTGAGCAGAATGGTTTTTCTTACAGTATAAATAATGGATTGATGAAAAAAGATTTGAAAACGGGTAAAGATGAAATGATCTTGAGTAAGCAAGATTTCGAATCTAATGATGGGTTATGGATTAGTTACATGGAAGACTGGTTTGATTTGATTGTCTACAATGATGAAGTGTTTATCCCATATTTAAGTGCAATTAGCCAGGCTTCAGATTTGCCAAGTAAGTATGGTGTCATTCGAACACAAACTCAACGTATTACGGGAGCGGGAGATTCTCTCATTATGGCGTCTCTTTCCGGTGAAACTATGCGAAATTTATTTATTTGGAATGACCGCATTTTTTATACAAACGAAGCAACAAAGAGAGACTATTACCTAACGCCTAACATACCGAAAGATAGTAAATTGACACTACACTCCGTAGCTATGGATGGATCAGATAGAAAAAAAGAACGTGATTTTGATGCGAGAATCCTTTTCTATCAAGATCCAACAGAAAAAACATTTATCCTGAAAGAAAACCAAAACAATGCATCTGTGTTGTTTGATCATTCAACGATGTATTACTTTAATAAAACTGGTGTGTATAAATATAGTTTGCTTGATAAGAAGGTGAGTAAAGTATCGAGCATTCAAGGGAAACATATGTCGGTTACTGACACACAGCTAATCGTAACTGGACAAGATGGGAAGAAATATACATTTCGTTTAAGGTACCAGGTCCCGACACTATTCTGAATTGTGTCGGGACCTGGTACCTTCATCATGGTATACTACATCTATAGATAATCTAATGAGTAATAAATCATTTTTAGGAGGTCACCTCATGGAACTATTCAAGCAATACATAGCGGGGATCGATTCCCCGGAACATCGACAACGTATAGAGGAAGTGTTGGCTTGGGTTACTACTACATTCCCGAATTTGGAACCGCAAATGAAGTGGAATACACCGATGTTTTCCGACCACGGCACATTTATTATTGGTATTTCTACCGCAAAGCATCATATGAGTATTTCGCCTGAACCAGCGGGAATTACACGTTTTGCGGATGAAATTGCGGAAGCGGGCTATAGCGCTACAAGTGGCTTGTTTAGAATCAAGTGGAATGAGCCAGTTGATTACGGCTTGATGGAAAAATTAATTGAATTTAATATGCAAGATAAAATAAATTGTACAACGTTTTGGCGTAAATAAGGCCGTACTGATTTTAAAAGTGCGTATGTATGAAATGAACGAGAAAGTGGTAACATTCGTAAAAGTTTCATGCATAGGTGCTTTTTTGATGTGTAGAATAGCTGTTTCAGTTTGGACGACATAATTTGAAAGGTGAGGAGCATGTATGCGAACGGTTAGCCCAGAAGTTCAAGAATTGACCATTAAATCTCTAGAGTCCACTCATACTAAACTTTCAAATGCGTATAAGAGTATGACGGAAAAAGGCTCCAATACAACACTTGTTGAAAAAAGACGCGATGCGATAAAAGTGGGATTGGAAAGCGTAAAAGAAGTGTGGACGAATATAGATTTCTTTTATTCTAAAGAAGAAATTTTACAATCTAAGGATATTCTACAAAGCATCATTCCATCTATTGAAAAGCAATTAGCAAAAGCGAAGGATGGTAGTCCTCAAAAAACGTTGAATGAGCGTCGTGTAACCGCGCTCAAACTGGCAATTGAATCCTTAGCGGACCGTCTTCAATATGTTTTTTTTCCTCGGTGTAGTCATAACAAGTATTTTCCATGATATAAAAGCAAAATAATCATATTATGTAAACTGTCTAGAAATTAATGTGTACGTAATGAAAAATTCTTAAGACATTTAACTATCCACTCCTTCTACAATAAGTATATTTCCGAGGTAATATCTAGCTCTCGTAGTGGCTAAATATTATCTTATTTTTTATGGGCAGTAAAGGTTATGGAGTAAGGTTCAATACATGAAGGATTCAATAATATCCATTCTTAGTTTTGTGTGTTCATAATTTATTAAGCGAATAAAATTGGCATGACAAGTGACCAATTGAGCGTGTATGATAATTTTATTACTTGAAACTTTCTATGAATTCGCATAATAATTTCCATGCCCCATTATATTCGAGCAGTTTATATGATACAATACATATTATAATACTAAGAATTGAAAAGGGGTTGTTACGTATGTCAACGACAAACAATGCGTTAGTAAAGATTGCTGCTACTGCGAAATGGGAGGAAGGGGTTCGTTCTACGCATACAATCCGTGAATTTGAAGGATTTCCGATGGATGAGCCTGTTCATTTAGGCGGCACCGATACTGGGGCGAATCCACTTGAATTTATCGCAGCGGCATTGAATGGCTGTAAGGCAGTTATGATTCCATTAATTGCGAACGAACAAGACTTTGCTTTTTCAGCAATTCATTTTGATACGACAGGTATCGTGGATGCTAGAGGTTTGATGGGAGAAGAAGGTGTAAAAACACATTTCCAAAAAGTCCGTTTTGTTTGCGAAATTACTACGAATGAATCAGATGAAGCAATCGAGCAATTGAAAGCTGAAGTGGAAAGAAGATGTCCCGTATATAATCTATTCGCCGATGCAGGAATACCAGTAGAGTCGAAATGGATCAAAAAATAATTTAGCAACATTAAAACCGCGTGAAATCAAGTTAGAAAACTTGACTTCACGCGGTTTTTGAATCTCATTTACTAAATAGCCATTATTTTATCGTTCGCAAGCAAATCCATCTTTATCACGATCCATTTTAGGTTGATAAGCGGGATGACTGATCGGCACACCGTTAGGATACGTTTTCCTTAGTTCTGTACAATTTTGAAACCATTCCGTGTTTTGGACAGGTGGTGTTGGCTTGGCTGCAGGTGCTGGAGCAGGTTTTTCAGATGCCGGTTGTGCAGGTTTCTCTTTTACCACTTGCGCGTTAAAGCCTGTGTCCGTAGCATAATCTTCAACTGACCAAATACCCAACTGCTTTTCTTTAGCGATCGCTTGTGCTTTCTCGTAAGGATCAACGTATCGAGTATTTGGTGGATAGACGTACGCTACACGAGCCAAACCTTCAATCAACAAGATTTTTTGAATGTTTTTTCCGTCGACATATACATAGGCCAGTAAACGGTCGTACTTATCAAAGCGTTCACCGATATCGAATTCGATTTCTAGTGTACCGCTCTCGAGCAGTTCTTTATTTTTAGCTTTGGCTTCATCCCCGAACGGTTGCTTCCCTAGCCTAGGATGATTGGTTTCAAGTGTGTCGATTAACAAGTATCGAACGTTTTGCTCTTTGCCGTTATATATTATTTTAATTGTATCGCCGTCTATAACTTTCACTAACTCTACAGGGATTCTCGCAGTAGTACCGCTTGTCTCTGTGGAGTCTTTTAGTTTTTCAGGAGTTACGTTTGAAGAATCATTTTTCGGTGGTACCACGACTGGAACCGGTTTTTCTTCAGTCTCTTTAGAACTTTCCTCTTCCGGCTTTTCTATACCTTCTACAGACTCTTTTTCAGGTGCTTCCTTCAGTGTTTCAGAAGGTTCATCTATAGGCGTCTGCTTCACCAATTCAGCTTTTTCTACCTCTGGCTCTATATCGTCTGGCACAATTACTGCAGCTACTATGAACATCGCAACGCCTACTAAAGCGAGGATGCCAAACTTTCTCTTCGGCTTTTTAACGAGTACTTTAAAAAGTAAGCCAACGATACCTATCACTATAAATAGTAAACCAAATAACGCAAAAAATACAAACATACTATCACTCTCAATTCACTTTAATTGCTTAACACTTGCTTCCAAGAGTGAGGTTATCATAGTTTGTAAGAAAGCGATACGCAACTAAGTGCGTAGTGCTATTAGATCAAAAATAATATGTGTGACCACGTAATCTAGAATACATATTTCCATTTATACTACACAGAAACTTACGCGAGAAGATCTTTCAAAGAGCTGAATAGGAGTGGGCACTTACTAATTGAAGTGAATAAGCAAACAAATACTCATTTTGTTTGCTTGCAGTTATTAAAAAACTAGTACAGCGAAAATTATTAAAAGAATTCGCGACAAAATTCGAACATTTCTATTGCGTAAACTCACTCTATATCGTTTAATAAATTGATTGCTATAAATGAAAGGAACTGTGATAAATGAAAAAGATGGTAAGTTACTTAACGTTGTCCATGCTCGTTGCCACATCGCTCGTTGCATGTACACCAAACGAAGATACCTCTAAGGACAAGAAAGAACCTGTCGAAGACGTGAAGACTATTCCGTTGTCAGACGAGAAAGACAAGTACTTGTCAGAAGTAGATGTGGAATATGCTTTTGAATTCGCTAAAGGAATGGAAGAATATAAAACCAATGAGAAGCTTGGCTATCGAACTGCTGGATCGGAAGCGGAACGAAAGACTGGGGAGAAAATTGAAGAAGAAATGAAGAAAATCGGACTGACTGAAGTGACGAAAGATGCATTTACCGTAGATAGTTGGGAGTTCGAGAAGGCTGATTTGTCCTTTACAGATACTGCTGGGAAAGAGTATCTTGCGGTGCTAGGCGGTTATCAAGCGAACTTTGATACGAACGGCGTCAAGGAACTTGAAGTAGTCTACGCAGGAAAAGGAACCGCGGCAGATTTGGAAGGATTGGACATTAAAGGGAAACTTGTATTAATCGATATCAATCAAAGGGAAGAATGGTGGATTAATTATCCTGCCTATCAAGCACATGTTAAAGGGGCAGCTGCAGTAATTGCGGTGCAAGAAGCGGGCTACGGAGAAGTCGATCCCGATGCGTTGAATGCGCAAGACATTTGCGGTCCAGACGATGCACCTGCTTTTTCGATGTCCCAAACCGACGCGGTCGAGTTGAAGAAAGCATTAGAGGCAAGCGAACAAGAGACGCTGACTGTGAAGTTTGATGCTAAATCGACCGTGAAAAAAGATCAAGAAACGTATAATTATTATGGGAAAATCGTCGGGAAAGATCCTGATTCCTACATTTTATTGTCAGCCCATTATGATTCATATTTTGCTGGGTTCCAAGATGACAATGCAGCAATTGCATTAATGCTCGGAATTGCTAAAGGGATGGTCGACAGTGGCTATCAACCCGAAAAGACGTTGGTCTTCAACGCGCTTGCCGCGGAAGAATGGGGTAAGTCGAATTCTCGATACGACTGGTCGACGGGCGCTTACAATCAAATCTTCAATATTCATCCCGAGTGGGTCGGTAAGACATTTGCGAATTTGAACTTCGAACTACCCGCATATGAACATACGACAGAAGATGAAATTCGATCCGTCTACGAGTTGAATAACTATTTGACGGAGTTTGCAAAAGAAGTACCTACAGTTGCCGGTGTGTATAAAGACGGAATTTCAGTCGTTTCTCCATTGCGTACGTGGTCAGATGATTTCTCATTCGGTATCGCAGGCGTGCCAGCACTTCGCAATGATTTCCAAGATAGTGAATTCATGAAGACCCACTATCATTCTCAATTCGATAATGAAGATACGTACAATGCCGATGCGCTAGAATTTCACTTAAATCTCTATGGATTATTGACGATACACTATGATCAAACAGCTATCGTGCCATTGGATTTCACGACTCGTTTGCAAGCGATGAAAGACTTGATCGACGCAGATGTATTTGAACAGGCTTCTGTGGCGTCGGATCACTTGACGAAAGAGATCGATCAAGCGATAGCTAGTGCGCAAGAAGTGAATAAAAAAGTTGCGGATATGAATAATGAATATGCGGCAGCACTTGAAAAAGAGGATGCAGACCAAGCGAAGAAATTGTACGATGAAAGTCGTGAGTTGAACAGCGGCTTGTTGGCGGCTTATAAATATGCCGAAGATCAATTTGTGCGATTGACATGGGAAGACGAACCGATTTTCCCTCATGAACATGCGCAAAATAACGTGAAAAACTTAGCCGCTTCCATTGAGGCGTTATCTACAGGCGATATCGCCACTCCACTGGATGAATACTTATATGCAATTGACAACAATTGGTACGCGTATGACTTTGATCAGGAAGTATTTAACTACTTTACAGACTACGTCATAAAAGCACCAAAAGAGCAGCTCATGTGGGGGGCTGGCCGAATTGTCGACCATGAAGATCTGTTCGATACAATCCAGTCATTGAAAACGAAAAAAGAACAAACAAAGCCGGATTTGTCAGTGGAAATCACTACGTTGACAAATGCGCTCGACAGACAGAAGAAGCTATTGGAACAAACCGTAACGGATGAAACAGCCAGTGTGAAAAATTTAGGTGAGCTGTTGAGTGAGCTGAAATAAGTACAAAGAAGTTCCGGTACGTTTTAAAGTTGTTTAGTAATATAAACTTGATTAACATATTAGCAAAGCATTCAAAGCATCGCATATCGCGGTGCTTTTTTTAATGACAAGATTTTATCAGCTCGCTCAAATCAACTATACCAACGAACCAAACTATATTTAGGACTTCCACTGCGATCCATACGTTAGTCTCTATGAACTTCATAATCCAACTTTCCATGCCATAGGATATACTGCTTGAAAATCACTTAGGGGGATTGAAATGAATAGAGACGCCAATAATCAATCAACGTTTGACTATATCGTAGTTGGAACGGGTCCGGCGGGTGCTACTATTGCAAGAAAACTAACGGATACTAAACAAAATTCCGTGCTAGTTTTAGAAGCGGAAGATAATAACAGTAAAGAGCAACCGATTAGAGATTCTTTGTTTGCATTGCCATCTATTCTCACTGACGACTTTTTCCCGCGATACTTCTGGCAAGGAAAAAGTGTCCCTCAGAAAAACGTAATGGGAAGGTCATTTGACTGGACGGGAGGGCGAACATTGGGTGGCGGAACCTCCATTAACAATAACCAGTATGTAAGGCCATCACAGGCGAATATGAAACAATGGGAAAACCTCCTAGGTCCACTTTGGTCACCTGAACAAGAGACCTATCAATTTTCAAAACTAGAAAACTACAATGGCCAAACGGAAAATCCAAATGCGAGAGGATATAACGGGCAGTTGGATATCAGGCAGGCTCCTGCTAATCCAACTACCATGGCTGAAAAATTAGTTAGGGCGATGGAAAAAGCCACTGGTTTCAAAAGAATTTTAGATTATAACGATCCCAACACACCACTTGGCCCTTTTACGAGGTGGCAACTTTACCAGACCCCCTATGGCCAACGGGAAAGTGCGGATACAGCGTTTCTTTCATCGGATGTAGTGAATGAAAACGGTGAAGGAGTAAATGGAAGAAGATTAGTAGTATCTGTTAATTCAACGGTTCAGCGTGTGATTTTTGATAATGAAAGGCGGGCAATAGGTGTTGAATTTCTTAAGGAAGGAAGATGTTATTACGCATATGCTCGTAAAAAAGTCATTTTGTCGGCAGGAATAAATAGCCCTCAACTTTTACTGCTTTCTGGAATCGGACCGTCGGATTCACTTAATAAAGCCGGTATTCCCGTCGTTCATCATAACGCGAATGTGGGAATGAACATGACTACCCATCCAGTTAACACGACCACCTTTACAACGAATCCGAATGACAAAGCACTTCCGGATGCTGATCCCTATGCGCTGTATACGGGTGGAGCCTTCTTACCAGATCCAACACCCGGTGCTGACCCCAACCGTCGTGGGGTGCAACTAATTGGTCAAATCGGTACTGGCGGAATGTTAAGCATCGTCATTATTTTATTGGAACCAAAGAGCCAAGGATCTGTCAAAATCCAAAATGGGGATCCATTAAAGATTGTACTTGCCGATGCGGACTTTTTGAATAAACGCTCCGACCTAGAAACTATAAAAAACATTTACAGAGTTTACATTAAAAATATTGCAACAGAACTATCAAAAATAGATTCGCACTATCAACTCGTTACACCATCACTGGAAACCATTCATGACGAAAACAAACTGGAAAAGTTCATTCAGGAAAACGTAGGTCCAACACATCATATACAAGGCACGCTACGAATGGCACCAAATGAAGAAAATGGTGTGGTGAATGCTGCCGGTGAAGTATACGGTGTAAAAGATTTGATCGTTGCGGATGATTCCATTGCACCGTTTGTTTCGGATGGCAATACGTCGGCGCCAGCTTTCTTTATTGGGGCAAACATTGCTGAACACTTAGTGAGACAGGATCGTATGAATTCCGGTGAAATACCATGACAAATTAAAAGAGAGTATGAGGCCGTCAAACGTATAAACCTGAAGTGCCTGCGTGAAAACAAACATGAGTGTTTAACCATTCAAAGTTGTTTTCAAAACAGGTGCTTTTTTAATCACTTCAAGTAGTATATAATTAGATGAATAACTAATTAGACAAACAACTAAATACTTTAAACGGAAGGAGAGACTCAATTTGAATGAAGTTTTTAAAGCATTAAATGATGAAACGAGAAGACAAATACTAACTCTACTCAGTGAAAAAGGTTCTTTAACTGCCAGTGAAATACATGAAGAATTCGAGATGAGTAAGCCTAGCATTTCCAATCATTTAAACATCCTGCGTAATGCGGGTCTTGTCAGTTCAGAGAAAAAAGGGCAGTACATTTACTACACTCTCCACACAACGGTTCTGCAAGATTTGCTCGTATGGATGATAAAATTGAATAAATAAGTAGGTTGTGAGGGATCGCTTTCCCTTGAACTAATGAATACATAGCTTTGTACTTAAGTTATAAGCTATAGATAGAAGATAGAGAAGCGTGAGTAAGGTATTAAGACTATAGTGACGTTACTATTATTCTCTATATACTTTTCGAATAAACAAAAGACGGTTTTGTTTGCTACTCTTTTTATGCTAGATCGATTGTTTAAGGAAAAACAAAAAGTGCACCTGTGTCGGTAACGAATGTGGATGTTCAGCCATTCATGTTCATTGCAGTCACAGGTGCTTTTTACATTCTAAACAGAGAAGAATGTTTAGTTAACTTTCAGCAAGGGAAATTACATGGAATAGGCGAGTAGAAGATACGTCCGATGAATGCGTGTTTTGCCAATAGAAGAGTTTCCCTAGTAAAAAGGAGTAGATAAAAATGGATCAAATGAATGTACAATCGATGCGATTGAATGATGGAACGAGCCTTCCTTCAATTGGTTTTGGAACCGTGAAAGTAAAAGGTGCGCAAGGTGTGGTCAGTACGTTAACAGCGATCGAAGCGGGATACAGACTGATTGACACATCAACGAATTATAATAATGAAGGAATGGTAGGGGAAGCTATTCGGCGATCATCTGTACCTAGAGAAGAATTGATGATCAGTTCCAAACTTCCTGGTGCTTCACATGATTACGAACGAGCGATTCTGATGATTCAAGAGTCACTGTATCGTATCGGAATCGACTACTTTGATAAGTACTTGATTCATTGGCCACTTCCAAAACAAGATCGATACGTAGAAGCGTGGCAAGCGTTAGTCGATGCGCAGAAGTTCGGACTGATTAAGACAATAGGTGTATCTAATTTCTTACCAGAACATCTGGAGCGTATCATTGACACAACTGGTGTAACGCCGGCTACCAATCAAATTGAACGCCATCCGTATTTTACTAATAACGAACTAGTGGAATACAATAAAAGCCGCGGCATTGTAACGGAGGCATGGAGTCCTTTAGGGCGCGAATTAAACGACGTGTTAGAAAATGAAACGATTGTATCTATCGCGAAAAAATACAATAAAGAACCCGCGCAAATTATTATTCGTTGGAACTTACAGAATGAAGTCTTAACAGTCGTGAAATCATCTACTTACGACCATCAAAAAGCAAACCTTGATGTATTCGATTTTGAATTGACAGAAGAAGATATTCGACAAATTGACTCTTTAGATAAAGGCGAAGCGGGAAGAATAGAAGGGCAGCATCCGAACGAATATGAAGAATTTGATTAAAAATTAATAAGTTCAATAATCCGGATACCTTCAATCGTATAATCAGCGTACAACACTTTGAATTTCTAAAGAAATCAATTTAAATCCCCGTCAAAAAATGACCCACCTCGATCCACATTACAAAGTGGCGAGGTGGGTTTTGTTGTTTTTTATTTTACTAACAATTTTTCTAGGAGACACAAAGAGCACAAAGGCTCTTTTTGAATGGCAGAACATCTATTAATAATGAACACTCTCTATTTTCAAGCATTTCAAGCATTTCCTATAGGTGAAGGTTTCGGTATATTCGTGTATACACTGTGCTTGCAAGAGTGCCAATTGTTCTTCTAATTGATGTAGGTTTCGACGTTTTACAGTAATCTGCTGAATTAACTGTTCAGTTGTCATTACTCCATTCACTCCTTATTAAAGATAGATTTCAGCACCGGATTTTTTGAATTCTTTAGCTTTCTCTTTCATGCCATTTTCTATTGCAAGCTTCTCTTCTAAACTGTTTTCATCCGCATATTTTCTAATGTCGTGTGAAATTCGCATACTGCAAAACTTCGGCCCACACATCGAACAGAAGTGGGCGATCTTTGCTCCTTCGGCCGGCAATGTTTCATCATGATATTCCATCGCGCGTTCGGGATCTAAACTTAAATTAAATTGATCTCTCCAACGGAATTCAAAACGGGCTTTTGATAATGCATCGTCCCGTTTGTATGCTTCGGGATGACCTTTTGCCAAATCAGCTGCATGTGCTGCAATTTTATACGTGATGACGCCTTCACGCACATCCTCTTTATTTGGTAGACCGAGATGCTCTTTAGGCGTTACATAACATAACATCGCGGTCCCGAACCAACCGATCATAGCCGCACCAATGGCAGAAGTGATATGGTCATAAGCAGGAGCAATATCTGTCGTCAAAGGACCCAGTGTATAGAAAGGGGCTTCTTGACAAATCTCCATTTGCTTATCCATGTTCTCCTTGATTAAATGCATTGGCACATGTCCAGGACCTTCTACCATGACTTGTACATCATGGGACCAAGCAATTTTCGTTAGTTCTCCAAGTGTTTCAAGTTCAGCGAATTGGGCCTCGTCATTGGCATCCGCGATAGAGCCTGGACGTAATCCGTCTCCTAACGAAAAAGCAATATCGTATTGTTTCATAATTTCACATATATCTTCAAAGTGTGTGTACAGGAAACTTTCTGTATGATGCAACATACACCACTGGGCCATAATAGAACCACCTCGTGAGACAATGCCAGTCACACGATTAATCGTCATGGGAATATAACGAAGTAGAACACCCGCATGAATGGTAAAGTAACTGACACCTTGCTCTGCCTGTTCAATCAACGTGTCACGGAATACTTCCCATGAGAGATCCTCCACTTTGCCGTTAACTTTTTCCAACGCTTGATATAACGGAACCGTTCCCACTGGGACAGGCGAGTTGCGGATAATCCATTCACGTGTTGTGTGAATGTTCTTTCCAGTTGATAAATCCATGATATTATCTGCACCCCAACGTGTAGCCCAGGTCATCTTTTCCACTTCTTCAGCAATGGATGAGGAGACAGCAGAATTACCGATATTCGCATTAATTTTCACATGGAATTTACTGCCGATAATCATCGGTTCCACTTCTGGGTGGTTAATATTCGACGGAATAATGGCTCGGCCTCGCGCAACTTCCTCCCGTACAAGTTCAGGCGTTACATTTTCACGAATAGCAACGAACTCCATCTCAGGTGTTATAATTCCTTTGCGTGCATAATGCATTTGTGTAACATTCTTGCCACTTTTTGCTCGTAATGGTTTGCGTTTCAACAATGGAAATTCTGTGTCGTTTTGCATTTGTTCCATGGAACGATACCCGTTATCCCGCGGCTTCACTTGTCTGCCTTCATATTCTTCCACGTCATTTCGTTCTACTATCCAGTTCTTCTTGATATTCGGAAGTCCTTTTTTAATATCAACTGTATAACCAGCTTCCGTATATTTACCGCTTGTATCGTAGACACGAAAAGGTTCATTCGGTATTTCGCCTTGATCAGTTACAGTGGATGATAGCTCAATTTCGCGCATCGGTACGAGTATGTCTGGACGACTACCTCGTACATAAATCTTTCGACTTGCCGGAAAGCATTCATGGATATGAATTTCTTCTTTCTTCTCTTGCATTTTGTCATCGTCTCCTTTTGAGGTTTGACCATGACTCGATTCAAGTAAAGGGAATCGGCAACAAAAAAGACCAGTTCCGTAGATAGGACCTGGTCTTCAAAGCGCAAAAATACGCGTCGCTGATAAAATGAAAACTTCCCTACGCTGGTACGAGCCAGATCAGGTCCAAAGAGTCCGGAATGCGTATACTATCATTCCATCTCAGTCCAATAACGTTGGACACCCCTAGTTATAGTATTTAATTGTGTGAACAGGAATAGTCTACCATATAATTAGCTGTTTTTAAAGAGTTAGTATACTTTTGATTTCCATAACACTCAAAAAAGTAGATTCTAATGAGAAATGAATATCTTTGTATGACTTGAAGGATGCATTAGCAGTGATGACGTGAGATAATCAAAAGTGAATAAACAAAGAAGGAAAGATCGTTGTAGTGGAGCTAACGTCGTATAAAATATTAGCGATTGAGAACAATGAAACCTATGGGTATATAAAATCAAATTCCTATGGTGTTATGGGTCATTGTGAATGTAACAAGTCGCATCATATGTGCAGTAATTGGACAAAATATTTTATCGACTAGAAATTTCATTCCCTTGGAGGAGGTAATCAATAAATGTCCTATATTTTATTAATAATTGGATTTATATTATTAATAAAAGGAGCCGATTATTTCGTAGATGGCTCTTCAAATATTGCAAGGCTACTGCAAATTCCCCCTATTTTGATCGGGCTAACCATTGTAGCGCTCGGAACTAGCTCACCAGAAGCGACGGTCAGTATTATTGCGGCGATGGGTGGAAATGCAGACGTCGCAGTGGGGAACGTAGTGGGAAGTAATATTTTCAACATCACCATCGTGGTCGGAATAGCAGCATTCCTATTTCCATTGAAAGTACAGAGCGAAACCATTCGGAAAGAAATTCCGTTCACTTTACTGGCAGGTATTGTCATGTTGGTGTTGATGAGTGATATGGCACTTCAAGGCTTCAGCAGCAATGTGCTCACGCGCGGCGATGGAATCATTTTCCTGCTATTCCTTTCGATCTTTATGTACTATGTGATTGAACTCGGCCTTCGAAGCCGTCAAAATTCCACATTTACACAAGCTACTGAGAACGTGAAATGGGGAAAGAATATACTAATTACCTTGGTCGGGCTCGCAGCGATTATTTTCGGCGGAGATTTGGTTGTCGATCATGCTACGAAGATCGCTTATTCTCTTGGCATGAGTGAAGCATTGGTCGGCCTTACTATCATCGCCATCGGTACATCTCTACCTGAATTGGTTACGTCGATTTCAGCGGCTTTGAAAAAAGAAAGTGAAATCGCTTTGGGGAACATCGTCGGAAGCAATATTTTCAATATCCTGTTTGTTCTCGGGGCTTCCTCTGTCATTACGCCGATCGCGGTGAACGATAAAGTATTTAGTGACGTTGTCATTATGCTTGTATTGACCTTAGTATTGTTGCTATTTGCTAGAACTGGCTTCAAAATTGGTAAGCGTGAAGGTTTGATGCTAGCTGTAACATACGTCGTGTATCTAGTGTATGTTATTTTACGTAATTAAGAAAAACACCTCGGTCTATCCTCGGCACAGATCAATAACAAAAGGCTACTCTCCATTCGTGGAAGTAGCCTTTTCTATCTTTATTGCGCGATATGCAGCATAAAAGTTATGATCGATAACTATAAATTGAAAAGCTCTCGTTATCTCCACTTATAGCCGATCCCCCAAACCGTCAACAAAATCTCTTCGATAGGAAAATTGGATTTCCTCAACTTATCCCGTAGATTTCGAATATGAGAATCGACTGTCCGGACTTCTGTAAACGTGTCGTATTCCCAAGCTACTTGAAGCAAGTCTTCCCGTGTGAACGTTCGATTTGGCCGGTTCATCATCGCTTCTATGATATAGAATTTCTTTAACGTTAGACGTACTTCATGCGTGTCATATAGGATGGAATAGGATTCCAAGTCAAGAGGAAATGGGCCTTCTTGAATAGTCTTTGGTTGATTTTCTTCCTCTGTACGTCGTAATGCCACACGTACTCTTGCTGTGAGTTCGCGTTCGTCAAATGGTTTCGTAATATAATCATCCGCACCTTGGTCGAGTCCTTTCACCACATCTGATTTATCGGATCGAGCAGCACGAGATGTACATCCTCCATCCAAGTGAATAACTGCGGTTTCAAACGGATTCACCAGCCACAAATGCCGTCACACAATCTTCGGATAATGTTCGATCTTTTCATAGCATCTCATTAATCACCAAGTTAATTATTAGAAGATTTGAAATTTTGTGTTGACAATGAATTTATTTAGAAGTATGATATGACCATATAGAAACATTGTTTTCTATATAAAACAGGAGACTTCTTTGAATAAGCGTTTTCGTCAAGAGGTCTAAAATAGGGAGGAAGAAAACATGGAGTTCACAACAGTAGAGGATTTTGAAAAGAAATATATTGCGAGATTGGGAGATAGAAAGTTGGACTGGAACGTTTTAAAGTTCCAAGAAGAATTAGATCCGAGATATCGCCGTGCACAAATGCGCTATATTGGACGTGGTGCAACAGCAAACAAAGATTCAAATGTAATTGAAGCAAACAACTTCACATTAAGCACGATGGTTTTACCAGCTGGTTCAATTGGTCCATTGCACTTACACTCAGACGTAGAAGAAGTGTTCTTCATTTTGGAAGGTGAAATGACGGTCCTTTTGGAGTATGAAGGAAAAGAGTATGAGATAAAAATGAATAAGCGCGACTGTGTCAGCGTACCACCCGGCATTCAGCGTGGTATCCGCAACGATGGAAAAGAAGATGCGATGATGCTTGTTATGCTAGGTGCGGCAAAACCACAACTACCGACTTATCCAGAAGGCAGCGAACTTGAAAAGATTCGCATTGAGCGTGCGAAAGAAAGAGAAGCGATTGTTGCGCAGGCAGACCGCTAATTTATCGATGGATCAACTGATCTTCAATCAAAAAATATTTTTGCACAGAATGTAGAGGCGTCTACCATAGAAGACTTTCATCTCTAAAAGTGACAAAATGATAGCGCTTTAATTATCCAGTTTAGCAGGTCATCCAAACTCTAGATGACTTGCGTTCTTAATCTGGATGCAATTACGCCTCGGCGTAATTGATTACATAGTTTCATATTTTACTTAACGGTAGAGGTGCATCGACATCAATCGAAGGAAAGTGAGGAATTTAAAATGAAAATCGATGAGAAAGTATACGACATTACAATAATTGGAGGTGGCCCTGCTGGGTTGTTTACTGCATTCTATGGAGGAATGCGGGAAGCTAGTGTGAAGATTATAGAAAGTTTACCTCAGTTAGGTGGCCAGTTGTCAGTACTCTATCCGGAAAAGTATATTTACGATATTGCTGGATTGCCGAAAGTCCGTGCCCAAGAATTGATCGATAATTTAAAGGAACAAGTGAATATGTTCCCAACGACAATCTGCTTGGAGCAAGCTGTACAAACGGTGGAAAGTCAAGAAGACGGGATTTTTAAACTCCAAACGAATCAAGAAATTCATTTTTCAAAGACGATCATTATTACGGCAGGGAACGGAGCATTTGCAGCTCGTCGCTTAGGGATTGAAGGCGCGGAGCAATTCGAAGGGAAAAACCTTCATTATTTCATTGACAACTTAAATAGGTTTACGGATAAAGAAGTGGCAGTATGTGGCGGGGGAGACTCGGCGGTCGACTGGGCATTGATGCTCGAACCGATTGCGAAAAAAGTTACCATCATCCATCGACGCGATAAATTCCGCGCTCACGAACATAGCGTGGAAAATTTGAAAAAATCCAGTGTGGAAATCAAAACCCCTTATGTTCCGTCTGAACTGATCGGAGATGAAGGTGGTATTAAACAAATCGTCATCGAAGAGCCTAAAACTGAAAACTGTGAAGTGATTGATGTCGATGACTTTATCGTCAACTATGGATTCGTTTCCGCGCTCGGTCCAATTAAAGATTGGGGATTGGAGATTGAGAAAAATTGCATAATCGTTAACAATAAAATGGAAACGAACATTCCTGGCATTTATGCTGTGGGTGACATTGCAACGTATGAAGGGAAAGTAAAACTGATTGCCACCGGATTCGGTGAGGCACCGGTCGCAGTTAGTAATGCAAAGCAGTACATTGACCCGAATGTACGTTTACAACCGAAACATAGTACGGCAATCTTTGCATAAAGTTTTACGATAATATATATGTTGAAGTTATTTTGGCTATAACTATCGGCTTACTGTCCGAATTGCTATCTATCGTAATTTTATCGACAAAAATCAGCGGTTGAATGTTAACTTATATGATTTTAACAGTAACCGTGCTAAAAGGGGCAGATTTCATGAAAACAGATCTTTCGTGGAAAGTGGGAGGACAGCAAGGGGAAGGAATTGAAAGTACGGGTGAGATTTTCTCCAAAACTCTGAACCGGCTCGGTTTTTATTTATATGGATATCGCCACTTTTCATCTAGAATTAAAGGTGGTCATACGAACAATAAAATTCGCGTTAGTACTGAAAAAGTCCAGGCAGTTGCCGATAATTTAGACATACTTCTTGCATTCGATCAAGAAACGATTGATCTAAACTATCATGAATTACATGAAAAAGGTGTTATCATTGCTGATACGAAATTTAAACCAGTGAAGCCGGAAGACTCGAAGGCTGAAATATATCCTGTTCCATTTACTGATATCGCTTCCGACCTCGGCACTTCTTTGATGAAAAATATGGTAGCGATCGGTGCTACTTGTGCCGTTATGAATTTGGAGGTTGAGGATTTCTCTGTTGTTATCGAAGAGATATTTAATAGAAAAGGCGGAGATATGGTTCAGAAAAATATGAAGGCTATCCAAGAAGGGTATATGTATATGCAAAAAAGCCTTGGAGAAAAAGCCTCAACTTTATATCTTGCAAAGGCTGAAAATACTCATAAACGGATGTTTCTGATTGGTAATGATGCGATTGCGCTTGGGGCTTTGACAGCAGGGGTTCGTTTTATGCCTGCTTACCCAATTACACCAGCCTCAGACATTATGGAGTATTTAATTAAAAAGTTACCAAGAGTGGGTGGAACAGTCATTCAAACAGAAGATGAAATTGCTGCTGTGACGATGGCAATCGGTTCTAACTATGCGGGTGCTCGTTCTTTCACTGCATCATCTGGTCCTGGATTATCCTTAATGATGGAAGCGATTGGCCTTTCCGGCATGACGGAAACCCCTCTTGTGGTTGTTGATACACAGCGTGGTGGGCCATCTACAGGATTACCAACAAAGCAAGAACAGTCGGATTTAATGGCGATAATCTATGGGAATCATGGAGAAATCCCGAAGGTTGTCATTGCGCCAAGTACAGCTGATGAAGCTTTTTACGATACGATAGAAGCATTTAATATTGCAGATGAATACCAGTGCCCTGTTATTTTATTAACCGATTTACAACTTTCGTTAGCAAAACAAACCGTAGAAACTTTTGATTTTGATAAAGTACACATTCGACGAGGTAAGTTAATTACTAGTGACATTGAACAAACGGATGAAAAGGATTATTTTAAACGCTACGAAGTAACAGGAGATGGTGTCTCTCCACGTGTGATCCCAGGGGTGAAAGGTGGCATTCATCATGTAACTGGTGTCGAGCATGACGAAGCAGGTAGACCAAATGAAACTGCAAGTAATCGTAAACAACAAATGGATAAGAGAATGCGTAAATTATCCAACTTGACAGAACGATTCCCAAATCCAATCACAGTGAATGTTCCAACAACAAAAACAGATCTTTTACTAATTGGATTTAATGCAACGCGTGGTGCTATTGAAGAAGCTGTTCACCGTCTGAGAGAAGATGGATTGAACGTAAATCACTTGCAAATTCGACTCATTCACCCATTCCCGGCGGCAGCTATTAAGCCTTATATAGACGGGGCAGATTATGTACTTGTTGCAGAAAGCAATGCGACGGGGCAACTTGCCAATATTATAAAAATGAATGTTGGTCATGTCAATAAAATTCAAAGCATATTGAAATATGATGGTGATCCATTCCAACCACACCATATTTACGACGCGGGCAAGGAGTTGTTAGAACATGTCTACATCAACAATTAAAGATTTTAGAAATGGTGTGAAACCAAATTGGTGTCCAGGCTGTGGAGATTTCTCTGTACAAGCAGCGATCCAGCGTGGTGCAGCTAATCTGAATCTTTCTCCAGAAGATCTGGCGGTTATCTCTGGAATTGGCTGTTCTGGTCGTATTTCAGGCTATATTAGATCCTACGGTCTACATGGAATTCACGGGAGGGCGCTACCGATTGCTCAAGGAGTAAAGATGGGGAATCGTGATCTTACTGTCGTTGCGGCTGGGGGAGATGGCGATGGTTTTGCGATCGGGATTGGACATACAATTCATGCGATGCGGCGCAATATGGATATAACCTATATTGTTATGGATAATCAAATTTACGGCTTGACAAAAGGTCAGACATCACCGCGTTCAGAGGATGGGTTTATCACATCGTCAACACCGGAAGGATCAATTGAAAAAGCATTATCTCCAATGGAGATGGCGATTACAAGTGGAGCTAGTTTTGTGGCGCAATGTTTTTCAGCGGATATTAAAGAATTGACTGCGACAATAGAAGCAGGAATACAACATAAAGGTTTTTCTATTATTAACGTCTATAGTCCATGTGTTACTTACAATAAAGTAAATACGTATGACTGGTTCAAAGAGAATTTGTCTAAATTAAGTGATATAGATGGATACGATGCTTCAAACCGCGAAATGGCCATGAACACTTTAATGAAACATAATAGCCTAGTAACTGGAATTGTTTATCAAGAAGAGAAGCCTTCTTATCAAGAGTTAGTAAAAGGGTATGCTGAGCAACCCTTGGCCCATATGAATCTCGATTTACAACCTGAACTTTTTAGGGAACTTGTAAACGAGTTCATCTAGTTTTTTGCACAAGATTGAAAGACATAAATCTAATTGTGCGGAGGCGCAATTGATAATAGAAGATGAAAGGGGAATCCCAATATGAAGAAGTATACATTAGTAGAACAAGAGACTTGTATCGCTTGCAGTGCGTGTGGAGCTACTGCCCCCGATATATTTGATTATGATGATGATGGCCTATCCTATAGTATTCTCGACGATAATACAGGTGTTACGCCAATAGGAGAAGATTTAGTAGATGATCTTATGGATGCTTGTGAGGGATGTCCAACAGACTCGATACAAGTAGCAGACGAACCGTTTCTACGTGTAGCTGAAAAATAATATCCTAAGATAGAAGTCTCCCTTCTTATAATGTAATGACGATGTAGATTCTCAATTTTAATTATAGACAGGGGGAATAAGAGGTCGCTTCTTATTTCCTTTTTTGTTTATTTTAAGAAGTTGTTTGAATATAACGCATTTTGGTAATAGTCAGTTTGGACTTGGGAGTCGCTTGACTTTATGAAGAATAAGTACGTACAATCAATCTTAATATCGAAAACTTTGTTTTATTGATAAAACATAGAAAAGACGATAAAAATGCTTGAGGAGGGGTTTTATGTCGAAAGTGGAGTTGGTGGATCTGCCTATTCATTATCTCAGAGAAGGAAGTGGACCACCGCTGGTCTTATTGCATGGCTTAGGAAATAACTCGAAGTCATGGATTCATCAATTGGAAGGGCTGAAGAAAGATTATACGGTAATTGCTTGGGATGCTCCCGGTTACGGTCAAAGTGCGGACCCTGTTCCAGAATTACAACATTTTTCCCAGTTTGCGGATCATTTAAAGAAATTTCTTGATGATCTTCTATTAGAGGAAGTCTATTTGTTAGGGCATTCGATGGGGGCGGCGATTGCGATCGATTTTGCGATAAGGTTTCCAGAAATGGTTACCAAATTGATGATTGCTGCACCGACCCGAGGAGCGGCTGGGCTCAATGAAGAAGAAAATATAAAGAAAAGAAAAGCTCGGCATGATCTCGTGGAAAATACTCCACCGGAAGAATTAGCAAGACAAAGAACGTCTGCACTGCTCGCTGCAAACGTAGATTCTGCAATTTTGGAATATGCGCAAAACATTATGGCTGAAGTCCGACCGGCGGGTTATAAATCAGTTGCCAATAGTTTATATCACCTGAATCAAATGGATGAGTATTCAAAAGTTATGGTTTCGACACTGGTAATTTGTGGAAAAGAGGACCAGGTGACGCCTGTCAGCGAGTCGAAAATTATTGTCGAAAGGCTGAAAGACGGACGTTTGAAGACAATAGCGGATGCGGGCCATCTCAGTTACTTGGAAAAACCGGAAGTATTCAATAAATATGTATTAGATTTTTTAAGAGAAGAGGAATAGATAGTGGAGATCACAAAAAAGAAATTGGAAAAGCAAAAAAGTGATAATGAAAAATATCTTTCAAATTCCATTTTACGTGGATTGGAAGTATTAAAGATGTTCAGTGTAGAAAATCAGACTTTGTCCTTGGCGGAAATTGCAAGTAATTTAGGTGTCAGCCGAACAACGCCTTATCGCATCTTGTATACATTGGAAGAGTGTGGTTATATTTATCAAGATAGTCATACGAAGCGCTATGGACTTAGACCGAAAGTACTTGAACTAGGCTACACTTATTTGAACAGTCTCGAACTACCAGAACTAGCGGCGCCTTATTTGGAGAAGTTAAGAGATGAAACGGGCATGTCTTCACATATGGGGATATTGGACGGGAATGACATAGTGTATATCGCCAGGTATCCGGCTAGAAGTGTCGCTACGATTACAATTAACGTCGGATCACATCTGCCTGTCCATGCTACAGCGATGGGGAAATGTCTATTGGCACATTTACCCGAAGAAAATAAAGAAGAGTTGTTGTCAAAGCTGCAAGTATTGCAGATACCGGATGCACCGATAGTGGAAGTCAAAAAATTGCGTGATGAATTACAATCCATTAAAGAAAAAGGCTACGTCTTCCATAAAGGGGAGTTTGAAACAGGAGTTTGGTCTGTCGCTTGCCCGATCTTTGGGAAAGACAATAAAGTGATTGCTGCCATAAACATAGCGATTACACAACATGCGGCCGACGAAGAGCTGATGGAAGAAAAGATTATCCCGGCAGTTTGTCAAGTAGCTAGAGAAATATCCTCATTTATGGTTCTGACTATCTAATCTGTATTACAAAAGAAGTCGCACTCTACTAGGCATAGACATCATTTGCGTCTTTCAGCAAATTGTAGCTGTGCCTAGTTACTGATTTTAAGTTAATATTTGATAAGTCTGAAAACTGTATTGACAAAAATGCACAAGTAAGATAATGTGAATATTAGTATTAGAAACAATGTTTCCTATGCAAAACGAAGGATATTGTAAAAAAACCGCTTGAGTAAAAAAAATACTATTCTATGTCATTTAGTAAAGAAAGATTGGAGAGGTGGGAAACTCAATGCTTGAAATAACACATTTACGCCACATAAGTTTAATAACACCTAACCTGGAAGAACAAATCGAATTTTATAGGGATGTATGGGGATTGGATGTTGTCTCACAAGATGACAATCATGTCTATTTCCGCGGTTCAAGTCCTGAACATCATATCCTTCATCTGCAACGAGGAGAAAGAAGAGGTCTCCATCACATTGCATTTGGAATGGTGGACAAAATAGCAGTAGACAAAGCGGCGGTCTTTCTGAAAGAGAAAGGCGTGAAGATCATCCAACAGCCGGGCTATCTAGATGAAGTGGGGGGCGGTTATGGCCTTCGTTTCGTAGACTATGAAAACCGTTGCTATGAACTTTCAACATGGGTAGACATCCATACAGAACCATGGCAAAGAAAAGTCGATTCGAACCCGCTTTACTTGAACCATATCGTCTTAAACACAACTGATATCCAACGGTCAACGGATTTCTTCACTGAAGTGCTCGGCTTTATGGTTTCAGATTGGAGTGAGGATCAGATGGTGTTCCTGCGGTGCGATAAAAATCATCATGAAATTTCGTTTAACCGGGCTGAACATGCATCGCTCAACCATATCGCCTATGAAGTGGAAGGTGTGGATGAAGTGATGCGTGGAATCGGCAATGTCCGGAAGAAAGGATACAAAGAGATTTGGGGACCGGGAAGACACGGACCAGGCAATAACATCTTCTGTTATTTCCAAGATCCAGGCGGGTTTGTCATGGAGTACACATGCTATGTAGATGTGATTGAAGATAAAAAAACATGGCGCGCGCAAGTTTGGAAGCGAGTACCGCATTTATCGGATAGATGGGGAATTGCAGGACCGCCTTCGCCAGAAACTAGAGTGAAGATGGCGGGAGAGCCGGATCCCGGTTGGGCTTTAGTAAATACGAAGTGATGGAAAAAAGGGGTGGCTGAGTAGTATGGATTTAAATTTAAAAGACAAAGTTGTTGTCGTCATGGGCGGCACGGCGGGTATCGGTTTTGAAACAACGAAGATGCTACTGGAAGAGGGGGCGAAAGTCGCTATTTGCGGACGGAGCCAAGATCGCTTAAACCAAGCAGTCGAAAAGTTGACAAACGATTCAAATCGGGAAAATCTATTCGGCCTAACATGTGATGTTTCCAAGCGTGAAGACGTAGAAGCATTCATTAATGCGACGGGCGAACATTTCAAACGAATTGACGTACTTGTCAATAATGCAGGGCGGAGTATTATGTCACACTTCTTCGACATTACGGATGAACAATGGCAAGAACAAATCAATCTGAAATATTTTGCAGTCATTTACGCGGTCCAAGCAGTTGTTCCATTCATGAAAGCACAAGGGGAAGGTCGAATTATCAATATGAATGCGACACTTTCCAAAGAGCCGGAACCACACATGGTTGCAACTGCCGCAACGAGAGCGGGATTGTTGAATATGACGAAAAGTTTGTCGCATGAGTTGGCGAGAGATAATATACTCATCAATACAATTAGCCTTGGGTTGATCAAAACGGACCAATGGGAACGCCGAAGATTGGAACGAGCACCAGATGTGGATCCGGAAGTGTATTATAAAGAGTTGGCGGAAAATAGAAAAATCCCACTGGCTCGGGTCGGTTTACCTGAAGAAGTCGGAAATGTCATTTTATTTTTAGCGTCGGAACGTGCCAGCTATGTCACAGGTGCAAATATAGAAGTATCGGGTGGGTTAAGTAAAGTTTTATAGGACAAGGGGGACTTGGAGTGGAAAGTACACAAAAGCAGTTTACGGTAGCGGATGCAATAGTAAAGGAATTAGTCAATGCGGGTGTTGAAACCGCTTACGGGATTGTGAGTATTCATAATATGCCGATTTACGACGCGATTTTACGTGAAGGAAGTATTGAATTAGTTTGTGCACGTGGAGAGAGTGGCGCAGTGAATATGGCTGACGGACATGCAAGATCGACTGGCAAGCTAGGCGTGGCAATTACAAGTACAGGCACAGGCGCAGGAAATGCAGCAGGTGCTTTGGTGGAAGCCTGGAGTGCCGGTGTCCCCCTATTACATATAACCGGTGAAGTTTCTTCTGAACAGATTGGGACAGGTAGAGGTTATATCCACGAATGTAAAAATCAGCTTCAAATGATGGAGGGAGCTTGTAAAAAAGCTTACCAACTAAAGGTTCCGGAGCAGGCAACTGGGTTTATCCGAAAAGCGATCAAGGAAGCATTTCAAGTACCATCAGGTCCAATAAGTGTTGAAATACCAATTGATTATCAATCAGCCATTATTCCAGATACTCCGATTTACGATGAATTGGTAAATAGTTCTTCAATACAAGAAAAATTCATTGTACCTGAAGCGGTTGTGCAGGCGATGAAAGAAGCGAAGCGACCAGTATTATGGGTCGGAAACGGAGCGATTTTGTCAGGTGCTTCCGAACAAATCAGACAGTTGGCGGAAATGACGGGCGCGCCTGTCATTACGAGCCAATCAGCTAAAGGAATCATTCCGGAAGATCATCCGCAATGTATTGGACATTTTGGGGCTTCTCCAGAAACAAAGCAATTTTTGGCGGATGCTGATGTACTCATTAGTATTGGTGTACGTTTCCGGAGTAATGAAACTGCCGGCTGGTCAGTTGAAGTACCGGAAAACCATATTACAATTGATGCTGATTATTTGGCGGTCAGCCGAAATTATGAAGCGAAGTATGGGTTAGTCGGAGATATTAAAACGGTCGTAGAGAGTCTTGCCACTCAACTAGAAGCAAGCGGTTACACAATGCCGAGCGGTGAATATAGTGAAAATGTGCAAGAATTGCGTGAAACGCTCAGAGCCAAGTTACGCAAAACATTAGGACCTTATGAAAACATTTTGGACAGTATGAGAAACAGACTGGACGAAGAAACAATTTTTGTAAGGGACGTTACCGTTCCAGCGAATGTTTGGGGAAGCCGACTGTTCGAGATTTATAAACCACGCCATTCGATTCATGCCTCGGGAGGCGGAATTGGCCAAGCCTTACCGACAGGAATCGGCGCACAAAAAGCAAACCCTGATAAACGGGTTGTCGTATTAGCAGGTGATGGCGGCTTCATGGTCAATATTGGTGAACTTGCAACAGCAGTCCAAGAGAACCTTTCGATGATCATACTTGTGTTTGACGATAGCGGTTACGGTGTACTTCGAAATATTCAAGACGCAGCATATGGCCGACAAGTCGGTGTCGATTTGGTCAGTCCGGATTTTGTACAGCTGGCACATTCGATGGGGATAGGGTCAACGAGAGTAGGTTCTGCCGATGCATTTGACCAAGCATTGGAGAATGCTACAGGGTCAGATAAGATGACTTTGATTGTCGTCGATATGGAAGCAGTAGGACCGATGGCTAAACCATTCGGGGGGCCCCCGGGTGTCGCTTCGTCATTTCAACCGAAAAGAATAAAATAAGATCGTTCAATGGAAATGAGGGAGACAAATTGGTCTATAAAACGGAAGCAACTTTGCAAATTTCAGGAAAGATATTAGTGAACGGTGAATGGAAAACGTTAAATAGGCACAAAGACGTCATCAATCCTGCCGTCACAAGTGAAGTCGTCGGTTTTATCGGGCTGGCATCCGAAGAAGATGTAGACCGGGCGATTACGGCAGCTGCAGATGCGTATCCAACATGGTCGCAAACATCATTGGATGAACGAATTGAGCGTGTTCACCAAGTATGGGAGCGTGTGAAAGACCGTGTCGATGAATATACGACTTTATTTGTCAGAGAAAATGGTAAAACTCTGCAAGAAGGCAAGTTAGATATTCAAAGATGTGTACAGATTTTAAATGAGTTGCCGGAAAACCTGAAAAACTGGTATGAGCCAAGAGATTTGTCCGGACAGGCCCAACAGGTCGAAATTCGGAGACGTCCAAGAGGTGTGACGGCAATCATCACCCCATGGAATTCCCCGATGATCTTAACGTTCAAGCGGGTCATACCGGCTATTTTGACAGGAAACACAGTCGTTTTCAAACCTGCGACAGATTGTCCATTGACAATTATGGTCTTCATGAAAGAGCTTGCTGACTGTCTACCGCCAGGGGTATTGAACGTTGTGACAGGTTCGGGTGGTCTTATTGGAGATCGAATCGCGAAGGACGAACGGGTCCGGACAATTGCGTTTGTAGGTGGCACAAATACAGGAAAAGTATTGATGGAAAAGTCTTCGTCTACTTTGAAGAAATTGAATATGGAACTGGGCGGTAATGATCCTGCCATTATATTGGCCGATGCCGATTTGAACAAGGAAACAATCCTGAAGTTAAGAAATGGAGTTTTGAAAGGTGCTGGGCAAGTATGTTCTGCCATTAAGCGCATTTATGTCCACGAAACTCGATACGAAGAGTTGTTGGATAAACTAAGCGAAGAATTTAACAAAACAATTGTCGGAAACGGGATCCAACCGGATGTCAAAATGGGCCCATTGAATAATGAATCACAATTTCGTTTCGTGAAAGATTTGATTGACCGTGCAGAAAAAGAAGGTGCCAAAGTGCATTATTTTGGTAGAAAACTAAACGAGGATACATGGGAAGACGGATATTTCATGCTTCCGGCCATCGTTACAAATGTGCATCAGGAGAGTGAGATCATGAGAGCGGAGCAATTTGGTCCTGTCATTCCGGTGATGTCGTTCAATGATACCGAGCAAGTAATCAAATATGCGAATGATTCGGAATATGGATTAAGGGCATCCATTTGGACAACTGACATCGAAGCAGCAAAACGGTTGGCTGATCGTATCGAAGCTGGCGCCATATTCTTTAACAATCATACGATTTTCAAAGATTTACGCCTCGATTTTCCAGGAATCAAAGAAAGTGGTCTATCGAGCGTGACAGAATTTGGCGGCTTTGAACATTTCACTGATTCATATGGATTTGCCGAATAAGGAGTTGTCTGAATGAACATAGGTATTATCGGAGCCGGTTCCATTGCGACATTCATCATAAAAGAAATACAGCAAATGCAGTTGGACGGATTGAAAGTGAAGAGCTTATTTGTCCGCAACTTAAAAAAATATGAACAGCTAGCTGCTGATTATGGAGTCCAGTTGTTCAATGATATCGATCAATTCCTCGAATCCGATATAGATATCGTAGTGGAAGCAGCCAACGTAGCAACGGCTCATCAGCACGTTCCAAAGGTGCTTGAGAAAAAAGAAGTGATCATCATTAGTATCGGAGCACTAGCTGATGAGGCATTTTTAGAAGAAGTTAAATTTTTGGGAAAAAAACACAAACATTCAATTTATTTACCATCCGGTGCAATAGGAGGAATAGACGCAATCCAAAATGCAAATGGATTAGGAGAATTGAAAAGGGTTTCATTAACAACGAGGAAACCGGCGCATTCATTTGGAGAGGACATCGTAGGGGAAAAAGTGATTTTCCAAGGATCAGCTGCAGAAGCGATTGAAAAATTCCCTAAAAATATCAATGTTTCGATTGTATTATCACTCGCTGGGATCGGAGTGGAAAATACGAAAGTTGAAATTATTGCCGATTCGACAGTGACGAAAAATCATCATCAAATTCAAGCGGAAGGTACTTTTGGGTCTATGACGTTTCAAATTGAAAACGAGCCGATGCGTACGAACCCTAACACGAGTATGTTAGCCGCTTTAAGTGTGCTAGGTACATTGAAAAAGTTGCAATCTACTATAAAGATCGGCTTATAAAAATAAGGAGGTCGTTTGTATGACTACTACGAGCACTAAACAAGTTCCGCGGCTAGACGAAATGACAAGAAGTGAATTGATTCAATACTTAAAAGATACAGTTAAGCCAGAAGAAGGCTTGATTCCATCTTATATTTTCTCACACCCAAAAGTTTATGAGCTTGAGATGGAGAAAATTTTCTTAAAGGACTGGCTATTTGTCGCCCATAAGTCGGAAATACCGAACATAGGAGATTTTGTGACACGGGAAATGGGCGGACAGAGCGTCATCGTCACACATGGTGCAGATGGTGAAATTCATGTGTTGCTAAATGTTTGTACACATCGCGGTATGAAACTTTGCCGGATGGATAACGGAAATCAAAAAAACTTTACGTGTCCTTACCATGGGTTCAACTTTAAAAACACTGGTGACTTGATCGGGATTCCGTTCCAGAAAGTCGTTTACGGTGAAACGATGGATAAAAGTAAAATGGGCTTGAAGGAAATTCGTCATGATGTCTATGCAGACTTGATTTTTGCAACGCTTAATTCCGAAGCTGTTTCCCTCGAAGATTTTTTAGGAGATATTAAATGGTATCTCGACCTGGCATTTAACCGTGCAGAAATGGAGGTTGTAGGTCTTCCACAAAAATGGAATGTAGATGGAACTTGGAAACTGGGATCAGACAATACAATTTCTGACTCTTACCATACATTGGTTTCTCACGGATCGATTGCAAAATTAGGCCTTGTTCCGACAGGGGACTATTCAAAATATGGTTACCAGATTTATACGGGGAACGGGCATGGATTGAATTTAGGCATGCCGAACCCTGACGGTTTTGCCTTTCCTGAAAGCTTAATTGATGAATATAAAGAACGACTCAATGAAGATCAATACGACATTTTGAAGCAGATGAAGAATATGATTGTTTGTGTCTCTCCGAATATTATGATTCTCATTTCTTCGATGGATTTAAAAGGCCAGAAAATCTCTCATACATCCCTTCGTATCTGGAAGCCGACGGGACCAGACTCCATGGAGATATCATCATGGATGCTTGTTGAAAAAAATGCAACAGAAGAATGGAAGAGATTATCAGAACAAGCTTTTACACTAACGTTCGGAGCTTCTGGAATTTTCGAACAAGACGATACAGAAAATTTTACAGATATCACACAAAATAGTAAAAGTCCATATCATTTACAGGAGAACATTGTCTTTAACTACACGATGGGTATGCATCAAAAGCCAGTAGAAGACTTCGTTGGACCTGGTATTGTTTATAAAGATAAATTTAATGAAGCGAACTCCAGAGCATTTTTCAGAAACTGGCTTGATCAAATAACGGCTGAATAAGAGGTGAATGGGATGCATGAGAATATTATATTGCAACATGAAATTGAGCAATGGCTTTATAAAGAATCAGAGCTTTTGGATCAATTGAATTTTGATGGTTGGTATGAACTGTTGTCTGAGGAAATCAGTTATACAATGCCTTTAAGAATCAATCAAATGGAAAAGTCAAAACCTGATTACTCAGAAGCTACCTTACTATTCGACGATGATTCGACAACTTTGAAACTTCGAATCGATCGTATGAAAACAGATATGGCGTGGGCTGAATTGCCACCATCACGTACAAGAAGGAATGTTTCGAATGTGAAGATCAAAGAAGTGTCGGAAAATGAAGTGGCTGTCCATAGTAATTTGCTGTTGTATAGAAGTAGAAGTACAGATACGACTGCTGACTTAATCTCGGGAGAGCGTAAAGACGTACTCCGCAAAGAAAATGGTGATTGGAAGTTAGTATCACGCTGGTTCTTAGCAGATCAGACGTCTTTAGGAACAAGAAACTTGGCGATTTTTGTTTAATAGTCATTCAATATGTAGCTACCCGTTAAAATTAGGGTAGCTACAGTTGTTATAAAAAGGATTAACTTTATAGTGGGGAAGTGTAAAAGTGATGGAATCATTGGATGGAAAAGTTGCAATTGTGACAGGTGGAACGAACGGCATTGGGGAAGCAGTCGCAAGAGAGTATATACATCAAGGTGCTAAAGTTTGTATTTTGGGAAGGTCAGAAGAGAAGCTGAATGCGTTACAAGAAGAATTTAAAGACAATATTTTAACAGTGAAAGGCGACGTAACAAAATATTCAAGCCATCAAGAAGTTGTCCGAAAAACGGTGGAGAAGTTTGGAAAACTGGATATATTAGTTTCCAATGCAGGCGTATTCGATGGCTTTGTCACATTGGAGCGACTGCCAGAAGAGCATCTGGACGAAGCGTTTTCAACTATTTTCGATATAAATGTAAAAGGGGGCTTATTGGCGGCAAAAGCTGCTGCTGAAGAGCTGAAGAAAACGAAAGGGAATATCATCTTCACTGTTTCCAATTCCGGGTTTTATCCGAATGGCGGAGGCCCTATTTACACGGCAAGTAAGCATGCGATTGTAGGGCTTATCCGAGAGTTGGCTTATGAGTTGGCTCCTGAGATTAGAGTAAATGGCGTGTCACCTGGTGGAACGGTCACGGAAATCACTGCGATCCCATGCCTGCAAGATAGCGTAAAACAGATAGATAAGGAAACGAGAAAGAAGAATATTGCAAGTAGAAATCCACTGCAAATTGCACAGGAAGCAAGTGATCACAACGGCGCCTATGTCCTATTGGCATCTGATAACGCTAAGGCGATAACAGGAACCATCATAGAGAGTGACGGAGGGCTTGGTGTGAGAGGGATGCCAGGAAGCACTTTTTG
Organism: Sporosarcina sp. P7; assembly: GCF_002743425.1. Classification (NCBI taxonomy): domain Bacteria; kingdom Bacillati; phylum Bacillota; class Bacilli; order Caryophanales; family Caryophanaceae; genus Sporosarcina; species Sporosarcina sp. P7. Next base: position 175,841 of record NZ_PDZF01000004.1, on the reverse strand, counting down.
AAAAAAGGAATCGTTTACCATCACCTGTACTTGTAATGGCAGTTTGTAATCTTGCATTTTTAAATTGAGGAGGGCGACATATGAAACCAGCTGTTTTTAATTATATTCGGCCTGAAAGTGTTGAAGAAACGTTGCAATTGTTGTCGGATTATGGTGATGATGCAAAAATATTGTCGGGTGGGCAAAGTTTGATTCCTGTACTAAATATGAGACTTTCAACGCCAAAATATCTAATCGACATAGGCAGATTAGAAGGGTTGAACTATATTCGTGAAGAAGGAGATCATCTTTCTGTCGGTGCGTTGGTGAAGCATAAGGATATAGAATCGTCACCACTCGTAAAAGAATTATGCCCTATATTGGGGGAAGCAATTCGGTGGGTTGGAACGACACAGATCCGGAATAGGGGGACAATAGGAGGTAGTATTGCCCATGGTGATCCTTCAGCAGAGTTACCATGTGTCCTAGCTGCACTCCGCGGTGAAATTGTTGTTGCTAGTTTGGAAGGTGAAGATGTTTTAAGCCCCGAGGAGTTTTTCCTGACGTATATGTTAACCTCTATGCAACCTGATCAAGTGATAAAGGAAATCAGATTTCCAATTATGAGTAAAAAGAGTGCTTTTTCCTTTGTTGAAGTCGCTAGGACACACGGAGATTTTGCGCTTGCGGAAGCCGCGGTCATTCTTGAGACGGATGAAACTGAAACGGTTATAAAAGCACAAATAGCAGTTGGCGGTGTGAATCCGACTCCGACTGTTCTTGAGGAAGTGGAGGATCACATCATGGGTAAAAAACTGACGGATGAATTGCTTACGGAAGTTAGGAGAATGACAGAAGGCAATGTAGATCCGGAATCGGACTTGCATGGAACAGCCGAGTACCGCAGGGAACTTGTAGGCGTTCTTGTTCAAAGGGCTTTGAAAACAGCAGGTGAACGCGTGAAGAAAGGAGCTGGACGGCATGAATAAAAGAATCGTTGCTTTGACGATAAATGGTGTAGATGTCCAAAGAAAGGTAGCGTCACGAATGTTGTTAACTGACTTTATCCGGGATGAGTTGAAACTGACAGGTACGAATGTCGGCTGTGAACATGGTGTATGTGGTGCCTGCACAATTCTGTTGAATGGAGAATCTGTACGGTCTTGTTTGATGCTCGCAGTTCAAGCGGATGGATACGAAATCGAAACGGTCGAATCACTCCAAAACGACAATGGTACTCTAAACACGCTCCAGCAATCTTTCAAAGACTGTCACGGATTGCAATGTGGTTTTTGCACACCTGGTTTTTTAATGACTGTAACTTCCTTTCTAAAAGAAAATGAAGATCCGACAGAAGAAGAAATCCGTGAAGCAATATCAGGCAATTTATGCAGATGTACAGGCTATGCGAACATAGTGAAATCAGTCCAACGAACTGTACAAAGCCAACGCACTTCCAAATCATTGACGGAGCCGGTGTGTCATACCGATCATAAGCAGAATGAAACGGTTCAAATAAGTTAAGGGAGGATGAGAGTAATGTCAAAGTTTGTAGGACAAAGTGTGAAGCGGAAAGAAGATTTACGACTACTAACAGGTACAGGCAAATTCGTTGCAGATTTACGTATGGAAAATATGCTGGAAGCTGCATTTTTAAGAAGCACTTACGGCCATGCCCGCATAAAAGGCATAGAGACAGACGCAGCAAAATCTTTGGAGGGCGTCTATGCGGTTATCACGAGCAATGATATTGAAGGGGAAATTAAACCGCTTAAGCAATTTGACTCCCATTGCATACTTCCCCCCAACCTTATCGAAGAAATTGATCCTGTCATCAATTACAATTTTGAAGACGTTCTCGCGAAGAGAAAAGTGACGTATGCCGGACAACCCGTTGCAGTCGTTGTAGCCAAGAACCGATACATTGCAGAAGACGCCTTAGCTTTACTAAAAGTCGAATACGAACCACTAGAGGCACTGGTAAATCCATTTGAAGCGGAAAAGGGAGATGCGCCAATTATACAGGAGCATATGGAAAGTAACATCCAATCCCACTTCCTTGTTCAAGTAGGCGATGTGGACAAAGCAATTGAAGAAGCGGACTATGTCTTGAAGAAAAGGTTAAGAACGCCACGCCTTTCCTCCAATCCAATGGAGACCAGAGGTGTGCTAGCCAATTACGATGCAGTTACGGGGAAATTTCGTGTATGGTCTTCCACACAACTGCCCTATGAAGTCCGTTCCACGATAGCTTCCCTTCTGGAAATACCGGAGGAGAGCATCCATGTGACGGCGCCTGAAGTCGGTGGCGGATTCGGTCCGAAAGGTGGCGTACATCCCGAAGAAATACTAATTCCTTACTTGTCCAGAATGCTAGGACGACCGGTAAGATGGATTGAGGATCGCATTGAACATTTGGCGGCTGCCCGACAATCACGGGATCAAATCCATGACGTTGAAGTCTCTTATAAAAAGGATGGGACAATTACTGGCATAAAAGATGATTTTATCGTGGATAGTGGGGCTGTGAACTATTTTGCCCTAACATGTGCCTATAATACAGCCTATCATTTGCGGGGTATGTATAAAATTCCGAGTTATCAATCCAAATGTCGTGTCATCCTGACGAATAAAACACCGAATGTTCCGTTTCGCGGCGCTGGAAGACCCGAAGCTACGTTTGTCATGGATCGGGTTATCGATATGATCGCGCGAAATTTAGCGATGGATCCAGTGGACGTTATGAAAAAGAATATGATCCAAGCAGAGGAAATGCCTTATGACCAAGGCATCTTAGTGAAAGATGGTGCCCAGCTCATCTATGATAGCGGTAACTACCCGGATGCATTGGACAAAGTTTTGGAAGCCACAAACTACAAAGGATTCCGAAAGAAACAACAGCAACTAAAGGAAGCGGGTAAATATGTCGGGATCGGGATTTCTTCTTTCATTGAAGGTACGGGATCTGGACCGTTTGAGAGTGCGCTCGTTAAAATTGACCTTACAGGACATGTGACAGCACATTTGGGCTCTTCTCCCCAAGGACAAGGACATGAAACCGTATTTTCACAAATTTGTGCAGATGATCTGGGCGTAACGCCAGACCAAGTGACAGTGGTCGTGGGGGACACGGGTGTTTTACCGATAGGCGCAGGAACATACGCGAGTAGAAGTGCTGTCAATGCGGGATCCGCAATTCATGAGGCTTCGCAAAAATTGCAAAGGAAAGTACTTGAAATCGCTGGCATGTTACTGGATAACGAAGTTGAAATGCTCAATATTGAAAATGGTACCATTTATGCGCATGATAATCCCGAAATGAAATTGACGTTTGTTGACATAGCAAATGCTGCAAGACCAAGCAAAAGTTCTAAATTGCCTGAAGGGATGGAACCAGGATTGCAAGTGCTTCATTACTTTGTGCCTCCGACCGTGACCTTTGCTTCCTCAATCCATGTAGCCCAAGTGGAAGTAGATAAGGAAACCGGGTTTGTGGATATCCAAGATTATAGTGTTGTCCATGATTGTGGTACAGTCATTAATCCAATGATTGTTGAAGGCCAGGTTCAAGGGGGGATTGCACAAGGAATCGGCTCAGCTTTATACGAAGAAGTTGTCCATGATAAAAACGGTCAAGTGTTGACAGGTTCTTATATGGATTATTTGATCCCTACGTCTATGGAAGTTCCGACAGTAAAGATGGTGCACCAAGAATACCCATCAACAAGAAATCCGATGGGTATTAAAGGCGTTGGAGAAGGTGGCGCCATTTCTCCGCCTGCCGCTATTGCAAATGCAGTAGTCGATGCGCTGACACCGCTTTCTATTGAAATCACCAAAGTCCCAGTCAGTCCGGGGTACCTCCGGGAATTGATTAAGGAAGCGGAGAGAGTGTGAAAATGTATGGTGTAGGCAGAGAGTTTTTAAATACGAGTTTCTGAGGTGAATGGGATGGGAAAAATTTATGAGGAAATAATGCGCTGTAAAAAGTTGGGGTTAGATGGTGTGCTTGGCACAATCATTTCTACCGAAGGATCCACTTATCAAAAAACGGGCGCCAAATGCTTCATTGCGGCAGATGGAAAGTTGACTGGAATTGTAAGTGGAGGTTGTGTAGAAGGTGATTTGCAAATGATCGCCAATGAAGTAATAGACAAGGGAAAACCGAAAATTGTTCATTATGATTTTCAAGACGAAGGAGATTTAATCTGGGGTCTTGGGGTAGGATGCAACGGGAAAATGGATGTGTTTCTTGAACCATATAGACCTGAAAAGGATGTAGTGCAAGCGGAACGGATTCAGAAATGGTTTGAAAGAGGGAAGTCTAAAATATTGCACGGCATTACGGTTACGGACGCAGAGGATAATAGTTATGTCGGTAGAAAATGGTTGATAGATCCGGATACATTGGATTTTGATTCCGTTCCATTCAAAGAAATAATTCATGACTACTTAGAGAACAAAGGTTCCTCAGCTGCTTCAGTCATCCATATTGCTGGCAAAGGAACTTTCCAATTATTTTATGATGTTATCTATCCTGCACCTACTCTTGCGATATTCGGAGGAGGACCAGATGCTGTTCCCTTAGTGCAATTGGCGAAAAAGATGAAATGGAATGTGATAGTGTTGGATCATCGACCGGCTTTTGCAAACAGCGGAAATTTCCCTGAAGCGGATACTGTAGTTCGTTATCCACCTGGGAGCACTCCTAACTTTGAGCTGGATGGCAACACATATGTCGTCATTATGTCGCATCACTTTTTACAAGATCAAATCGTTTTAAAAGATGTCGTAAATTCCGAGGCGGCATATATCGGGCTTTTAGGACCAAGAAGAAGGACAGATGAGTTGGCGAAAGGTTTATATTTGGCAAGTCATTCGAACAGTTATAAAATTCACAGTCCGATTGGATTGGATATTGGGGCGGAAACCCCCGAAGAGATTGCCCTTAGCATTATTTCCGAATTAATTGCTGTTTATCGGGGAGGATCTGGAAACAAGCTGACGACACTTGAAGGGAAGTTCATTTCGTGTGAAAAGAAGGAGCTTCTAATCTAATGGTGAACAATGGCGTATGGGCTATCATCTTAGCAGCCGGATTCTCTTCAAGAATGGGGAAACCAAAAATGCTGCTCCCTTATCAAGGAGAATCGTTGGTAAGACGGATAATTGGTCAAGCACTGAAGTCACAGATAGATGGTTTAATTGTCGTAGTGAATCCACTTATTGAGAACTTGGCTGCGGAAGCGGACGTAGAAGGGGTTAGTAAAGTGATTCTCAATGATTGTGTAAATGAAGGGATGTCATCTTCCATCAAGGCAGGATTACAGGCAGTGCGTGATGAAGCGAAGTCGGTCGTCTTTCTATTAAGCGACCAACCACTCATGTCCACTAAGGAAATCAATACAATTATCAAAGCTCACCTATGCCATCCAAATTATCCGATTGTCCAAGCAACCTATCAAGAGTGTAAAGGGCATCCAGTTTTGTTCCAAAAGGAGATGTTTCCTTATTTATTTAGGATCAGCGGGGATGAAGGAGGAAAATCGGTCATCGCACAGTTCAGACAATCGGTATATTATGCTGAAATGAATAGGGAAGCAATTCCCGATGTAGACACACCTTCCGACTATTTGCGCTTACTCAATCATCTGGATAGTGAATGGTATGACAGTGGGAATGATTCGACCAGTTTTTAAAGAGACGACAGTTCAGAGGAACTTGAACGTAAGTCGTCTCTTTTTGACGTAAACACCAATCCAATAACGCATATCATTCCGTTTCTACAAGTCCCTAGGATTTTAGTACCGATAGGCTAGCGGAAAATAGTTGATTCGAAGGAAAGTTGAAAATTTTCATGTTGACAATATATTCAGAAAAGTGTAATATCTATTTATAGATTAAAGAAAAAATGTTTTGTATATAAAACAACGTAAGGTTGATTCGCATTTTATATTCATCATTCAGTTGTTTGGAATGAAAGCGATTTCAAACCATACGCAAACGTTCTGACTACAAAGCAAAGGTTATAGAAAATTAGGAGGAGATTACAAATGCAAATAGCAGGAGAAGCAAAATTTGATTTGTCAAAACAGGAATTATGGGAGATACTTCATGATCCCGAAATTTTGAAAAATGTTATCCCTGGTTGTGAGGAATTGAATTTGCTAGGCGATGATGATTATGAAGTGGTCATGAATCTTGGTGTGGCAGCTGTTAAAGGAAAATATATAGGACATATCGTCATCAACAACGTGCAAGAACCCGTTCATTATACTTTAGAAGCCGAAGGAAGCGGTGGACCAGGTCATGTGAAAGCTAAAATGGATTGTAAAATTGAAGATTTATCTCCCAGTGGCGTCGTTTTAAAATGGCAATGTGATGCGGAAGTAGGCGGTTTAATTGCCGGTGTAGGAAGCCGTGTTCTCAGTGGAATTGCTAAATATATGGCAGCTAAGTTTTTCTCTGACATAAAAAAACAAATTAAGAATAAAGTGTGAGTTTCTAGTTATTTCAATACGTTAGTTTAAGAATATAAGAAACGAGAAGATCTAACGATGAATGTAGAGTGATTGATTTCCACAAAAGGGGGACTTTAGCAGATGAATAAGAAAAACATATTCTTGTTTGGAATTGTTTCTTTAATTAGTATTTTTTTAGTTGCGTGTAATGGAGGAAGTACAGAAGGAGCTGAAAAAGGGTCAGATAGTGACGAGGTGAAATTAGGCTTTATACTCTCATTAACTGGGAACTTCGCGTTCATGGGTGAAGGCATTAAGGATGGCATTGAACTTTATTTTGAAGAAAATGAGGTAATTGACGGAAAAAAAGTCCAGCTGATCTTTGAGGATGACGCAGGAGATCCCCAAGCAGCTTTGAGGAAGTACGAGCAGTTAACATTAAAGCAGAATGTGGATATTATCGGCGGTGGAACAATCGGAAGTATTGCGGCAGCGTTAAGGGATAAAGTAGATGCAGAAAAGAGTGTTCCAATGATTAATGTAGTTGGTACTGGCAATACATTGTCATGGGACAACAGAAGTGACTACGTATGGAGAACAAGTTTTTCAGCTTGGCAATATGCTTCCACTGCGGGGAAATTTGCCGCTGAAGAAGTCGGTAAATCAACAGTCGTTGTTTCATCGGATTATGTAGCGGGGCACGAAATTGCGACGGATTTCATCGCGAACTTTGAAGAACATGGAGGCAATATAGAGAAAATAATTTGGGCGCCAGTTGGGACAAGTGATTTTTCTTCTTATTTGACGCAAATCAATGAAATAAAACCCGATTCGGTTTTTATGTTTATTCCGGGGGCTGATGGACCAAGGTTCGTCCAGCAATACAATGACTTTGGTTTGAGAGATAAGTACCAGCTCATAGAAGGTTCAGCTATGTTGAATGCACCATCTACAATTAAGGCTGTAGCAGATGCTGTAGTGGGTGGCCAAATGATTACAAACTATTTCCCTGAATTGGATAATGCAGTGAACAATGAATTCGTTGAAAAGTTTAGAGAAAAGTATGGAAAAGAACCGGATAATTACGCGGTGAATGGCTATGATTCGGCACAATTGATTGTAGAAGCAATCAAAAAGGCGGGTAGTGTGGAAGTTGATCAAATTGTAAAAGTCCTAGAAGAAGGGATTTCAATTGACAGTCCACGAGGCCCGATTGAAATTGATCCTTTTACGAACAATCCGATACAAAACATGTATGTCATTGAAGGCAAGAAAGAAAATGATACCATCTCATTTGAACTAATAAAAACATATGAAAAAATACAAATGCCAAAAGAGGCTACCAATTACAAAGAGTATTAACGGATGAATACGACTGAAGAATATCGATGCTCGGCTAGTTCGATTTTAAAGTCGAATGGGGGGGGAAGGAATGGACTTCTTTATCATTAACACTTTGTCAGGTTTGACATATGGAATGTTATTATTCTTGATGGCAAGTGGGTTATCCATTGTATTTGGATTGATGAGAGTAATCAATTTGGCTCACGGTTCGTTTTACTTATTAGGCTCTTACATAGCCTATGCATTTGTTCATAATGGGTTCAATTTCTGGTTGGCATTAATATTAGCAACGGTAATTGTTATGGTTCTTGGACTAATTATTGAACGTTTATTAATTTCCCGAATACACGGAAATGAGACTGCACAAATTTTACTAACAGTTGGACTCATCTTTGTAATCGGTGATATAACGCTCTGGATTTGGGGAGGAAACTTCTTATCTATACCTGTACCTGATTTATTGAGTGCGACGATACAAGTAGGTGAAAGTCAATTTCCGGCATATAGATTATTTGTCATTTTGATGGGAGTTTTTTTTGCAGCTCTCTTATGGTTCTTTGAGAATAAGACACATGTTGGCATGATAGTGCGTGCAGGAGTAGATGACATGGAGATGGTCGGGGCGCTAGGATTTAATATCAAAGTCATTTTTTCAGCTGTATTTATTTTCGGAGCAGGACTCGCAGCGCTTGGTGGTGTGCTTGGAGGCCCAATTTTAGGTATGTATCCATTGATGGAATTTGAAATTCTGATCAATGCCCTTATTATTGTCTTAATCGGTGGTCTTGGAAGTTGGAAAGGAGCTTTCATCGGCGCGGTTTTAATTGGCATTATAGATGCTTTCGGAAAAATTTATATTCCTAGCGTTTCAATGCTCATTATTTTCGGAATTATGGTCATTGTGTTGGTCATAAAACCATCCGGACTATTTGGAGAGGTGGAGGCATGAAAAGTACAATATTAACTATCTTCTTGTTAGTTGCAGCAGTCTTTGTCCTGCCATTCCTGATGTCACCATTCCTGGTGTACATGATAACAGAGGTACTAATTATGGGGATCTTTGCAATGAGTCTCGGTCTTATTATGGGCTTTGGGGGATTACACTCACTTGGCCATAGCGCATTTTTTGGTCTTGGAGCTTATACTGTGGTCGTATTGAGTCAGATGGTTTCAAGTATTTATGTTCTATTGCTTGTCGCTATACTAATTGCATGTGCCTTCGCTTTTGTGACTGGCTTGATTGCAATTCGAAGTAAAGGAATATTTTTCTTAATGTTAACTTTTGCGTTTACCCAAATGCTTTACTTGATTTTCAGCCAATCTGGCTATTGGGGCGGTGCGGATGGCTTAGGAACTTCAATTAAGCCAAATCTTGGGTTTGTAGAGTTAACTTCACCACTCAGTTTGTTCTATTTAATTGGTGGATTCTTTATACTTTCTTATCTTTTGTTACGTCTATTCGTAAATTCTCCATTAGGAACAGGATTACAAGGCGTCATGGAAAATGAGAACAGGATGATAGCACTAGGGTATAACGTCCGTAACTATAAAGTGATTGCCTATATTGTTGCAGGCGGCTTTGCTGGATTGGCCGGTGGCTTGTATGCTTTTAAAACGCAATTTGCCAGTCCAGATTTATTCGGAGTTCACATGGCTGCAACGGTTATAATTATGGTTTATATCGGAGGAATGGGTACTTTATTTGGCCCGGTTTTAGGGGCGGGTATTTATATTTTTCTTCAGAACTATGTCAGTACAATGACAGATCGCTGGTCGCTGATAATGGGATTGATTTTCATTGCATTGGTTCTTTTTAATCGTGGGGGAGCCTTACATCTCATTCAACTTTTAATTGGAAAAGTATCATCTTACAAATTAAATGTAGCCAAATCGAAGGGAGTGTCATTAAATGAGCTTGCTAAAAATAAAGGCACTGAATAAATCATTTAAAGCAAACCATGTGTTACGTGGCGCATCCCTAGAATTATCGGCTGGTGATAGACATGTAATTATTGGTCCGAATGGAGCGGGAAAAACGACGTTCGTCAATTGTATTTATGGAACAATTCCGTTGGACACTGGAGAAGTCATACTAGAAGACCGAGCTATTCATATGATGCCTTCATATAAACGGGTAGACCTTGGAATCGGAAGGACTTTTCAGAAAAACAACCTTTTTGTTAACCTAACTGTCACAAATAACGTGTATTTGGCTCTATTGTCAACAAAGAAATATTCGATGAAAGCGTTTAAACCTTTAATGTTGTATGAGGATGTGTTGGAAGAAACTGATGCATTTTTAAAAGAATGGGGAATGGCAGATCGGACAGATAAGAAAGTGAACGAGTTATCCTACGGGGAACAGCGTGTGTTGGAAATTATTTTATCGCTTTGTTCTAACCCAAAAATACTTCTGCTAGATGAGCCCACTTCGGGAATGTCTCCATCGGAAACAGCATCGACAATCGAATTAATTAAAAAGATTCCGCGGTCCGTATCGATCATAATGATTGAACATGATATGGACGTAGTCTTTAGTACTGCTAATAAGATTACAGTGCTCCATCATGGCGAAACGATCATGTCCGGTAAACCAGAAGAGATTCGTGGCGATAAAATGATTCAGGAGATTTATTTTGGGGGAGGTGCTCGTACTCATGCTTAGTCTGAAAGATATCCATACGTTTTACGGGCATAGCCACATTTTACAAGGTGTTGAACTTTATGTTCAAGAGGGTGAGTGTGTTGCCTTGCTAGGAAGAAACGGTGCAGGGAAAACAACGACTATTCATACGATAGCTGGGCTAACCCCTGCTAAGAAGGGGAATGTCCATTTTAATGGAAAGGAAATTAGCAAGCTTTCACCCCATCATATTTCAAAGGAACATCTTGCACTTGTTCCACAAGGGAAACGGGTTTTTCAATCTTTAACAATAAAGGAAAATTTAATAATGCCTAGTCGTCCGTCAAAACATAAAAAAGAAGGTCTCAAATATTGGACGATTGATGAAGTATACGAATTATTTCCGGTATTAAAAAAGTATGAACAAAATATGGGAAATGAATTATCTGGTGGACAACAGCAAATGTTAGCAATCGGGCGTGCATTAGTGACGAATCCGGTATTTGTTCTGATGGACGAACCATCTGAAGGACTGGCACCAGTTATTATCGATCAAATTACCGATATTATTAATGATTTAAAAAAAACAGGACTGTCTATTTTAGTAGTTGAACAAAACTTAAAACTGGCTTGTGATGTTGCGGATCGTGTTCTTGTTATGAATAAAGGAATTATAGTGTGGGAAGGAGCGCCAGACGCCTTATTGCAAAATAAAGAAGTGTTACAAAAGTACTTAGGCGTTTAATCAATCACACCTGCAAAATTTGTAACATTTGCTGAACAGGAAAACAAATCCGTAAACACTCGTCTCCTAGGGAGATGGGAGTCTTCTGCAAATTTGAAGAGATTAAGGCTACCATCTCGGAAGTATTTATCCGGGATGATACCGTGTCGATTGACACCACCCATTTTGAGGATCGCGATAAAGCACCGGTCATAGAAAAGAAGCTAAATAGACTGACATAGCGATTTGAGACATCTATAAAACACCTTAATTAGGCTGCTACGACACCATACTTTACCGGTGTCAGGTAGCCTAATTTTTCTTGGATACGTTCTTTATTAAAATAATTCAAGTAGGCGATTAATCGTACAACTACATCTTGATTTTGTAGTGAGTTAAATTTAACGTATTGAAATTCCTCAGACTTTAGACTTGAATGAAATGATTCAATCACCGCATTGTCCCAACAGTTCCCCCGACGTGACATGCTGCTGATTAGGTCGTTACTCTTGATACAAGCCTGGTATGCGTATGACGTGTACACACTTCCTTGATCCGAATGTACAATCACTCCTTCGGGATAGTTTCGAGCAGCCTATGCCTCCTGTAACGTGTCAATTACGAGTGGTATCTGTTGATGGTCGTATAATTTGTAAGCCATAATTTCGTTGTTGTATAAATCTATAATGGTTGAAAGATATTTTGTTGTACTACCATACTGGATATATGTGATATCAGTTACCCATTTCTGGTTAGGTTCACTAGCTATGAAATTACATTTAAGGAGATCGGGGGCAATTATGATACTTTCCCCTTGAGATTTCTAGTTTCGTTTAGGCTTGATACGACACTGTAAATTATGCTTTTGCATAAGGCGTTGAACAGTACTGCGATTCAATTCTATATTGTATTCCTGCTTTAGAAGGGCTTTGATTTTTCTCTGTCCATTTCGATACTTCGTGTGTTTACAAAATTCCATAATGGCTTCCTCTTCCACTGAAAGTGACTTACTGGCTACTTCTAGACGCCACCTATAATAGTTAGCCCGTGGTACTCCTAATCCGGATAAAATAGCTGTAATCGTATACTTCTTTTTTAGGTTTTCTACAATCAAAAGAACTATTTCTTTCTCGATCTCCTTTCGATCTCCATGTACTTTTTTAGAATCTCATTCTCCATTTTCAAATGGGACAACTGTTGTTCTAGCTTGTCTGCTTAACTCGAAAGTTCTGGTCCATGACCAAAGGTATACTGTTTACCTATCGGTGAATCAAAACGATAGATTTCGTTTGCACGATACCTTCTCATCCAGGTTTCAATCTGGGATTTATTCTTGACTCCATACATCTCCATAATTTCCTTGGTAATTAATTCACCACTTAATTTATCTTTGACAACTGCCCATTTGACTTCACTTGAATATACGTTTTTGCCCAAGCAAAAACACCTCCATTGTAAGTACTTTTTTCAAGTGTACCACTTCGAAGGTGTTTTATATTGTCTCAAAAATTTAGGTTAGCCCAAAAAGCAGTACTCACCAGTAAGCTGTTTTATAAGTAGGTTTAAATTTTGATTAAAGGGATGCTCGGAACCAACTCGATAGAACAAATTGCTTTCGTTGTAAACGATATAGACCAAGCGATCTCCTCGTTTAGTAAGCTTCTTGGCATCTCACAACCTGATTGGTTTTTGACGGGAGCTCATGATCGGTCGCAAGTGTTTTATAAAGGAAAACCATCAGATACGCAGAGCAAACTTCTTCTCATCGATACACCGTCGGTCCAGTTTGAATTGATGGAAGTAAACGATGAGCCAAGTACGATGAGAGATTAATTGTATGAAAGTGGAGAAGGAAACCATCACCTTGCCTTTGTTGTTGACAAAATCGCTCTTTGTCTCGAACCTCTGGAAAAAGAGGTTATCCATTGCTGCAATCAGGTGAATTCACTTCTGTGAACAGGGGGAGCTATGCCTATTTAGGTACAGAAGCTTCGCTGAAAACCGTATTTGAACTTCTTGAAAGAGATACACCTCAGCTTAAAAAAGTCGGGGAGCTTATTGCTGAGCCATTGTTTGCGCACGGACTTTCACGCAAATTGCATTTGTAGTGGAAGATAGTGGTGTGTCTGCTGCTAGCTTCGGGGAATTGCTGAATTTGGATATTCCCCCAAAAATCAAGTTTTGGGCTCGGGCTTTGACCCAAGTAACGTATAAAGGAGAAGCGACAGAAGCGGATGTGGTATTCACTGCTTTTAAAACGCCTACGATTGAAGTAGAGCTCATCCAACCAGGAGAAAGTCCAAATGTTTGGAAGGATCATCTGGAGAAACACGGAGAAGGGGTCCACCATATTTCTTTGGAATTGGACAATCTGCAGGAAAGGTTATCTGATTTTCAAGAAAAGGGCTATGACGTTATTCAACAAGGAGAGTATTGGAATGGGCATAGCTGATATGCCTATTTGGATATCAAAGAAGAGTTTAAAGTGATGATTAAATTTCTTGAACGTAAAGCTCATTAAATTTAAAGTCAGATAGTCTTAGAGCCATCATACGTCCATGTGGACTCAATTTTAAAAAGGGCGAAATTTCGGTCTGGAACAAACGAAATGCCGTCTTTTTCTTATGAGGGATTATCCTAACTCATACAATTTAAATGACTACATAAACTGGTCTGCTAATAGACGATTCTTCACATAGAGTATCATTAGAAAGCTATATTATTATTTAATATTCTCCTGTTGACATTAAATTCGGAAAAGTGTAAAATTTGTTTATGGAAATAAGGAAAATGTGTTTCGCATGTAAAACAACTAAGCAAAGCCCTGTTTTGTCAAAATTCATTCAGGTTTAATGAAAACGGTTACAAAGGGCGGAGTTATTTGGAAGAAATACAAAAGAAATTTGGAGGGATGAGAATGATTGCAGGGGTTTTCTTTCTATTGATGGTTGGACTCTTGGTGGCATGTGGCTCCCCTGAAGTGCAGAGCGGAAATGTTTCGACTGTAAGGGAGAATGGGGATGGATCTGTTGAAATTAAACTGGGGGTTGTTTATGCAACAGAGGAAAACTTATGGTTGATTAAGGTGGCGTCGGATTTAGCGCCGACCTGATGCAACTGATCTTTACAGTTGGTTATCCTATTCCGAGGGTGGCCCTATACCAAAAATTTGTACTCCTGTTCGGTTTAGGTTCAGGTTCCAAAATATTCACCATTTTTCTCGAGTGCATTTTCCCCATAGTAGTGAGTACATACTACGGCGCTAAAAGTGTGAATCATTTGTATATCTGGCCTGGAAAGAATATGGGGGCAAATGACCGTAAGTTGTTTGGGAAAGTCTTTTTATCAGGAACGACGCCATCAATTTTCACAGGTTTCCGAATTGCGCTACCAATAGGGGTGGTTATTGCTGTACTGACAGGAATGATCAGTTCAAATAATGGAATTGGTTATTTTCTCGTTTATTTATTGGCCACCTTATCCCTAAGCAAAGTGTTGGCCGTTGTAATTTTCATCTCATTTTTTGGATATGGGTTAGATCGCTTACTACTATATGTAAGAAATCGATATGTTTATTGGTAAGAAGTAGGTATTTTAGATAATTAACTAAAATTAAATTCAATAAAGTGAACCGTATACAAGTTTAGGGTCTCCAATTGTGAAATTTCTTAATAAGATAGTATGGGAGGAACCAAAATGAAGATTAAAAATAATAAACGTTGGTTTTATATTGCGACACCTATTTTCTTTCTATGGTTTTTCGGACAAATTGACAAGTTAGGAATTTCCATTGTCCAGACTGATCCACAGTTTCTAAGTGATCTTGGAATGACAGGAGCTAACGCGAATGCGAAGATTGGCTTCTTAACCTTTATCTTCATGATAGCGTATGCAATCTCCAACTTTTTCTGGGGATTCTTCATTGATAAGTTCGGAGCCCGCAAAACAGCAATCATTGGAGTTTCGATTTGGACAGTGACGATGCTGCTAGGCGGACTTGCCACCAATTATGAAATGTTCATGGTGACACGGATACTCTTAGGAATCGGGGAAGGGATGATGATCCCGGTCTGTGGGAAATTCATCGCTACTTGGTTCAACAAAAACGAATTGGGCCGCGCGCAGTCTTCTTGGATTTCGGGTAACTATGCAGGGCCTGCCATCGGTGCAGTTTTCATTTCATTGATCATTGCCACGCTCAGTTGGCATGCGACGTTCTTTATATTGGCTGGGTTGAATTTACTTCTTGTATTGCCGATGTTGATTTTCTTAACTAGAAATGAACCGGAAAGCCATCCGGGCGTCAGCAAAGAAGAATTGTCGTACATAAGACAAGATGATACTCCGGTTACTGAAGAAAAGAAGAAAAGTTACGTTCAAGATTCCCGTTACTGGATTGTTTGGTTCGGTATGGTGATCACTTCTTTCTTATTTTTCGGCATTAGTATTTGGCTGCCAACGTACTTGATGCAAGCCAGGAATTTTGATGTAGATGCTATGACTGGGATCACATCCTTATCTTGGTTGTTTGCACTTGGCTTCGTTCTGATCTGTGGTTATTTAGCAGATAAAACGAAGCGCCCTAGTTTAATAGCAACGATCTTGTTTGCTTCCTGTGCAATCTTGTTGACGGTTTCCACACAAGTCTCGGTCGCCATCATATCCGCTTTGGCATTAGGACTTGCAATGGGAACATTGGGAGGAATCTTTCATTTAAGTAACTTATTTATCGTACAATTTTCAACGCCAGAAACTGCTGGTCGTGCAGCGGGGCTCATGGGTTTCACGAACATATTCGGTGGGTTTTCCAGTTATGTGATGGGGTGGATGCGTGATAATAATGGAGGAGACTTTGGTCCGTCGCTCATTATGTTGATTGCTATCACCGCTTTGGGGTTCATCGCTTACTTGTTTACGCTTAAAACAGAAAACAAAGAAGTTCAGGAGGCTAAGAAAAAGATTCAAAATCAATCAGAAATGCAGGTGATTTGATCATTTCTTGGCTATTATTTAGTCTTCTGATTTGGCTTTAATGAAGTGGTTTTGAATTTGGCGGTCAAACTAAGTAGGTAATGGTAGTATGCGAAAATATTAATCGCTACAACTATTCTTATAGAAATAATATACTTCCTTAACTTACAAAATTACAATAAATCACCATTCTTAAGAGTGGTGATTTATTTACAAGATTTTAATTCATAGTAAAACTAATTTTTTGAAACTTCACGGGAAACCCTAATTATAGATTGAAGACGATGTTTGTATGGTGTGCTTTTCCCTAATGTGAACCTTCTGGAAATAGTAAAATTTAATTAATAAATGGTTTTGCTAAGAATTTAAACATCTTTATGTATTGAGGACACTATTAAGTCTGATCTGTGTAGTAACTCTAATTTCTATATATAATTTCTACTTACACAATTTACTATAATTAGACTAATCTGAATTAATTATTGACAAAGAATAAAACAATGTTAATATTTAGTTATAAAACAAAACTTAGTTTTGTAGGTGAAACTAAGTTGGAGGAGGTTTCAACTATGGCGGATGAAAAGTTTTCAATTGAAGAATTCAAAAAAAAGTATGTAGCTAAATTGGAAGACAGGACTTTGGATTGGAATGTATTAAAATTTCAAGAGGAGATTAACCCGAAATACAGGAGAGCACAAATGAGGTATATAGGTCGTGGTGCAACAGCAAACAATGATTCCAATATTATTACTGGAGAAAATTTCACTCTCAGTACAATGGTATTACCCGCTGGTTGCATTGGTCCATTACATTTACATGATGATGTAGAAGAAGTATTCTTTGTCTTAAAGGGTAATGTCACTGCATTAATTCAAGAAGATAGTGAAGGTGAAGTACATGAAATTAAATTAAATGCTCGGGATTGTATTAGTAGTCCTCCTGGTATATATAGGGGCATTAGAAACGATGGGGAGGATGAGGCTCTTATGTTAGTAATGCTAGGTGCAATAAAGCCTAATTTACCCACCTATCCTATTGGAAGTGAGTTAGAAGAGCTTAGAAAGTCTAGAGCTAAAGAACGAGAAGAAATTATTAAATAAAAGTAATATAGTTTTATATGAGTTTCGCGTATTCCTTAACATGTGGACATAGTGGTTCTTGGTAGAATCACTATGTCTATTTTTAGTAATTATATTCAAAAGGTAGATGGATAACGTATTTTGATTTAAAATATAAAGTTGCAGTTATTATGGTAGGTACCACAGGTATTAGCATATAAAACAATATAAACATTTTCGATTAAGTTATTCATATCATCTTCTTCTGTGACATCGTAGTTCTTCGCAATATTTTTTCTGTTCAGGGTATTTTGGTTTATTTGTAACATATCAACACTTAAAATTATTTCCATTCTCTTTCGAGTTTCATGGACTATATCTTGAATTCGTACATAACAATCGTCACTAATCCCAAGAACAAATTCTACTTGACCAGGGTGTTAACGGCAATTGGTTTAAGATTTAATTGCACAACTGTTCCAACTAAACTCGTCTCATCAATGTACAGTTCATTTTTATACTGTTAATACTCTATTCAAATTAGTATGAGGATAGCCTACACGAAGTACAAACTGTATTTGCTGACGAAAACCACGCAACGACAAGAGCCGGTTGAGTTGGACCGACAAGTTGTATCGATTTTGCAAGCTACTTCCAAGGATCGGAACTCTACCTATCTTTACAAAGCATGGCTGTACATGATGCGGTTCATATGTCACTGACAAATAAACGTTTATAATTTACATGAAGAGCAATGGAGATAAAAAATTATTGTCGAGAAGAGTACGGTACACTAAAAAACATTGAAAATGCAAGCATGTATTATTTCGAGTGGTACAAGTCCTGGAATGACTGACTATTATTTTGGTTAGGAGAGAAGGGAAGACTATTTAATGGGATATCGAGTAGAAAGAAATTATTTAGGTTAAAAAACATTCCCTAGAATGTATATTACCGTATACTAACAGCGCGTGCTATGGAGAACTTTACAATTACCGGGAAAAAGTCACATCCCCAATTAATTTATCCATTAGCAACTTTGAAAAAAATAGCCACGAAAGCAAATGCTGAAATTAGTTTATTAGATTAAAAAGATTGCTTATGCGAGTATTAAAGCCACTAAAAAAATGGAACCAGAGATGTTAACAGACCAAGGCTTAGTTGATGCGATTCAAGGAGGGGCAGGAACTTCTTTAAATATGAATATTAATGAGTTACTGGCAAACAGATTGAGTTGCATTAAGGATATTTTCGCTTAAATGAGAGGATATATATTTAAGGTCGATTGAATCCTTCGGGATGCAATCGGCTTTTTCTGTTTTAAAAATAATAGGAAAAGGAGTGGTTCAAATGGTTGGTAAATAATTAGAGCGTCTGGTTTCTAATGGAGAAAAGGGGGTACTAACAAGTCGTTCACCTGCCATTTGGATGAAGAGAGAGGAAGGAGGTTTCATGTCTTTAAATTTTGCGATGCTTATCTGTTAAATGGTAATGGAGAAGTTGAAGCGCTTGAAGCGTTAACCGATATCAAAGGCATATTCTTATCCATTGAAAACAGTGACGTGAAGGTCATTGGTAGTAGAAGTATTGGAATCTATAGGAGGCGTTTTAAATGGTACTGGCAGGGGCAGAGGACATACAATACTTGGGGTCAGGGAATTAAGTTAGGAAAGGAAATTGAACGTGTTGAATCGGCTCTAAAGCAATGAAAGTTGAATTAAAGTCCTTCGTTGATGTTAATGGATCTGTTTATACAGATGATGTTATTTGAGATTACGCTATCCCTGCTCCGTGGCAATTTGACGAAAAGAGGATGAAAGAGTTAGCGCTATACATGGTACTAGAAGGTATAAATCCATGGGGAATATTGAATCACAAATGAGTTGTGGAAAACGAACTATCAGAACAATAATTATCAAATGATAGAGTTGCCTAGCGCAGCTCTTTTCATTGTCATTTCGTGAGTTTACTGTACACTTTACATAAAAGGTAAAACATTCAATACATGTGTTCTTCTAAACAGACACAAAAATAAAAGGAATAGTTCGTGATACGATGAAAAGTAAAATGATGGCTATGTTGCTGCTGATTACTGCCTTATTAGTCGGCTGCAGTAAGGAAAATGCCAATAACGAAGGACAAGCACCACAAGAATCAGTAGACATTAAAGAATTAGTGAACGACTACACAGTTAGAAATGCTGTAGCTGCGTCCGCTTCTATTACATCGTCTGAACTGATTGTCACGGATGATGATAAAACGTTACAACATACGATCTTCCAGAAGACGAATTTTTTGTATCGATCGCTCCTTTTGTAAACACCACACATCCTTGTGATATTCATAGTCTAACAGGTTGTCAAGGTGAACTCGTCGAGGAAGATTTCGATGTACATATAGAAGATTCTGAAGGTCATGTGATTCTCGATGAAGTTAAGAAAACTGAAGCCAATGGATTTATTGACCTATGGCTTCCGCGTAATGACACATTCACTGTCACGATCAAACAGGATACGAAAAAAACCGTATCTGAAATCACTACATTCGATGGGGATAACACGTGCATCACGACTATGCGTTTGGAGTGATTTCGAAAGTGTTTTATCTCGAACTTCCTATTCAAACCCCCTGTGCCGCAAACATTTCGGCACAGGGGTTTTTTGTGTATTTAGATTTGGTTAGCATCATGTAATTGAGCAAATGTACCGTTTTGACGTAATAGATTTTCATACGTTCCTTGCTCTTCGATACCATCTTCTGTCATCACGATGATTTGATCAGCATTGCGAATCGTTGTGAGGCGATGCGCGATGATTAGTGTGGTGCGATTAACGGCTAGTTCTTCAAGTGATTGTTGAATGATACGTTCCGTTTCTGTATCCAGTGCGGAAGTTGCTTCATCAAGAATAAGAATCGGTGGATTTTTCAAGAACATTCGAGCGATTGCGAGGCGCTGCTTTTGTCCACCTGAGAGTTTTAATCCGCGTTCACCAATTTGCGTGTCATAGCCATTCGGCATACTATCGATTAAGTCGGTTAGATGGGCTTTTTCTGCAGCTTTAAATACTTCTTCGTCTGTTGCATCTAATTTACCGTACGCGATATTATCTCGAATCGTTCCTGTAAATAAGAAGACATCTTGTTGGACGATCCCAATTTGACTACGTAATGATTTCTGCGTCATGTCCCGAATATCTATTCCATCTATTGAAATGGAACCTTCATTGACTTCGTAAAAACGAGGAATGAGTGAACAAATAGTCGTCTTCCCAGCACCCGAAGGGCCGACGAACGCAACGGTTTGTCCAGCGTGAATCGTTAAGTCGATATTGCGTAACACAGGTCGCTCCACGTCGTAGCCAAATGTCACATCACGAAGTGTAATATCTCCATGTAACTGATCAACGACTAGCGCGTTTTTTCTATCTTTAATTTCCGGATCTTGGTTAATTAATGCACGGAAACGACTAAAACCTGCCATCCCTTTTGGATATAGCTCGAGCAAGGCACTAATTTTATCAATAGGTTTAATCAAAATATTGCTGAATAAAATAAAGCTGACGAGTTCACCGTACGATAATTTATCATTCACTGTGAACCAAGCACCGACAATCAAAATAACGAGTGTGACGAGGCGAGTGAGCATATACATCGAAGACGTAGCCCAAGCCATGACTTTATACGCTTTAAGTTTAGCCAAGCGGAACTGATCATTGTCTTGCTGGAAACGACGTAATTCAAAGTCTTCATTCGTAAATGACTTCACTACGCGTGAGCCAGACACAGAATCCTCAACCCGTCCATTGACATCCGCGATATTTTGATACATTTTATGCCAAGCCGCATTCATCTTCTTGTTAGAGTAAGAGACAACTACTGCGAGGAGCGGAACCATCACGATGGCGATCAAAGCGAGCTCAGGGTTGATCGTATACATAATTCCGAATGCGCCTAGAATCGTCATGACCGCGATGAAAGCATCTTCTGGTCCATGGTGAGCCAGTTCACCGATATCAAATAAATCAGTCGTAATGCGCGTCATAATGTGGCCTGTTTTGGTATTGTCAAAAAATCGGAAAGATTGTTTCTGCACATGTTCGAACAATTCACGGCGCATATCGGTTTCAATATTAATCCCAAGCTTATGCCCTAAATAGCTAACAATATAATGAAGTAACGTACTCACCAAATAGACGAGCAATAGTAAAAAGCTAACTGTGATAATTCGGTTCCAATCTCCTGATGGCAGTAGTGCGTCGATAAACCACTGAACAGCGAGAGGGAAAGCCAGTTCAAGCAGTGCTACAAAAATCGCACTGAAAAAATCGATCAAGAACAAGCGCCGATGTGGCTTGTAGTAGGAGAAAAATTGTGTAATCATGTAGTAATTCCTTTCCGTTTATGTATTAGTAATATAAGAGATGACTGAGAAAAAATCATCTATTAATCAACTATAAGCTAATGAGAGTAAAGGTGGAAGTAGAACTACTCCTGATACCGTCTAACTAGTAGTATAATGGTATGATTTTTGTGGAAATGTTAACAGTCAGATAAGTTTGTATCAGTATACTTTTCATCTGCCATTTAAAAGGGTAGCTAATATTCGGCGTTGAGTAGATGTGGAGAGGAAAGGGCTTCAATATATGTATATCTTCAGTAAAGGTTTGATGAGCTATAATTCTGTGCTTTCCGGATTAGTGCTACAAACATTTTTGACAGGACCTACCGCCTGGTTTGTGGCGTTGGTTGGAGCCGCGATCACTGCGGTAATCACCGCGACGCTTATGTATTTCCTGGGCAACTTCGACTTTCCCATCTTAACATTACCATTTATTCTATTCGCTTGGTTTGTACTGCTTTCATCCTATAAACTCGATAGTATCAAGTTAAGTGATTCATTGTCTCCGCAAAGTTTGGCTAATTGGGAATTGCATATAGAAGGCAAAATCAATCTACTTCGAGCAACGTTCAATGGAATCGGTCAAATCTTTTTTGTCACTGAAGCTATACCTGGTCTTTTATTATTCATTGCGGTAATTTGGGCTAGCAGGGAAATGGGCAGCACAACAGGAAGGAGAATCGCTATGGACCTATTACAGGGGTGGTGGCGGGATGTATGACAGTTCCCTTAATGGCAAGTGTCAGCATTTGGTTATTACCGTTTGGACTTCCTGCATTGACGATGCCGTTTGCACTGAGCACTTGGTTGATTTTGGGGGCTATGAAAGTTTTACCGAATTTATAACGCTCTATAATGAAAAATAGTAATCGTTAGACGGGACAAATGTATACAAACATGAAATAATTATGAAATATGGTAAATTTATTGACTTAAAAAGGAGATATGTATGATTACAATGAATAAGAAAATGCTTGTACTATTTATGGTACTCGTAGTGATGGTGGCAGGTTGTAATAAAAAAGAGAATGTGGAGAAATCGACTCCAACTAAAGAAAATCGACTCATTTATGCTTCCGAAGAGGAGTTCGAAGGGCTAAACCCGATTCTCGAAGAAACGAACTTAGATGCATTGTTGTTTCGTGGAGTCATGCGATTTGATGAAACTAATAAAGTAGTTACGGATATCGCGGACTCGTTCGATGTATCAGAAGATCAACTTACGTATACATTTATGTTAAAAAGAGGTATTACATTCCATGACGGGAAAGAACTCACGGCAGAAGATGTCGTGTTCACGATAGAAAGTATTATGGATGATCAAAACGCTTCATTTTTGAAGTCTGATTTTGAAAAAGTGGCATCTATCAAAACGCTGGATGATTATACCGTAGAAGTTACATTAAAACAGCCATTTACACCGTTACTCGACAAGTTAATCGTACCGATTCTTCCGAAACATGCTTTTGAAGGAATCGATATGAGAACGGCTGACTTTAACAGCCATCCGATTGGTGCTGGGCCGTATATGTTTGATAATTGGGATCGCGGCAATTCGTTGACATTACAGGCGTACAGCGACTTTTTTGGAACGAAACCTTCGATTGAACAAGTGATTTTTAAATTTATTCCTGATAGTAATGTTCGGGCCCTTCAGTTAAAATCGGGCGAGGTAGATGTTGCACTGTTGGATCCTGTACAAGTTGAAAACTTGGAAAGAGAAGAGAATGTAGCGATTTACGATATAGAATCGGCGGATTACCGCGGTATTTTATTCAATATGAATTTGGATCTTTGGAAAGATGTCCATGTCCGTCGTGCATTTAGTTATGCCACCGACCGAGAGCAAATAGTAAACGGGATTTTAAAAGGACATGGCACTGTAGCCTATTCACCGTTGCAAAACCATGAATTCAATAACACTCAAATTGAAAAGTACACCTATGACGTGGAGAAAGCGAATGCGCTATTAGATGAAGCGGGTTGGAAAGAAAATGAGGATGGTATCCGTACGAAAGACGGAGAAAAATTGGCATTTACGATCACTGCCCCTGCAAGTGATACCGTTCGTGTCAATATGGCGAATTACGTTGCAGAAGGCTTTAAAGACATTGGAGCGGATGTAAAAGTAGCTGCACTCGACTGGAGCGCGATTACGATCGAAGACGCAGATGCGTTCATGGTTGGGTGGGGCAGTCCCTACGACGCGGACCATCATACGCACATATTGTTCCATACGAATGAATCGAGCCTAAATAGCTCCGGTTACAATTATGGTAGTTATTCGAATGGAAAAGTGGATGAACTCCTTGCGAAAGGGCGCACCACGACGGATCCGGAAGAACGTAGAGCGATTTATATGCAGTTCCAAGAAGAACTTGCGAAAGATCCGGCATTTGACTTTATAGCCTACGTGAATGCGGTGTATGGTATTAATAAAAATGTGAGCGGTGTGAAAGAACGAACGCTAGGTCATCATGGATCTGGTTTCCTCTGGAACGTTGAGGAGTGGAAGTGGAATGATCGGTAAATGGATTGGGAAGCGAATGATGATGGGGCTCATAGTCCTCTTCATCGTTAGCTTCCTCTCTTTTTTCATTATGCAAGCATCACCTGGAGATCCTGCCGTAGCTTTCTATGGAGGAAATGCACAGACGTTAACTGCAGCCGAAATAGAACGCATTACCCGTGCGTATGCATTAGACCGTCCTGTTTTAGAGCAATATGTTGCATGGCTAGGAGAAACCGTTAAAGGGAATTTAGGGATTTCCTATAAAGAAGGCAGACCTGTTTTTGAAATTATTATGGAACGACTACCGAATACAGTGCTTTTATTTAGCGTGACGATGTTTTGTATGGTCATAGGTTCTCTTTGGCTCGGTACAGTAGCCGGTATGAGAGCAAATTCGATATGGGATAGAGGACTTTCCACAATTAGTATCGCGACGTCTGCCATACCTCCCTTTTGGCTTGGTATTTTGTTCATCTATATCTTTGCTGTGAGTCTAGGGATTCTTCCTTCTTCTGGTTCGGGCGATGTAGGTGGAAATGGCGGCATGGTAGATAAAATCCGTCATCTCATCATGCCCGCCAGTGTGATGATTGTAACGCATGTAGGGATTTATGCACGTTTTCTACAGGAAAGTATTAAAAGAGAAAACGGTCAGTACTATGTGAAGGTGGCACGGGCAAATGGTGTATTGGAGAGATCCATTCGAAACGGAATCGTGCGTAACGCCTCTATTCCATACTTGAATTACATCGCTATGACTATTCCGTCGTTCTTTGGCGGTTCTATTATTGTGGAATCATTGTTTGCGTGGTCTGGAATTGGGCAATTGACAGTAAAGGCAGTCGTAACAAAGGATTTCCCTTTACTAATGGGCAGCATTATGGTGACGGGTGTCCTGGTCGTCATTACGCTATTTATTGTCGATCTCATTATGTATGCTATCGATCCGAAGCTACGTAAAGGAGGCATCCGGTAAATGAAGTTACGGAAAGCACTTTTGTTTTGGTATAGCCTTCTTGGATTGATTGTATTGTTGACAGTGTTTTCGCCTATACTTGCCCCCTACAGTCCGAATGAAATGAACATGGATGAAATATATAGTGCTCCGAGTAGTGATCATTGGTTAGGAACGGACCATTTAGGCCGAGACGTTTTTTCGCGTTTACTTGAAGGTGGAAAGGTGACACTCGTTGTAGCAAGTGGTTCGGTTATTTTGTCGCTATTCATTGGAATTGTGTATGGTGGGATTAGTGGATATTTCGGCGGTGTAATCGATACCGTCATGATGCGATTATTGGAAGCACTGATTACTATCCCAGCACTGATTATTATTTTAGTGTTTCAAGTAATCATTCAAGGCGGTATGTGGAGCATGGCACTGCTCATTGGATTGACGGGATGGCTTGTTACCGCAAGGATCGTGCGTTCAGAATTCATTCGTCTAAAAGAAGAAGAGTTTGTTAAAATGGCCAACATGTTGGGGACGCCTGTTTGGAATATAATATGGGGTCATTTGCTACGCAACAGCATACCCGCTATTTTTGTCGTGACGCTATTTAATTTTGCTGCCGCGATTTTTATGGAAGTGTCACTTAGTTTTCTCGGCATTGGTATACCTCCAGCGATTGCTTCTTGGGGGAATATGTTATACTACGCGCAAAACGATATTTTAATTGGTGCTTGGTGGATTGGATTATTTCCAGGTATTATGATTTTCTTGACGATCCTCGCCATTAACTTTATCGGAGAGGCATGGAAAAATCCGGAGCGGAGGCGGGTTAATGATTGAAGTAAGAGACCTATCTCTTCATATACAAGGTAAGCACATTACACATCATTTGGATTTCACGATACCGCGTGGAAACATCACGTCGCTGATTGGAGAAAGTGGCAGTGGAAAAAGCATGACGGTATCCGCATTACTTGGCATGTTGCCAGACGACGCGAAAGTTAGCGGATCTATCATGTACGAAGGTCGAAACGTATTGGATGCGTCTGATCAGGAGATGGAAAACGTGAGGAAACAGGATATTTTTACGATATTCCAAGACGCATCAAACAGTTTTAATCCGTCTGTGAAAATGGGGCGTCAACTCTATGCATTTTCAGGGGAACGAGTAGGAGATTCATTAGAGGTATTCAATGAAAAAATGCATGTGATTTTAGACAAGTTGGGACTATCTTGGGAAGTGGTCGAGCAATATCCTTTTCAATTATCAGGCGGAATGTTGCAAAGGTGTATGATTGCATGCGCATTTTACGTGGAACCTGCTTTACTCATTGCAGACGAGCCTACATCTGCACTCGATATGGTGCTTCAAAAAGAATTCATCCAATTGCTAATTCGTCTGAATGAAGAAAAGGGGACGACGATTTTTCTCATTACCCATGACTTAGATATCGTCGCTGAAGCCGCTCATGAAATGGTCGTTATGCAGCAAGGACGCATTGTGGAGACGGGAAAAGTGGAAACGATTTTCTCGCACCCCCAACATGCCTATACGAAGCGATTGTTAGAGAGTAGATTTTAGGAGTGGTTGGCAAATGTTAGCCGTATCAAATGTTTCAAAACGTTACAACAACGGAAACCAGACGAAAATAGCGTTGAATGGCATAGATTTGACTGTACATAAAGGAGAAGTAGTAGGTTTAGTAGGCGAGAGTGGTTGTGGAAAAAGTACACTCGCACGTGTCGTCATGCAACTGGAATCAGCTGACAGTGGTCTCATTACAATCAACGGTAAACCAGTCACACAAAAAAGCCGAAAATCCTTTTATCAAGCGACTCAATTAATTTTTCAAAATGCATCTGCCGCGCTAAATCCTTCCTGGACAGTGCGTAAAATATTGCTCGAGCCTCTTCGCGCGATGAAAGGCGATCGTGATGCACATATTCGGCAAATGCTTGGAAGAGTAAAATTATCGGAAGCGCATTTACATAAGTACCCTTCAGAATTGAGTGGCGGGGAACGGCAACGTGTCAACTTGCTTCGCTCGCTTTTAGTTAAACCCGATTTGCTCATTTGTGACGAAATCATATCCAATTTGGATCGATTAATTCAAAGGGAAATCATTGATTTGCTTCTAGAACAGAATCGGGAAATGGGTATGTCGATTTTATTCATTGCGCATGATCTGCAAGCGGTCATGTATGCATGTGATCGAATATATGTAATGAAGGATGGACGAGTGGTGGATGAAAGTGTGAAAACAGATGGAGTATTCCACTTTGCTCATTCATATGCGAGACAACTATTTGACTCCGTATTAGGGAATCGAATGAGGGAATAAGGAGATTTCGTCGTTTTTCTGCAGTAATAGATGTAAAATGGCGTGCATGCTATCCTTAATAGACTGGATCATTTGAAAAGACTGTCCGAACCAGAGTTTGGTTGGACAGTCTTTATTTTTGTTTGATTATGAGAAGTCGAAGTTGTCAGGATCGGGTCCGACTCGATGATCTTGATTTAACTTATCGATTCGTTCCATATCTTCTGAAGTGAGTTCGAAGTCGAATACATCCGCATTTTCAGCAATGCGGTGGGCTTTCGTTGATTTGGGTATGGTCACTACACCATTTTGCAAATCCCAACGCAAAATTACTTGCGCTACGGTTTTCTTGTAGTGATCCGCAATTTCTTGTAATTCTTCATTGTCCAGTAACTCACCTTGCATGAGAGGTGACCACGCTTCGAGTTGGATATCGTGTTTTTGGCAGAATGCTTGTACTTCTTTTTGTGTTAAACGGGGATGGTATTCGACTTGATTTACCATCGGCTTGATTTTTGCATGTTTCATTAATTCTTCTAAATGGTGCGGCTGAAAATTACTTACGCCGATCGCTCTAGCTTTTCCTTCTTCGTACAAGGTTTCCAGTGCGCGCCATGCCTCTATAAATTTTCCTTCTACAGGCCAGTGAATGAGGTATAGATCCAAGTAATCTAGACCAAGTTTCGTTATACTCTCGTCAAAAGCGGCAAGTGTTTTTTCATAACCAAGGTCGCTATTCCATACTTTCGATGTGACAAATAATTCTTTCCGATCCACTTGTGCTGCTTGTATACCTTTACCTACGCTACTCTCGTTGTCGTAAATCGCTGCTGTATCGATACTACGGTAACCGTGCTCAATTGCAGTTTTTACAACGTTTACGAGTTCTGAACCTTCTTTTACTTTAAATACTCCGAGACCAAGCCAAGGCATTTCAACCCCGTTAGATAGTGTAGTTGTTGATTGCAAATTTTTCATATGATTTCTTCCTCCATCCATAGTCATTACTAAACGTGCAGTCTACTCGTTACATCACCTCCTTCAGTGCATGTATGGTTACATGGTCTTTCCGTTCCAGTAAACGGGCAATGCCTGTTAAGATCGCTGCAAACATTACCATGCTTGCCCCAATCCATGGTGTATGAATAATACCGATCGAATCCGTCACCATCCCACCAAGGTACGAACCAATGGCAATTCCAGCATTAAAAGCGGCAATATTTATCGCAGAGGCTACGTCGATCGCACGTGGAATGAATCGTTCCGCTAAGATTACGACATATACTTGTAGTCCTGGAACATTCATAAAAGCAAATATACCCATCAATATAATGGTGATTAATCCAGCCACTTTAAATGGTGCAGTGAATGTCAATAGGAATAAGATAACGGCTTGAGCGATAAACATATAAAATAACGCATCAATGGGATTTTTATTGGCCAGTTTTCCACCCAACATGTTTCCCATTGCGATGGCGATTCCATAGACGAGCAAGATCATGACAACTGTACTTTGCTTAAAACCTGTCACTTCCTGCAGTAAAGGAGACAAATAGGTGAACACAACAAATGTTCCGCCATAACCGAGTGCTGTAATAGTAAATACTAGTAGTAAACGGCCATTTGTCAAAAGTTTCATTTGATCACTCAATGTAGTCGGTGCGCTCTGTCGTA
The DNA here is from genome assembly GCF_002743425.1 of Sporosarcina sp. P7. NCBI lineage: Bacteria > Bacillati > Bacillota > Bacilli > Caryophanales > Caryophanaceae > Sporosarcina > Sporosarcina sp. P7. The sequence continues at coordinate 146,826 of NZ_PDZF01000004.1, read as the reverse complement.
AGTTTGAAGGAATTAGGAGACTGTTCGAAACAAGTCCTATTACACCTATAATTACAATTAAGACAAAAGCAGAACGCCATCCCATATGTTGACCGATGAATGTGCCAAAAGGAACTCCGGTTATCGTCGCAACTGTTAATCCGGTAAACATGATGGAAATAGCACTTGCTCTACGATTTTCTGGCACTAAATCTGCGGCGATTGTTGCACCGATCGACATGAACACGCCATGTGAAAAGGCGGAAATAATGCGTGCAAACAGTAATACGCTTAGACTGGTTGCGGCAAAAGCTATACTGTTGCCGATGATAAATATGACCATGATCCAGATTAAAACGGTCTTTCGAGGCAATCTAGACGTTAGACTGGTAAGAATTGGCGCTCCGATCATCACCCCTATAGCATATAAGGAAATAGTCAATCCGGCCAGTGAAACTGAAATATCTAAATCTTGAGCAATGAGTGGTAATAATCCGACACTCACAAATTCGGTAGTACCTATCGCAAATGCACTGATAGCTAATGCAAGCAATGCAAATGTACTGCGTTTTTTATCTATTGACATTTTCTTATGTCCCTCCTAATAATAAGTCGCATGTAAATTTTATGGCATCAAAACCGTTGATGTAGTGAAATCCACCTGCAAATGTTAGTATGAAGTATAGAAAACTAAAAGAGAAGTACGCACTTTAAAGTAATGTAGGCACCTTTTAGTACCTATCCAAAGCGGAGGCGAATGAAATGAGCAAGAAATATAATATTAGTGTGGAAGCAACATTGGAAGTAATAGGTGGTAAGTGGAAGTGTGTCATACTATGTCATTTGACTCATGGTAGAAAGCGGACAAGTGAATTAAAAAGATTAATGCCAAACATTACGCAAAAGATGTTAACTCAACAATTGCGTGAATTAGAGGCGGACGGTGTGATAAATAGAATGGTCTACAATCAAGTGCCGCCTAAAGTTGAATATGAATTGAGTGAATATGGGAAAAGTTTAGAAGCTATTTTAAGTGCGCTTTGTGCATGGGGAGATGTACATATTACAAAAGTTTACGGGGATAAATCCAAAGTACTTGCGGAAAGTGTGTTAAATGAATAATGTTGCATTCCACTTACTATACAGAGGAGGAGTTATTTAATGAAAATGATTAACCAATATATAGACCAAACTTTTGTATCAACTGATCAAGTTCTTGAGGAAGTCCTAATCTCAATCCAAGAAAATGGTATGCGTTCGATCTCAGTTTCTCCTGCGTCGGGCAAAGCTTTGACGATGCTCGTTTCATTGACTGGCGCAAAAAACATTCTTGAAATTGGTGCGCTTGGCGGATATAGCGGTATATGCCTGGCAAGAGGATTTAGCAAGGAAGGGCATTTGACTTCACTCGAATTAGAGGAATCATTCGCAAAGTTAGCAAATGCTAATTTAACGAAGGCGGGCTTTGGTGACCAAGTGACGTATAAAACCGGACCTGCTTTAGATAGCTTGGAAGCATTGAAAGCAGAAGGAAAAACATTTGATTTCTTTTTCATTGATGCGGATAAAGAGAATTACCGAAACTATTTAGACAGCTGTTTAGAGTTAGCTGAGCCGAATGCGTTGATCGTAGCTGATAACGTGTTGGCAGGCGGTTCAGTAGCAGACTCGTCCATACCAGAGAAACAATATACAGAAAGTATGCGGGAATTCAATGAATATACAGCACGGCATCCTCGTTTGATGTCAGTATTATTGCCGGTTGGTGATGGATTAACAGTATCGCAAGTTAAACCGCAGCGTGCATAAAATTCGGTGACAAATCGTCGTTCCGCTTGGAAGTGGTGTTACACCCGAAAATCTAAGAGAAACAAAGCTCAACTAAACGTTAAAGGTTATAGAGAGGGTGTATAGAATGAATGATTATTTAGTGAAAGCAGTGGCTTATCAAAATCAAATACGTGCCTATGCCGTGAATTCAACTGCAACAGTAGCGGAAGCACAACGACGGCATGCGGCTAAGCCAACAGCTACAGACGCCCTCGGACGTTCAATGACAGCCGGTGTAATTCTTGGCGCGATGTTAAAAGGCGAGGAAAAAGTATCGGTTAAAATCAATGGTGGCGGACCACTCGGTACCATTATGGTGGATTCCAACGCGAAAGGTGAAGTTCGTGGGTATGTCTCACACCCTCAAACGGAAATGGAAATAAACGAGGTAGGAAAAGCAGTCGGAATGAATGGCTTATTAACTGTCTCAAAAGATGTCGGGCTGATGCATCCTTTCGTTGGACAAATCCCTCTCATTTCCGGAGAAATTGGAGAAGACTATACATCGTATCTTTCTAAATCGGAACAAACAGCATCTGCAGTTGGGGTAGACGTGTTAGTAAATTCTGATTCTACTGTAAAAGCTGCGGGTGGTTTTATTATTCAACTTATGCCGGGCGCGGATGAAGAAGTATTGAATATCATTAAAGACCGAATGAAAGTAATTGCACCGCTGTCGTCCATGATCTCAGAAGGAAGTACACCCGAACAACTACTTGAGCACGTTTTAGGATCGGAAAATGTTACAGTATTAGAAAGTATGCCCGTTCGATTTCAGTGTCAGTGCTCTGTGGATCGGATCACTAATGCAATTATCAGCTTAGGAAGCGAAGAGATTCAAGACATGATTGAAACGGATGGACATGCCGAAGCGAATTGTCATTTCTGCAATGAATTCTATTACTTCGATACCGAACATTTACAAGCACTGAAAGAAGTAGCTTTATAAAGTAATGCATACTGCGTACCTGTGTGAGAATAAGACATGTTTGCGTAGACATTCATGAATATTCTTATACGGGTGTTTTTTAGATTGATTTACTAATGAAGAGTAGATATCCATCATTTTGGTGTTTTTTTCTTATGAAGAAAAGTATAAAGAAAATCCGAATAACTTAGAGAATGAAAAAATGACAGTCAAGAGTAATAAATTTTAGGAAAGGATGGTTTTTTGAACCTAATGAATAGATTAATTGCTATTGTAGGTATCATAGTAGCTATCGTTTCTAGTTATAGTTTACTAACTGGTGAAAATATCACATTGCCTTATATGCAGATTCTTTTGGGAGTCATGCTTTTACTCTTAGGAATAAATCTCCTGAAAGAAAAAAAGAAGCGATTAGCGATACTACTTTTCTTTGTGGCTGCCTTTAACATACTTCTAAACATGAACATTTTATTAAGGTAATGGATGTATGGAAAAAACGATTTGAAAAGAGGTGGGGAGATGGAGTACTGGGATATAACGGAGAACCCTACAGGCGAGGTATATAGAAAGCTTATACACGCGCTATGCGATTATTCGGAAACATTTTATTTCGTCACACGGAAAGAACTGACCTATAATCAAGACATATTGGAGCAATTCAAACCGTACACATTGGAAATGTATAAAACGAAAGAGTGGGCCAATACCATGACAACAGGTCCATCTGCAACTGTTTTTGTGATCGAGTCAAATGAAAAAACATGTGAGTTAGTAAAACACTACGCAAAAACGTTGTACGATTGGGTGGCTCCGCATTTACCTGAAGATTTAACCTTCGTGAAGAATAACTTTGCTTGGTTTTCCTGCACGACCCATGAAGAATACAGTGGTTTTTCGATTCGTTCCGATTACTACAAAGAAATCATGTGTAAGATTGAAGGTTTGAAAATACAAAAGGCCGAATAACTTGGAGTAGGATTCAAAAAACACCTGCGCTACAAAACCAACATGAATAAGAAACAATTCATGTTGGTTGCAGGCTACCAGGTCCCTAAAAAAACCAAATCAACGATACGGAATAGAAGGTTTAAGTCATAAAAAATTCAATTGACCAAGTAGCTAACTAAATTCTAGTAGTTGTATCTTATGAAGAACAGTTTGCTTCAACGGGGGACCTCGCTTCTTCAGTCTGTTCTTCGATTCATCTAGCGCTTGAAATAAATAAGTTTCGGGGTTTAGAGTGAAATGAGTAAAGTGCAAATAAACCCCTTGCCTGACAAATAGCTTTGCATCAATTAAATAGAATGACATGAGAAACAACGCGAACTATTAGTGGATTCGCGTTGTTTTTGTATCTATAATATGTCACACGTTGAAGCGTCTATCAAAAATCTAACAATAAATATATGAAACTATCGCATTCAATTAATTAAAATTAGAAAAAGATCTATATTTTGTTGAAAAAATGAAATTTTTGACAGTTCGCAAAAAGTATAAAAATATATTGACAATTCCGAATTTAAAATATAGTCTATACTATAAGCTCTTGTATGGTACATGCAACACGAAGGACAATCATATCATCCATAAAGAAAGCGCTACCAAAATTTAATGAAAGGAAGTTTAATTGTGACACAGTGATGAAGTATGAGTTGAAATATTGAGAACTAGGAGGAGGATTATGACAAAAAGTTATTGGAGATTTATTCGCGAAAAGGTTGATTGGCCTGTTTTCTTATTTAGTGGGGGCGTTCTGGTAGTATTCGTGTTATTTTCACTCTTTAAAGTGGACATGGTCAGTAGCTTTGTAAATAAAGGTTTTGATCTTTCCATTCGTTACTTCGGTGCGTATTGGCAATTTCTTATGATGGCTACCTTTGTTGTTGGGGCAGTGTTAGCAGTATCAAAGTACGGCAGAGTTCGTCTTGGTGATGCAAAGAAACCTGAAATGACGTATTTCAAATGGGTAGCCGTGATCCTGACGACAGGTCTTGGAGCCGGAGGAGTCTTTTGGGCAGCGGCGGAGCCTATGTACTATTTTCTAGACGTACCTCCAATGCACAAAGGGATTGCAGCTAGCACGGAGGATGCGATAGGTCCAGCACTAGCCCAAAGTTATATGTCATGGGGTTTTACTGCATGGTCCGTATATGGCGCAATTAGTGCAATTATTTTGATTTACGCACATAAACATAAAGGCATGCCGTTAAAACCTAGAACACTTCTTTATCCAATATTGAAGGAAAGAGTGTTAACGAGCAAGTGGGGAACAGCTGCTGATGTATTTTGTATTATAGGCGCTGCCGCGGGGACGATTGGTCCGATTGGCTTTCTTGGTTTACAAGTCAGCTATGGTGTCAGTGCAATTTTCGGGATACCGGATACGTTTTTAACGCAACTTTCTATTATTGTACTTTTGACAGGTGTGGTACTCGTATCGACGCTAACAGGTATCGAAAAAGGAATTCAATTTTTAAGTAAGTTGAACGTAAATTTGGTTGTAGTGATTGCCGCCTTTTTGTTATTGCTAGGTCCTGGTTTATTTATAATCAATTCATTTATGTCCTCCTACGGGACGTATATTAGTGAATTTATAAATATTAGTACGTTCCGCAGTGATGAAGCATGGCTTGGTGGTTGGTTACTCTTTTTCTTTGGCTGGTTTATAGGATTTGGCCCACTGGTAGCATTATTCGTGGCGAGAATATCCAACGGCAGAAAAATCCGTGAAATATTTGTCGTGGTTGCTGTAATCGCACCAATCACTACGAATTTTTGGTTTACGGTTCTAGGTGGAACAGGCATTTTCTATGAGCTGAAAAATGTAGGTTCTGTTAGTGGACCATTGACTGAAGGTGGATTGCCTAGCGCGATTATCGCGATCGCGGGACAAATGCCGTTAGGAAGTATCATGCCTTCTGTTTTCTTGATACTAACTACGTTATTCGTGGTGACGACCGTAGATTCAATGTCTTATTCCATCTCCATGGCCGTGACGGGAGACGGGAATCCGCCAAAAGTCGTTCGTGTATTTTGGGCTGTGATTATGTCTACTATTGCAACAATTCTCATTAAAATCGGCGGTGGAGGAATTGGCGCATTGCAGTCATTTGTTGTAATAGCAGCAGTTCCAGTATCCATTCTTTTACTTCCTGTCGTGTGGTATGCACCGAAAGTAGCTAGAGAGCTTGCGATTGAACAGGGAATTATCGAAGAGGAGCAAGAAATGATTCTGGTGAAAGAAGTCGCGGCAGATAGAGAAATGTAATGAAAAACAGACTAGTAAATTAAATTGTCCAAATAGTCATTGACATTTGAATACTTAGATAATATACTCATCTCATAGCTTGTATGGTACATGGTAGTTTGATATTTTGATATGAGGATGACCTACCAACCTACATGAATCATAGAGAGGTGATTACGATAATACAGAAAATACAAACCGTCAGTATTACCGCACAAGTAACGAATGCCATACGGGAGGCAGTCATTTCTGGGGAATATGAACCTGGAAAACAATTGTCGGAGGCTGCTTTATCACAAGACTACGAGGTTAGTAGAACACCTATAAGAGAAGCACTGAAACAACTGGAAAGAGAAGGGCTTGTAGAGATCATTCCACGTGTAGGTACTTGTGTAAGAAAACCAACGGAACAAGAACTTGATGAGCTCTTCACTGTAAAAGAAGCGTTAGAAGGTTTTGCAGCGGGACTCTTAGCAGAGACCCAGAACCCGGCAGCGATCAAACAACTTGAAGTAGCCGTTGCATTAATGGAAGTAGCCGCTCAGAATAACAATACAAAATTATACGCGGAAGCAAATGAACAGTTCCATGCAGCAGTATTAGCAGGTGCGGACAATTCTAAACTAAGCTATTTATTGAACTTGATGTTGAATCAAATACCATACCAACGCTACGTACAAATAAGTATCAATAATCCTGAACGTTTAAAAAAATCGCTGAAGGAACACCAAGGTATATTAGATGCGATTTTGACAGGAAGACGTGAAGAAGCTGAGAATACAATGAGACGTCACGTCGAAGCAAGTGCTAAAGGATTGAAAACGGGGATTGCCAAAAAAATGAGTGCGAGCTCAATTAACTAGGAGGAGAAATATTATGAAATTTGGAATATTTGCAAACCTATCAGGCCCAGGACGTCACGATGAGTATTACAAAGTATTGGACGAAGCGCGTGAGCAAGCGATTTATTGTGATGAAAACGGTTACGATTCTATTTGGTATACGGAACACCATTTTGGTCATGAGGGAAATGAGTTAATCTCTAACCCGCTAATGATGGGTGCAGATATTGCAGCTCGTACAAAAAATATTCGAATTGGCCAAGCCGCAAACGTTGCGACGTTCTGGCATCCATTACGTTTAGCAGAAGATGTTGCGATGCTTGATCAGTTGAGTAAAGGCCGAGTTGAAGTAGGGTTGGCACGCGGCTTGTACGGTCGAGAAGCAGCTAACTTAAACCCTCTAGCAGATCCAAAAAATAACGATCAAAACCGAGCGTTATTTGAAGAGACACTGGAAGTTATGAAAAAAGCATGGTCCAATCGTTTCTTCTCTCACAAAGGTGAATTCTTTAAATTCCCTGCAGATGGCTTGAAGTGGAAGCATCCGATGAGCCCAGCTACTCCAGAATTCATGGATATGGAAAAAGGCGAAATCAGCAAAATATCGCTTATGCCGAATACGTATGAAAACCGCATGCCAAATATTTGGCAAACAATTGACTCACCTCGTTCAATTGAAATTGCGGCTGAAACAGGAATTAACGGAATTTTCTGGATGCCAACTGTAAAAGAGTTAAAGCAACGGTTTGAGTTATACCGTGGAAAAGCTTCTGAAGCGAGAGGCATCGATGTGCCACTTGGTGAAGGAATCGCACTTGTACGTGATGTCTATGTGGCGGAGACGATGGAAGAAGCGCGTGCGGATTTTGAAGAGGCTGTACTGAACACGTACCGCTGGATCTGTCACTGGAGAGGTCTCAGTAATTTACTTGATCCAGGTGAAGAGCTGAAAGAAGGTCAAGAACTGGACTTTGATTTCCTGTTTTCTAGAAACATGTTGGTTGGAACGCCAGAATATGTTGCAGGAAAGATTCAGGAACTCCAAGAAGAACTGAATCTACAAAACCTACTGCTATGGACAAATCACAGCACATTACCACATGAAAAAGTGATGAAAAGTTTGAAGTTATTTACGGAAGAAGTTATGCCAAAATTCACAAAAACAAAATTGGAGGTAGTTTAATATGTTAGAAGTTCGCAAAGTATATACCGCAATAGAGGAAACACGCATGGAAGGTGGCAAACAATTAGATGCACCGATCAAAATGATCACCACGATGTTGGTTATGAAAAATCCATGGGTTGAAAGAGGATTTGTAGAAGATCTAATGCCGGAAATTAATGAGTATGCTCCTGAAATTGGAGAGATTTTAGTAGATGAATTATTTAAGCATATTGATTCAGCCGACGATGTGGAAGCGTTCGGTAAGGCTGCGGTAGTAGGAGTTGACGGTGAAATGGAACATGCATCAGCATTCATCCATACATTGAAATTCGGTAATAAATTCCGCGATGCAGTAGGAGGCAAAAGTATCTTGCCATTTACGAACAAGCGCGGTGGTGCAGGAACTCCCGTACTGATTCCAATGGTACATAAAAATGAAGACTCCAAGCGTTCTCATTTCTTGACATTCGAAGCGATGATTCCAGATGCTCCGCGTGCAAATGAAATCGTAGTTGCAATCAGTGTGTCGACAGCTGGCCGTCCATTCCCAAGAACAGGTGACCGTCATCAAGATATGGTTGAGATGGGTCTTGTCTAATGTCAAACATTACGTATGATCAAGAAACCACTTTATATGAAGAAACAGGAGTGGGAGAACCGCTAATTTTCATTCACGGTGTCGGACTAGATCATGCAATGTGGCAGCAACAAGTGAATCAATTGTCTGCTAATTATCGCGTAATTACGTATGACATGCTAGGACACGGGGGATCATCGCATCCACCCGGTCCCTATTCACTATCTCAGTTTATCGTGCAATTAGCCACACTTGTGAACGAGTTAAAACTGACAAACGTACATCTAGTTGGTTTCTCCATGGGAGCAATGGTTGCGCAGTCATTTGCCGCAAAGTTTTCGGATAAAATTAAAACCTTGACCATTATGAATTCGGTCGCCAACAGAACACCCGAGCAGAGAAAAGCGATTGCCGCGAGAGTTGAAGAAGTGAAGGAACTAGGACCACAAACAACTATCGAGCCTGCTATTCAGCGTTGGTTCAATCAAGAATTTCAGGAAACGAACCCAAAGATTGTCAATGAAGTGAGACATCGTCTCGAAACAAATAATGCTGACGGGTACATGGCGGCCTATACGTTATTTGCAACAGCGGATGAAGAAGTTTGGCAACAGCTGGAGGATATTACAGTTCCTTCGCTCATCATTACAGGCGAATATGATGTGGGTTCAACACCGAAAATGTCGCGACAAATACATGAAAAACTATTGAATTCTGAGTTGTTGATTGTTCCGGATACGAGACATATGTTACCCGTCGAAAAGCCGGAGATCGTAAATCAGGCGATTCATTCATTTATCCAAAAGCATGTCAATTGAATGAAAGGAGTGTGCCAAGATGTCATTAAAAAGATATAAAATGTATGTCGACGGTGAGTGGATTGAATCGGAAAGTGGTAAATATTTCCCTAGTTATAATCCCGCAACGGGTGAGGCTTGGTGTGAAGTAGCGGAAGGCACTGAAGAAGATGTGAATCGAGCGGTGCAAGCAGCACACGAAGCTTTTCAACATTCAGAATGGGCTGAGATGACCTACACAGAACGTGGTAAACTCGTTCATAAACTGGGTGAGTTGATTTCTCAAAATATCGAGGAACTAGCGGAATTCGAAACGAAGGACAATGGGAAATTACTTAGGGAAATGCGTGGACAACTCACTTATTTACCTGAATTTTTCTATTACTATGCGGGATTGGCAGATAAAATTCACGGCCAAACCATGCCGATAGACAAAAAGGATATATTTGCCTTCACGACAAGGGAGCCTTTAGGCGTAGTGGCCGCGATTACACCGTGGAATTCACCGTTATACTTAACGACGATCAAATTGGCTCCAGCTTTAGTGGCAGGGAATACCATTGTTATCAAGCCGTCTGAAATGACTTCGGCGTCTCTTCTGGAACTGATGAAATATGTAGAAGAAGCAGGATTTCCAAAAGGCGTGGTCAATGTTGTCACTGGTTTTGGAATGCCAGTCGGCAATACGTTGACAGCCCATCCGCTCGTAAGAAGAGTAGCCTTTACAGGGGGCAGCGAATCAGCACGTCATGTCGTCAGGAATACAGCAGAAAACTTTGCGCAAGTATCCCTCGAACTGGGTGGAAAATCGCCGAACATTGTATTTGAAGATGCCGATCCTGAAAGCGCTGCAATGGGTATCATTGCTGGAATTTTCGGAGCATCCGGTCAAAGTTGTGTAGCGGGTTCCCGCGCATTGCTCCACGTAGACATTTACGATCAAGTGCTTGACAAACTGGTGGAGCGCGTCAAACGAATTAAAATAGGAGATCCACTCCTTGACGAGACTGAAATGGGTCCACTTGCTACGGAGGCACAACTAGAACGAGTAAAGGAATATGTCGGTATTGGTAAAGCGGAAGGCGGCAAGGTTGTCATCGGGGGGAAGACTCCAGAAAACACGAAAACAGGTTGGTATTTTGAACCGACCATTATAGAACTGACTGATCATAATGCCCGGATTGTTCAAGAAGAGATTTTCGGTCCCGTGCTCAGCATCATTCCATTTAAAGATGAGGAAGAAGCGATTGCTTTGGCCAATGATACGGAATATGCCCTGGCCACAGGAATTTGGACCCGAGATGTCGCAAGAGCCCACCGTGTAGCAAAAGCCGTTCATGCTGGTATCATATGGGTGAATACATACAGAAGTATTTCTCCACTTATGCCAATCGGAGGTTCCGGACTAAGCGGTCACGGAAGAGAAAGTGGTTTCGATGCGATTTATGAATATACACAAAGCAAAGCGGTTTGGATCAACACATCCAGCGAGCCTATGCCCGATCCATTCATCATGCGATAAGCCGAAGCGGGCCAGTAATATATATAGAGAGGAGCAACCATTATGCATGTTGAAACAGCGATTCATTTGACGGATATAGCATTCGTGCGTCTCTGCAGTGATCGATTTGGGGTGAATAAAGGTGTTTACAATACAATTGATACGTTTTTCTATGATCGAGGATTTGAAGATATAGTGGAAAGACGTAAAAATGTGTTGGTCTTTCTTGAATATATTAAGCGAACTGGCAATGGCGAGGAGCAGCGTGTTAAATTCGGAAGTGGCGGGTTAAGCCTTAAAATCGAAGAATATTTACAAGAAGAACACAAAATCATTCAAATCATGAAGTATCAATCCAATATAGCCACCACTAGCAGAAAGCAGGTAAACTAGATGATGAATAAATCGCTTGCATGCTTAAAAACGCAACACTTACTAATTAATGGTGAATGGGTGGAAACGAAAGAATACACGGATTTGCATTCCCCGTATTCAGGTGAAGTGATTGCCCATATTGCTAAAGCCACAAAAAATGAAACAGATCAAGCAATCGAAACCGCTCTACAGACGCGTAGAGTGATGTCGAAAATGCCTGCTTATCAACGAGCAGAGATTTTGGAAAATTTAGTTTCCTTATTACATGAGCGTTCTGAAGAAGCAGCTGAAATCATTGCCATGGAAGCTGCAAAACCCATTGCAACAGCAAGAGGTGAAGTACTTCGTACAATCGAGACGTATAAATTTGCAGCGGAAGAAGCCAAGCGCATTTACGGAGAGACTCTCCCGCTCGATGCGGCGCGGGGCGGAGTGAATCGTCTGGCCTACACTGTACGGGAACCACTTGGCGTAATTGGCGCTATCACCCCTTTCAATTTTCCGATGAACTTAGTAGCGCATAAAATCGGTCCTGCAATTGCCACCGGAAATACGATTGTGTTAAAACCAGCTGCACAAACGCCATTATCCTCTTATTTTATTGCGGAATTATTAATGGAAGCTGGATTACCGGCAGGGGCGCTTAACGTTATCACAGGCGATGGCCAAGAAATTGGCGATCAAATTGTTACGGATGATCGAGTGAAAATGATTACATTTACAGGCAGTCCAGCAGTCGGTATTGGAATCAAAAATAAAGCTGGATTAAAGAGGGTAACTCTTGAGCTAGGTTCGAATGCAGCTGTGATTATCGACCAGGGCGTGGATCTTGATCAAGTCGTTTCTCGCTGCGTGTCAGGTGCATTCTCCTTCCAGGGGCAGGTCTGTATTTCACTCCAACGCGTTTATATCCACGAAGAGCTATACGATGAATTCGTTTCGAAAATCGTAGAAGAAACGGAAAAGCTCGTAATGGGTGATCCGTTGTGCGAAGACACGGAAGTATCGGCATTAATTTCTTCAAAAGACGTAGAGCGTACATTGAGTTGGATCGACGAAGCCAAAAGCCAGGGGGCAAACGTAGTTACAGGTGGAAAAGTACAAGGGAATATACTTTATCCTACTATTTTGACGGAAGCTGGATCTCATCTGAAAGTTTCCTGCAATGAAGTATTCGCACCCATCCTAGTCATAGATCAAGTGAAGTCAGTAGAGGAAGCGATCGAGCAAGTGAACGATTCGCGTTTTGGTCTTCAAGCAGGAATCTTTACAAATGACATCCACACGGCACTATATGCAGCGGATGAATTGTATGTAGGAGGCGTCATGATCAACGACATTCCAACTTTCCGAGTGGATAACATGCCGTATGGAGGCGTTAAGGAAAGCGGAAATGGAAGAGAAGGATTGAAATATGCGATCGAGGAAATGACAGAAATGAAACTAGTCGTTTGGAATCGTAACTAGGAGGCAAGGTTATGGCTTACTACACGGCATTTTTACACATGATTCAGCCTGAAAAAAATGCAGAAGTTCTACCGCGACATATCGAGTACTTGGATAGGCTCGATGAACAGGGGAAAATCTTCGCCCGAGGTCCTTTTGCCGATCAATCGGGGGGATTAATTATTTATAGAGCGGACTCATTTGAAGAAGCTCAACAATTGGCAGAGGCTGATCCCCATGTAAAAGAAAAAGTCCGTCGACTCGAACTTAAAAAGTGGAATCCCATTTTTAGTGAATTGTAAAAGTGGGCTAGCTCTGCGTTATAAATAAAAGAAGTCAGATTTTTTCTATTCGCTTGTATGGTACATGGTAAATGATGAACGAAAGGAGTGAATTAATTGAATAGTCAGAATCAAGCATTACTCTTAATAGACCTACAAAATGAAGGTGGTACGTCCGCTGTTGCAGGAATGGATGAAATCATTAAAAAAACAGCCAATGTAATCAAAGTATGCAGGCAAAAAAACATACCCATCATTTATACGCGCCATATCAATAGAGGCGATGGAATTGGACTTGCAAACTTAGAACCTGTTGATCAGAATGGGAAGCCGCTTTACTACAATACGAATACCGATTCGATTGATATCATCGAAGAGTTAAAAAATCAACCTGGCGATATCATTGTGGATAAGTACCGATACAGTGGTTTTCATGAATCCAGTTTAGACCTGATGTTGAAAAGCTTAAATATAAAGAACTTAATTGTAGGTGGAGTTCTAACAGATGTCTGTGTCCTATCGACTGTAATGGATGCTTACTATCGTGATTATCAAGTCAATCTAGTGAAGGATATTTGCGGTACCACGACGGTGGGAGCGCATATGGCAGCAGTCTGTATGATGGGTAATTGGGTTTACGATATAAGTATTTTTGATGCGGATCAAATTTGCAATAAATTATTGGGGGAACCTTATCACGCTTGGGAATCTAGTATGCCCGATGAATTACAATTTACCCCGGACAATTTAAGAGAAGTGTATAACAAGTTATCAGCTAACTGTACGGTATGAACAATTTATGCCTCACGTTATGGTGCCCGAATTTCATAGAGCCGTTTAAGCTCAGCCGGAAGTGTAGAACTTTTACCATTCAGGTAAATCGTTAAAAAAGGGGGAAGATTATGAAGTCTATCGAAACAGTAAAGGCCGAGGTAGGCGTAACGGTAGAGGCAGATGCTCTAACACAGCGAAACAACCAGCTAGATGCTACTACGGTAGAACATTACGCGACTGAAGAAGTTCCTATGAGTCAAAGAAATATTGGATTTTTTGACATGGTGGCGATTTGGGTTGGGGCCAACTCAAATAATGCCTCTTGGTATGTAGGAGGAACAGTAGCTGGAATGGCGTTTGCAGGGGCGATTGGCGTCACGTTAATTTCCAATCCTATCGCCTATCTTATATTAGCACTCGTTGGATATATGGGTTTTAAGGTAGGGACATCTACCATGGCTTTGACCAGACCCGCTTTCGGAGTGAGAGGAAGTCTTCTCCCGACGGTACTAAACACCATTGTATTTCTTGGATGGGCAGTAGTTAACACATTTATCGCTGTGATCTCCATGAGTTTTATTTTAAAAGACTTATTTGGTTGGTCAGCGTACGGTGAGCCGGGAAGTGTAGGACCGATGATAGCGGGTATCGTTTTCATGAGTTTGTTGAACTTTGTGGCGGTATCGCTAGGGAGAAATTCCATTAAAATTGTTGAAAGAATCGGTATGGCATTAGTTCTTGTGTTAGGTATTTGGATTACTGTTGTCGTATTGAAAACGCATCCACTGTCAGCCATCATGAATTGGAGTGCGCCAGCAGATTCGGTTATACCAGTTGGAAAGGCTGTAGATATTATGGCTGCGTTTAGTTTGGCATGGGTGTTAGGAATTGCTGAATTTACAAGATATACACGCTCAGCAAAAACAGCGACTGTCGCTCCGCTCGTAGGCGCGTATCTTTCCCTATTATGGTTTGCGTTTATCGGAATCATTGCCACAATCGGTGCAGCGCTGAGTACTGGAATTTATGATCCGGAAAATTCGGACCCTAGTTCTATTGTAACTAATCTAGGTCTAGGATCATTTGCATTAATTCTCATCGTAGTAGCATGTGTGACAACCAATGTTGTAAACTTGATGGCAGCAGGGATTTCCATCACGAATGTGACGAAAAAGATCAAGCCTTTGCACTCTATTTGGATGGTAACCGTCTTAGCAGGATTTTTAATGCTAATACCACTATTCCTAGCTAGTTTCTTGGATACATTTATGGGCTTCTTGGAATATATCGGAATGGTGTTGAGTGCATTGCTAGGAATATTGGTAGCTGACTATTTCATTGTGAGGAAGCGCTCATATGATGTTCGGGAATTCGAGAAAACAGGTGGAGAATACTGGTATTACAAAGGTGTGAATCTAAAAGCCGTGGCTGTTTGGGCATTTGGTGTAGTTTTCTTCTTAGTAGTCAGTAACTCAGAATTTCTCAATAATTCAGTAGGGGCTGTGTATCCAACCATTCTTGTTACGGCAGTGCTTTATAGTCTCGTATCTTTGACAGGTAAGAAACCCCGTTTAACATAAGAAGAACTAGTAAATAATCTATATTGAAAAAGGAGAGATATATTATGGGGAATATCGAAAAACAAGATCTTTTTAAGCAAATTATGGGGAATTATCCGACGGGGGTTACCATCCTGACTACAACGAAAGAAGATGGAACGCCTGTAGGGTTAACAGTTAACTCATTCGCTTCTGTTTCATTAGATCCACTCATGGTGCTATGGTCAATCGATCATAAAGTATCTTCATTGGAAGCGTTCACAAAAGGTGGGAAATTTGCTGTTCACGTTTTGGCGGGCGAGCAACAAGAGCTATGCAAAACATTTGCAAGCAAAGTGGAAGATCGTTTCGCTGATTGCCAATGGGCGCTTTCTGAAAATGGGCTACCAATTATTGAAGGAGCTTTTGGAGTATTTGAATGTAAGACATTCCAAACTATTGAAGCGGGTGATCATACCATTTTAATTGGTGAAGTCTTGGACTTGCAGGCCGACACAACGAAAGAACCGATGTTGTATCACCGCAGATGCTTCGGCTCAGTTCCTCCTGCATTTTATGAGCCAGTTCACTCACCTTCTTAATAGTGATGTAAATAAAAAACCAAGACTTTTTCCGAAAAGTTTCTTGGTTTTTTATTGTGGTATCAGATTTTTCAGATTCTTTCAGAGCTTTGTAAACAGTGATTATAGAGTCAAAAGTACCTGCGTTACAAATCCAACATGAATAGAAAACGATTCATGAATGTTTCGTGCGCAGGTAGTTTTGTTATTGAGCAATTTGCGTGTTCTTTTTCTGTGAAAACCCGCCGAGGAATAATTTTCCGTGCGGCATACATTTTTGTATGATGATTGAAACGAAGATGGGAATAAACAAACCGAAGGCCGTGAAGCCGACAATCCCATACGTAAAGTAATCATTTAATAAAATATCCGTGAAGATGTGTAAATACATGATCGTTAAGGAATGCTTTTCGATTTTTTGTAGCCAATTTAACGATAACTTGGCTACTATGAGTTGGAACGCACCGACTAACACCAGTGTGAAAGAAAGCGGGATGATCAAGTCTAAAAAGAAATGGTCATAGCGCAAAAACTTCATGCTCAAGTGATAGTCAATGACGTGATAGTGGTCTAAAGATATAGCTGTGAGACTAATAAGCAACCCCGTAACTAACCACTTTTTCGGAATGTTCATCCAAAAATTCTTCAAATAATAGCCGAGTGAAAAATAGACGACTGCCATAAGCGCAACATCGATGTTCCAAATCATTGGGATCGTTTGCGCTGCAGTAGATGGAGCACCGCCAATGACACGCATCGCGAACAAGCTTTCAAGGTGGGCAACACTATAAAAAACAGCTAAAATAATGAGTTGTTTTGTACGGCTAAAGTATTTTGTCATCCATAAGAAAAACAAGTATGTAAAGAATAGAGTCGTAACAAACCAGAAAACACCATAGGCACCACGTACAAAACGTCCTCCAACAATAATGGTCCATATATCATGGACGTACCATGACCAATCGAAATTCCCTGAACCAATCTCGATCCCATAACGAATCAGTGTAATACTTACTAGGAAAAACAAATAGGGAACAATCAACTGCATAAATCGTTTTTGAATCGATTGTTTCATGAAGCCTTTCTCGATGACAGGCTTAAAAAACAAACCGCTTAAAATGAAGAAGGCTGGCATGTGAAACCAGTAGATATATTTAACGAGTGGGAAATCCAACTGCCCAGGATAATGTCCCATTACGACGAGAATCATCAAAAAACCTTTGGTGACATCTACCCAAGATAAACGTTTTTTATTCATAATTCGGCTCCTTCAGAAAACTATCGTATTTCCATTGTACAGCTTTTCGACATCGTAGAAGAGAATGTAACAAAAATGACTTGAGAATGTAAGCTAGATGGAAATACATAGGTGTATTTTAATGATTTATTACGGTTGACTGAATAGTATGTATGTATTGACGTACTGCTGAAGAAAGGGCCTGCGCTAGAAACCACGTGAAGTATACTTCTGAAGTGCATTTCAAACGCAGATGCTCTTTCATCTCTCTTGTTCTCGCGCAAATTCCATAAACATCCGTAATTTCATTGCTGCTTTTCCATAGACGGTTTCTTTATCGTAATCTCCTTGTTCATTCGGATGTCCTGCGGGTATACCCGTTAAAATTTCTATTCCTTCTTCAATCGTTCGTACTTTATAAATATGGAACTGTCCATCGCGAACGGATTCAATGACTTCATCATTCAACATTAAGTTTTTCACATTTTGATGGGGGATGAGTACGCCTTGTTTGCCTGTTAGTCCTTTGTTTTTACATACATTATAAAAGCCTTCAATTTTCTCATTTACGCCGCCAATTGGCTGGATTTCCCCTTTTTGATTGACCGAGCCAGTGACAGCTAATCCTTGATGGATGGGAATTTCCGCCAGGCTTGAGAGAATAGCATACAATTCTGTGCTGGATGCGCTATCACCATCCACACCACCATAGGATTGTTCAAAAGCGATATGCGCAGTCAATACCAACGGATACTTTTGGGCGAACTTTTGCCCTAAATATCCTCCTAATATATACACGCCTTTGTTATGTGTATTTCCGCTCATCTGGCTTTCTCTTTCAATATTGACAAAACCTTTCTTACCCATAAACGTGGTAGCCGTAATGCGTGATGGTTTGCCGAAATGATATTGCCCTAAATCATAGACGGCCAGGCCATTTACTTGTCCGATTTTCTCTCCTGTCGTATCAATCAGTATACTTCCTTCATCAATACTCGCTTGAATTTTCTCTTCATATAAATTCGATCGATATCTCTTTTCCTGAATGGCTTTTTCGATATGTTTGGCCGTAACTAGGTCGTCTCCCATGATGCCTGCCCATGCATCCGCTTCATAAAGTAATTCTACTTGTAAATTAAAACGTGTGGATAATTTGTGTTGATCGCCAGCGACACGCGAACTGTATTCAATAATTTTTGCGACAGCTGAAGAGTCAAAATGTCGAAGTCCATATTTTTTGCCATGTGTATGAATGAAACTAACCAACCCTGCAATATTCTCTTGGTTGTATTTCATTTCCACATCAAAGTCTACGCGAATTTTAAACAGTTTACGAAAATCTTCATCGTGATGATAAAGTGCTTGATAAATGTCCATGTTCCCAATAATAATCACTTTTACGTCAAGTTGAATCGGATCTGGATTTACTGAAGCGGTAGCAATGACGCTGGCATGTTCACCTATATTCTCAATTTGTAATTTATGAATTAATAATGCCCTTTTTAAACCTTCCCACGCTTGGCTTTTCGAAAAAATATCTTTCGCTTGGATCAGAAGATACCCTCCGTTTGCATTATGCAAATAGCCAGGTTTTATTTTAGTAAAATCCGTGCTCATGACACCCATTCGATTTTCATATTCCACCTTGCCCATTAGGTTATAAAAAGTCGGGTTATCTGCAGAAATAACGGGCATGCCTGTAGTTTCACTGTGATCGACGAGTACATTTATCGTATATTTTTTTAATGCTTGATTTTCGTCATTGAACAGTCTGCCTAGTTGTTTATCTTCTTTTGTAGTTGGAGTGGATAAAAAAATTTGGAAATTATTCTTGAGATCTTTTCGAACCGCTTTTATATAATGCATCACTTCAGGACAGTCTTTGTAGATCTTTTTTACTTCATCAATATGAAAATCGATTGTCGTAATGGCTGTTTGATGATCAAAGCCTGCCAATGATTTCTTCAAATCTTGTTCAAAACGGAGGATAGATTCTGTCGCTTCCAATATAATTTCTTGTAATTTGACAGAGTTACTTTCAATAGCTGCCCGTTGTTCTTCAGTTAATTTCTTATATGCTTCCTCGCTTATAGGATTTCCGTCTTCACCCATCGGTATTGTCGCTACCGTGGAATCAGACTGTTTCAGTAGAAAGCCGTTCTCAGCAGCTATTTCATTCGTACGTTTATACACTTGATCAACTTGGTCTTTATATTTTCGAATGATCGATGAACGGTTCTTGAGTCGGTTTTCTTCGTTAAAAGCTGTGGGAATATCAACTTGTAAATCTTTCAACAAGTCTTCCATGGACTTTTGAAGTTGTTTTCCCAATCCTACGGGGAGTTTTAGTACTTTTGGTTTGTATTCGTCTTCAAAGTTATTTACATAACACCAGTCAAATAGGGTAGCTTCTTTCTCCGAAAAGTCATGAACGACCGTATTGACAAAAGATGTTTTCCCGACTCCCTCTATTCCCGCGACATATAGATTATATCCGGGTTTATTTACGTGTAGGCCAAAGTTCATCACGGAGCGTGCACGTTGTTGTCCGACGATATTTGTGAGCTTTTCTACATGTTCAGTTGAATCAAATGGAAGTGAAGAGTAGTCTACGATCTTCTTTAATTGTTCAGGTCGTAACTCTGCTTTCGTTTTACTAAATGAATCATGGTAATTTGCCAATTAAACTCACCTCTCTCAATATTTTTCCCTATTCAATACATACCCTTAATGAAGGCAGTACACGCAGGAATCAAATAAAAACTTTTACATAGAGAATAATAGGTGGAAAATGCGATTGAAAATCGCCTAGCCTGACAAAAATTTACGTTCATTGCGCTATGTCTGATCAAGCTAAGTAGGGAAGTCAGACGGAACCGATCTTTCTAGAGACGTGTCAATAACGAAAAGCACCTTAACCTCGTAATGGGAGGAAGGTGCTTTCATTTTTAGAACGCTTATTCATCAATCAATATACTGCAACCCAGCCCTCAGGTGTAACGAAAATCCGAAGAGCTACTACTTGGCGATCCGCTGCCAATGTGAAATAATGACGAATGTTTTCTGGTACAGAAATTAAATCACCCGGATCTAGATGCACTTCAAAAAAGCGCTGATCTTTTCCTTGAATAACGAATACACCATGACCACTGACGATAAAACGAACTTCGTCATCGGTATGATGATGCTCCCGCTCGAAGTTCTTCAACATTTCCTCGATATTCGGTGTGTCTTTAGATAACGAGATGACATCTGCCGCTTTATAGCCACGTCGTTCAGAAATTGCATCAATATTTGATTTGAAAGCGTGGAGAATCTCTTCTTTTTCAGAATCCGTCAGATTGAACTTTTCCCGGAGATGTGCAGGTAATTGGTCAATCGGCCAGTGTTCATAAATAACTTCTTGTTGGGTGAGGAATTGGGCAACTTCCTGTTGTCCTTCAATCACTTCGTTTGACCCTTGAATCGTAATCGTTGCCATAGTAGTAGTCGCTCCTATCTATTTGAAATTATAATTGTGCTTTCACGATGTCGATACAGTCGGTAAATACTTCAAAGCGCGAATACGGAATGTCCAGTTTCTCGCAAGTTTCTGCTAGGAAGTCCCTCGCAATGACTACATCAGCCAATTTTGCGGCTTCAAAGTCTGTTACCGAATCACCGATGACAATGCGTGTCTGTTGCTGATCTGATAGCTTACGCATGATAGACGGTTTACAGCAACCACAATCTTGCTTCGTGCAGTGCGCATCACAAGCATGCGGATAATGAATCCTAGTTCGTTCTTCGTCAAATGTCGCTTCATTACAATAAATTTGATCAAAAGGTCCAAAAGGCTCGAGCACAGGATGAACGAAGAAATCGATTCCGCCACTGACAATATAGAGTGGAATATTCTGTTCCCTCGTAAACTGTACAAACTCGCTGAATCCTTCTCTGATTTCCGCATCCCGTAAGACGAAAGAAATGATGTCCTTTTGTAGCGAACTCGGAATGAACGAAAACAGTTGCCTGACCCCATCTTGGATCGAGATGTTTTGTTGTAATATATCATCTGTTATCTCTTTCCAGCCAGGCACTGCGAATTCTTTCATAATGCTGATAATATTATCTTTTTTCGTAATCGTCCCATCAAAATCACAGAAAATTACTACGTTACTCATCGTTCACCCTCCACTTTACTTAACGTCAATCGTGCCCCATTGATCCAATGCGAGCCGCAAGGGGCTGGATGTTTTTGCAGCTTCTGGTAACGGAATTTGATGAACACTTGCATCGATTGCTGCGCGGAAAGCCTGTGCACCAGGTGTTGGACCATCTGGGTGCCCAAAAATTCCGCCTCCTGCATTGATGACCAAGTTGTCACCGAAGTCTTCAAGCAACTGTGGGACCATTCCCGGATGAATTCCAGCAGAAGGCACTGCAAACGTTCGCTCAAATCCATTATCTTTTATTAACTCCTCATTAATTCCCAGTGCATCTTCGCGTGAAATCGCCACATTGCCATATGGACTCGGGAAGAGCGAGAGGTCACCACCAACTAGACGCGTCAACTTTCCAACAAGCAAAGGATAGGAAAATCCACTGCCAGCTTGACCTGCGAGCACACCGGATAATGCGGAGTGGGCGAGAATCGGTAATCCGATATTATCGTTTTCCCGTAGTGATTGTAGCGTATCCAGACCATAGGCATGCACATTGAATAATAAAGCGCTTGCGCCTAGTTCAGTTGCGCGTTCTGCTTTTTCATGCAATTCATGGGATCTCCCTGATAAATTGACGGCATATAAAGCATGTGCGCCTGTTTTCTCGTAATGATGCGTGAGAATGTCTTTAGCAGTAGTTACGCGTTGATAAAAAGGTGTTAATTCATTTTCGAAAAGAATTTCATCGTCCTTGATCAAATCGATACCACCAGCTAATAATTCTTGGAGTTGAGTGGAGAAAAAGGATAAATCCCGTCCCATCACTCCTTTGAAGATCGCTTTCAATAGCGGTCGATCGTAGACACCGAGCTTTTCTCGAATACCCTTAACACCAAAGCGTGGGCCAGGGAATTGTGCGAGTAATGAATGATCAAACTGCAAATCAATCAGTTCATACCCTTCGAAAAAGGATAATTTTCCGTAGACCGTAGTAAAGATTGCGGGTAGGTCTGCTGAAAAGTTAGCAGACGGATAAAAAATCGTCACAGTGTCTTTCTGCTCGCCTTTGACAACAGATACCAATTCGCCTTTATGATGTTTCAATTGTTGCTGCTCAATATGGGGGATATCGGTCCATGAACCAATCGTTAACCCAAGCGCATGTTGTTCTGCAATTTTTTCCTGATTCGGATGAGTGGGGAATAAATAGGTTGCTGTAACGCCCATCGAATTGCCTCCTCTACTATTTATCTAGTTGCTTGAAACCAATGACTCAATTGTTCTAGAGAATAAATATGTTTTCGCTCCATAATCATATATTTACCTAATGCCAAGACTTCTTTTCTAGCCGCCATGCGCAAGTCTTCATCTTGTTCTGTATTCATGTCTGGAATTTGTGCAATACTGATTGCTCGTCGTACTAATTCACATCCTGCATAGCCAATGATATCAGTAAAAAGTTCTTCCATAATAATCGTGTAAAATCCATCGACTTTTGTATAGCGTTCATGTGTACTGGTCTGCCATAGGTTTGAAAATGTTTCCGCAAATGCATACCATGTTTCTTTCGCTTGCTCAAAACGCTTTTCTTTATAGTTGGGGAAGGCAATCCCGTTCAAAAATAGGTTCGCGATGAATTGTCCAAGGTCAAAACCAAAAGGACCGAAAAGTGCAAACTCCGTATCGAAAATCACTGTTCGGTTATCTCCCGTGAAAATTGCGCCGCTATGCAAATCGCCGTGAATAAGGCCATCCGCTTTTGTCATGAATTTATGTTTCAGTTGAGCTACTTCGAGTAATAAGCGCTGGTCTTGACTGAGGAATTTCACTTCATTGCGCATACCAGTCTCACACTCATTGGTCTCGTGGTCACTGTAAGGCCAATCAAACACCAATTGCTCAGTTAACTGTCTCATTCCAGGGTTTGCTAATCGTGCTTGTAGCTCCTTTTTAATGGGCGAGGGCATATAGAAATCAGATGTTTTAAACAGCACCTCAGCAGTCATCTTGCCGATGTCTGTCGCAAAGCGAGCGGACTCACTTCCATTGATTAATGCAGTTCGGCCAACTTCAAGAGGAAGCATGTCTTCCATCACAACGATCGCCATCACTTCGTCCAAATGTAAGACGGAAGGCACGCTTTTCGGAAGGATTTCTTCGTATACCTTCATCACTTCCGCTTCAATACGTACGCGGTCAAGTGGTAGAGGCATCGATTCGCCAACAACTCGTGCGTATGGAACTGCTTGCTTAAAAATGATGGACCTATATTCATTTCGTAGTCTATATACGTGATTGATCTTGCCATCACTTACTTCAATAACTTTTATGTCTCCAGGTTCAGGAAAGAAACCTAGATTTCTCACATACTGTTTGATCTCCTCGATTTCTAAAAAACGATATGTAGTATAGTTCTGTTTATTGACAAATACGTCCATCCATACGACCTCCTGTAGTATAAAAAAAGACCGATCCATTAACGGACAGGTCTGTTACAAACAAATGTCTATCTCATTATTTGGTAATGTAGCCTGTATGCCGAGTTCTCTAGTTGTGTTATTTGACTATAAATCCTACTAAATATGTAGAAATTATCACATGAATCAAATAATTTGTCAATTAACTTTAAAAGTATTCGGATTAGTTGTAGTATTATGCTATTGAAGATGTGAAGATAGGAGCTTGTTTATATATGATAAAACGACAGCCTCGCTTTCGACGAGAGGATATATTGGAAAATATACGAACAGAAGAATTCGATGTACTTATAATAGGAGGAGGCGTGACGGGAGCGGGTATAGCGCTTGATGCAGCGAGCCGGGGATTACAAACAGTGTTGGTGGAAATGCAGGACTTTGCGGCAGGAACATCTAGTCGCTCGACGAAAATGATTCATGGGGGATTACGGTATTTAAAGAACCTCGAGTTTAAAATCGTTTCACAAACTGGACAGGAACGTGCGGTAGTGTATGAAAACGGACCACATGTGACGACACCTACATGGTTGTTGTTGCCCATTTATAAAGGAGGGACGTTTGGTAAATTTAGCAGTTCAATTGGTTTGCGTGTCTATGATACATTAGCCAAAGTAAAGAAATCAGAACGTAAAAGCATGTTATCAAAAAAGCAGACACTTCGTGATGAACCAAAGTTGAATCCAACAGGTCTCCTCGGTGCAGGGAAATTCGTAGAATATCGATCAGATGATGCACGTTTAACGATTGAAGTGATAAAAGAAGCTGTTCAGTACGGAGCCTCGGTTTTAAATTATACAAAAGTGACAAAATTTGTTTATCATGACGGCAAAGTAGCAGGTGTCGAAACGATTGATCAATTAACGGGAAAATCTCGAATGATTTTCGCTAAAAAAGTCATCAATGCAACTGGACCATGGGTTAATGAAGTCCGTCACAAAGATGCAGTGCCTGATCAAAAACAACTTCATTTAACTAAAGGTGTTCATTTGGTCTTTGATCAACGGGTCTTTCCTTTAGAACAAACTATTTATTTTGATACACCGGACGGGCGCATGGTGTTGGCGATTCCGCGCAATGGCAAAACATACATAGGAACAACCGATACAGATTATCGAGGAAGTTTGACGGAGCCGCAGATTACACAGGCGGATAAAGAATATTTGCTAAATGCTATTCATTTTGTTTTTCCGAAACTGGAGATTAGCGAAGAACAAATTGAATCGGGGTGGGCAGGCCTTAGACCACTTATACAAGAAGAAGGAAAGAGCGTTTCGGAGATATCCCGAAAAGATGAAATCTGGATTTCAGATTCCGGTTTATTAACGATTGCTGGCGGAAAGTTAACAGGGTATCGCAAAATGGCGGAAACGATTGTCGATCGTATCGCTGCAGATCTTAATACTTCATATGGCAAAAAAGTTCCGTCTTGCCGTACAAAAAAGCTGCCTATTTCAGGTGGTCATGTAGGTGGTTCAAAAGGGTTTGAAGCTTTTGTTAAGAGAAAAGTGAAAGAAGGGATGAGCCTAGGATTATCTGAGCAAACGGCTTATGCACTCGTCACCCATTATGGATCAAACGTCGATGAGATATTCGGCGTCATCCAAAACGGAAAGGCTGATGCACGAAGAGCCAATTTACCGATTGAAATTTACGCACAAGCGTGGTATTCCATTTCAAAAGAATTCGTTTGTACACCTGTAGACTTTTTCTGGAGACGAACGGGCGCATTGCTCTTTGACATCGACTGGGTCGATCAATGGCAAGAGCCTGTCATTAATTTCCTAGCTGTTCAACTTGGCTGGTCAAGTGCCGTGAAGAAAAAAATGACCGAAGAGTTAGAGCGTACTAAACAATTGTGTAAGGGAAAACTAATCGAAGAAAAAATACAATCATAAGTTTGCAACCTCTGCCAAAGTGGAACGGTAGAGGTTGTTTATTTTTTTGTTCGATTGCCTATAATATGAAGGAAATAAAAAAACATCATTTTTAAAAATTAACAGTATGTTTTTTTAAAATCTGCTCATTCTATTGTCAGAAGGAGGTGGACAACATGCCAAACAACAGTAACTCAAACCAACTATTAGTGCCAGGTGTACAACAGGCGATCAACCAGATGAAGGAAGAGATCGCAAACGAATTCGGTGTAAACCTTGGACCAGACTCCACATCGCGTGCCAACGGATCCGTCGGCGGAGAAATTACAAAGCGATTAGTGCGTCAGGCTCAATCTCAAATGAACGGTTATACGAAGTAATCGGTTCTATTCCCCAGATTAGCATGTGAAAAATCAATGTCACTATACGCTTTGATTTCTCAAAAACAAAAAGACGATGATTCATTCGAATGTGAATGGATTGTCGTCTTTTTTGTGAGGTTAGAGACATTTTGACATTAAAATAAATAGTCGGAAGAGACACGATTGAACTAAAAAAAAATAGAAAATATGCTGCATATCCATGATGGCGACCATGAAACGTTACATAGTTGAAACTATATAAAATGATGAATAAGGTTGAATAATAATACTGGTATACCGTCATCTGTAAACAGGTTAACTGTTCAGGTAATGGTGTACTAAATATAAAACTATTGAGGATGTCCAAATGAAACGCTGGATACGGTTTGTAGTCGTTGTCCCGTTTGTTCTTTCTTCCGATACTACACCGAAGGTCATGAACAGTATTCCAAGCATTGCAAAAAAGCACAAGACTTAATAGCCACTGGTAAAATAAAAATTACAAGTAGATCTTCTCACCAAGGGTGAAATTATTTTCCACTTTTGCATATTTTCTATCCTTCATATAATCTTCAGAAACACCCGCTACCATTCAGGGGACTTTTCCTTCATAATGAATAGTATAGGCAGGTGTATAAATGAAGAAATTACTACTAGTATTACTCATCTGTTTGGGGATCTATGCAGTCGTTACTCAATGGACCGATGTGCAACCGATAGATGACAATTGGAGTGCATCTTCTGAGGCTATGATTCTTTTGAATGCAGATACAGGTGAGGTGTTATATGAGAAAAACAGCAAAAAGTCCTTACCGATTGCTAGCATGACCAAATTAATGACGCAATATATCGTGTTGAATACGATCAAAAATGGCACGATTTCCTGGGAAACTATCTACCAGCCAAGTCCCACCGTTCTAAATATGGCACAGTTTGCGAGTGCTGCGAAACTAGGCATGCAGGCCAATGAAAGCTACACAGTACGTGAATTATTTACTGCGATGACGATCATTTCAGCGAATGATGCGGCCCTTGCTTTGGCTGAAATGGTGGGTGGAACGGAAGAGGAGTTCGTTGCCATGATGAATGAACAAGCGCGTGCGTTTAAACTAAAGAAAACTGTTTTCTTTAATCCACATGGCTTGGATGGCGATTATTTAGGTAGAGGCGAAGGGAAAAACAATTTGGCTTCCGCTAAAGACCTGGCAATTATTGCGGATCGACTCATTCAAACGCATCCCGAAGTATTGGAATTTACTAGTATGACACACTTCATGTCTACACAAGGAGTAAAGATGTGGAATACGAATCTTCTGTTGCCTGGTATGCGTATGCAAATGAATGGAATGGATGGGTTAAAGACGGGATATACGGATGCCGCTGGTTCTTGTTTTACAGGAAGCGGGGTATTCAATGGAGAACGCGTAATTTCCGTATTAATTGGAGTAGAGGAAGTAGACGGCGATACAATAGAACCGCGTTTTAATGTGACACGGGAAATGGTGGAGCGCTATGCGCAGTGATGGTTCACTACGATCCGTTTATGGATGCAAAGATGCCCATTACTACCGATTGGATAATAGCATGATGAACACCAAATGAAAATTCAAACAAGACTGCACTAGAAACAATCATTGTTTCTAGTGCAGTCTTGTTTTATAAAGCTTGTAGTTATTGCTGGATATTACCCATGCCCACTAATTCTTCCGTCGCCGCCTGTATTCCTGCTTTCATCAGTTTCACCATCTCCGCTAACTGTTCATTTGAAGTAGCGAGAGGTGGCATCAGGACAATGACGTCGCCGAGCGGCCTAGTCAGTAAACCGAGCTCTCTCATTATAAGCGTAGCGCGGTAAGCAACACGGCTTTCCACTGAGAAAGATTCTTTAGTATGCTTGTCTTTGACGATTTCAATTCCGCACATCAAGCCACATTGTCTAACATCTCCTACATGCGGAAGTTGCTGAATATCCACTAGCAATTCTTTAAGTAACGCAGCTTTTTCCTCTGCTTGCTTCACTAGTTGCTCTTTTTCGAAAATCTCCAAGTTCGCTAATGCCACTGCACAACCCAGCTGGTTCCCCGTGTAGGAGTGTCCGTGGAAGAATGTTTTCATTTCTTCATATTCTCCGTAAAACGCATTGTAAATTTCTTCGGTCGCGAATGTAGCAGCGACTGGCAAATAGCCTCCTGTAAGTCCTTTTGCTACAGTCATTAGATCAGGCTCTATGTCTTCATGCTCGACAGCGAACATTTTCCCAGTCCGTCCGAAACCGGTGGCTACTTCGTCGACAATTAGTAATACGTTAAATTCTTTGCATAATTTTTCAACGCCCTTTAAATAACCTGCTGGCATCGTATTCATTCCGCCGGCTCCTTGAATCATCGGCTCAAGCACCATTCCTGCGATTTCTTCATGACGTTCTTCAAATAGCAAACGCAGTTGACGTAGGCTTTCATCTCGCACGGTATTCGCATCAACTGAAGGATGGCGGTAAACTGACGGGAACGGGATGACGAGCGCATCAAATAATAGGGAAGTATAGACTTTGTGATACAGTTCAATAGACCCAACACTCATCGTACCGACCGTATCGCCATGATATCCATTGCTGACAGTTACAAAACGCGTTTTTTTCTCGAGGCCTTTATTCTGCCAATATTGATACGCCATCTTCACCGCTATTTCAACAGCCGTCGCGCCGCTGTCGGAGTAAAATACACGCGTCAATTTTTCAGGTACTAATTCCACTAATTTCTCCGCTAGCAGAATCGAAGGTATATTTGCAGCACCGAGTAACGTCGAATGCGCAATGGACTGTAGTTGTGTTTGAATCGCGTCGTCTAGCTCTTTTTTTCGGTGGCCGTGTACATTTAGCCACAAAGAAGAATAGCCGTCCAAATACGTTTTGCCATGTATATCCGTAACGGTCACACCTTCGCCACTTGCGATGATCAACGGATCTTTTTCGTAATCCGACATTTGTGTAAACGGCAGCCACATATATTGCTTACTTTTCTCGAGCAACTGATTTGCTTCCACTTGGTAACGCCTCCTCTAAAATTGAATAATCCCATTCTTCGTAGCATGTCTGTATCTTTTCCGAATCACTTAATGTTTCTTGAATGTCTTTCTGATAAGGAATGATCCCAATCACTGGGACACCGCTCAGCTTATAGATCATTTCCACATTATCTTTGATGATGTTGGGGAAGTCTTGCGCCAAATCATTGAATAAAAGCCCTGCGATGCGAATGCCTCTTGCTTTCATTGCTTCAATTGAAAGGAGTGTATGGTTTATCGTCCCAACTCCTGCTCGTGCCACTACTACAACAGGGGCCTGCAGTTCCTCCATCCAGTCGATCATGCAATAGCCTTCAGAAGTGAGCGGAACATATAGCCCTCCAGCTCCTTCTATTACAATTCCGTCATTACTACTGCAAAGTTTCTTCACGGATTGAGTCAATTTGTCTGTATCAATTTGTACATTTTCCAACCTAGCTGCTAAATGAGGCGAGCAAGGTGTAGTGAATAAATAGTCGGGATTTAGTTGTTCTCTGTCAGACGCTAGTCCATACGTCATACTATCTGGTGCCGCAATGCGTTCATTGTGAATAACTGCTCCCGTTTGGATAGGTTTAAACGGTACGAAATGCCGACCGTTTTTAGATAAAAAGTCACTGAGTAACACAGTGGCTACGGTTTTTCCTACATCGGTATCTGTTCCGGTAATGAATAATATCGACACATTGTATTCTCCTTTTAAAAATATGTGTTAACTAAGTTCTGAATTATGTTAACATATATTTGTAGAGACAACAATAGAAAGTAGGAGGATCAGAAAATGAAACCAAAGGAAATTGTGTTTTGCGCATTATTTGCAGCATTGATGGGGGTGGGAGCGAACATTGCACCACTGTTGACGATCGGAGGGGTGCCAGTCACACTTCAATTACTATTCGCTATATTGGCAGGTGGATTACTAGGCAGCCGATTGGGCGCCTGGTCTATGTTTGCTTATTTATTTATTGGGTTGGCAGGCGCGCCGATATTTGCCCAATTTAAGGGAGGCCTCGGCAGTTTCCTCAGCCCGACGTTCGGCTACATTATTTCTTTCATCTTTGTAGCGTATATCGTAGGCAAATTCTTCAAGCGTAAACCGTCGTGGATCAGTTACGCGGGGGCAGGTTTTCTTGCGATAGCGGGTAATTACATAATCGGCACAAATTATATGTATTTTGCCTATGTATACTGGGTAGAAGCGCCTGCAGGCTTCAGTTATGTACTAGCATGGTCTTGGATGGTTGCATATTTACCACTGGATATCGGGGTGACAATTCTGTCTATCATATTGATTCCAAGACTTCAGAAAGCTATCAAATACCAGCCCCTAGGCAAGCGTTTAGCATAAAAAAATATACCTGTGTAAGAACGATTGAACAGTTCTCACGCAGGTATATTTGTACATTACACCATCAAAAATCCACCGCTTACACTAATGCACTCACCATTCACAAAACTCGAGTCATCTGAAGACAAGAACGCTACAACCGAAGCTACTTCCGCGGGGTCACCCATACGACCAGCAGGCGTTAACATCGTCGCCATTTTCTTCACGTCTTGTGGCAAATCCTTCGTCATATCCGTATTAATCTGACCTGGCGCAACCGCATTCACCGTAATCTGCTTCCCGCCATTTTCTTTAGCTAATGTTCTCGTCAATCCAAGCACACCGGCTTTCGACGCGCTGTAATTTGCCTGACCCATATTGCCCCAGCTGGAAGAAGAAGAGACATTAACAATCTTGCCGTATTGTTGCTTTCGCATTTGTGGAATGACTGCTTGGCACGTATAGAACATACTGTTGAGATTGACGTCCATGACCGAATGCCACTGCTCGGGCGCCATTTTGTGGAAGAATGAATCTCTCGTTATACCTGCGTTGTTAATCAATATATCAATCTTGCCGAACTTCCCGTAAATAGTAGAGAACGTTTTCGTCACATCTTCCGGATCGGCCACGTCGCACTTCATTGCGAAAACCTTTTCACCTGAAGCATCTAATGCAGAAGCTGTTGTTTTCAACTGTTCAAAGTTTACGTCTAAGATTATCACCGAAGCACCATCGCGAAGTAAACGCTCCGCTATCTTCTCTCCGATTCCTTGTGCTGCGCCCGTTACGACAGCAATTTTATCCACTAATTTTCCCATCACTCACACTCCTCATCACTCTTATGGAATAGTTAGATAATTTTATCA
Source organism: Sporosarcina sp. P7 (assembly GCF_002743425.1). NCBI lineage: Bacteria > Bacillati > Bacillota > Bacilli > Caryophanales > Caryophanaceae > Sporosarcina > Sporosarcina sp. P7. Next base: position 115,611 of record NZ_PDZF01000004.1, on the reverse strand, counting down.
TAAATGAATGATGATTCATATAGGGAAGTAGTAGCTTTGTGATGGAGTGGTAAATAGACGATTCCGTCATTCACCAATTCAATCACGTGAAATAATTCACTCTATCCTTTACTATTAAAAACAGTACGGCATAAAATACGCAACTAAATGAAAGGCGGAGATATACAAATGAACGCTTATGATGAGTACATGCGCGGGATTGTTACACCGATGCGCGAAGAACTAACAACTGTTGGGTTTACGGAACTCACAACGGCTGAAGAAGTCGATAATACGCTAAAAGACTTGGAAGGCTCAGCCGTTATTGTGATCAACTCTGTGTGTGGCTGTGCAGCAGGTTTAGCACGCCCCGCAGTACGCGAGGCAATAGAAGAGGTAAAACCGGATCACTTGTTTACAGTATTTGCTGGACAAGATAAGGAAGCGACAGAAACTTTCCGTTCGTACTTCCCGGAAATTCCACCAAGCTCGCCGTCCATTGCGATTTGGAATGAAGGTAAAGTTGTATACTTTATTCCACGTGAACAAATCGAGAATTTCCAAAAAGATCAAATTAAAGATCATCTAGTCGACGTCTTAACTCAAGTAGTCGCTCAGTGAACGTGATTATTACGACAGCAGGACGACCTGATGAACATTCCGCTACACTGGTGCAGCAAGCAGCGGACGCGTTACAGGCGCCTGTCGTCGAACGAAAAAAGCGGTCCATTCCTACACTGCAGAACATCTATCAAGCAGATGTTCTAGTGGCGGGGAAGGACCGCTATTCGTTTTACCCAAAAGGCAGCGACGAACCGTTTTTCTTTCATCCGAACTCTGCGACTTATCGCTTGAAACGCATACTAAAAGGCGAAATAGATCCACTTGTGGCGGCAGCCGATCTACAGCCAGGAGACTCATTCCTCGACTGCACACTGGGACTCGGGTCCGACGCGATCATCGCATCCAGCACTGTGGGAGAAAAAGGAATAGTTGAAGGAATCGAAGGGGACCCAATCGTCGCGTTTCTCACAAAGGTTGGTTTACACAACTTCCCCATCGACTTTCCATTACTACAGGATGCGATGAGTCGGATTCAAGTAATTCACTCGAAAGCTATAGATTTCCTGAAAACCTGCGATACGAACTCACGCGACGTCGTATTCCTTGACCCGATGTTCACGACACCGATCGAAGAGTCCTCAAACTTTGAAGTGCTACGTGCAATCGGTGTAACTGATACTGTCTCGGAACAATGGGTAGAAGAAGCTTTGCGCGTATGCAGACGCCGAGTCGTTTTGAAAGACCATTATCAGTCTCCGCTGTTTGAACGCTTCGGCTTTATTCAGCAAATTCGCCCGTATACGAAAGTCCATTATGGCGTGCTTGAGAAATGAAATGGCCTTTGGCGCGGTTAGGAGGTGGAATGGCGCGGTGTTCTGTTGGAATAGCGCGGTTGTCTGCTGGTTTGGCGCGGTATTTCTGACTTTTAGCGCGGTCCCACGACTGAATAGCGCGATTCTACCTCTTTTTAGCGCGGTCACTTCATTTTTAGACTTGGCAACTTCCATAGAAAAAAGACTGTATGGCTTTATTCAAAGCCATACAGTCTTTTATGTTTTTACATAACGCCAGCCTCTCGGGTCACTTCAGCCGCATCGTAAAGGTAAAAGTGCGCACCTTTTCGATACGTCTTCCAGTGCCTGTCGAGGCTAGATGGCGTTCTTCGCTTTTGGATTAGTGCGTGAAATTTAGGGAGCTCAAGTACAAAGTCAATACAAGCATACCAATACCTAATAGTAAGTTAACATCCATTGTTGCGACCTCCTTTATATGTAGCGCGTTGATTGACATCCGCTTAACTTGCAATCAAAGAACATTTTGTGAAAATGATGATTGAAGTTTGACTTTATTGTACAATGAAATAGTGAAAGATGAAACCTTTTGTGACGCTTTTCGTATGAGTTATGTAGATGTTTGACGGAATGTTGAAGGAGTGATGAAAATGAAGCAATGGTTACAGCGGCTGATGATCGCATCTGTCGCCGTGTTGACACTGGGCGTCATTACACCCAATCATGAAATTTGGACAAATTTTCAAGACAAGCATGAACCGAATGAATCGGGTACCCGCGCAGAAGGTATGGAGTATTCCCTTGAACTGCATAACACAAGAAATGACTTACTGACACTCGATAGTTACACTGAAGAACAGCAATTGGTCGCACACGCACGTCTATTAACGTATGAAAAGTTTGGACAGCGTATCGGCCCCGTTATCCAGAATGAATTCGATAACGAGATTTTCCCACGAATTGAAGCAGTAATCCAAACGACCGTACATAATGCAGCAGATCGTCGTCTTGCCATAACCGAGCAACCTTCAGGGGATTATGCGGAAAAGATTTTCCATGTCTACGATAAGACGGCGAATCAAGATCTTATCAAATTCCACGTGCGGACAGAAAAGCGACCGGGTGACGGCTACTTCTATAATTTTCATTACCATACAGCGGATGATGGCTTTGTCGCGCACCACATAGTTGGCGATATATTCTGGTCTAAGAACACACCGCCGAAATGGCTAACCTAAAATTTATTGAACACTCGTCTTGATGACGGGTGTTTTTTTGTTTTTTAAACATTCATAAAACAATGGCTCCTGAATGTAAAAAATATTAAGTAAGGCAATAAACCGTGAAAAAACAAATAAAAAGCATGCTCTACAATTTTCAACTTAAATTAGTCATTTTTCCATTATAAAAAACAGTCAATTAGACAAATCGGTGAGTTTTTTAGAATTGGATGTTTGTGAGCAGTATACTATTTCGCAACCTATCACGTTATCGAAACTAGCAGGCAGTGTTCCGTCTGGATCTTATACACGATTACTGGACCTTATGGAAGACTACGCCTATACAATTACCAATAGGAAAGATCGCAGCCCTAATAATGGCGGGATTAAAATGAAGGATGGAAACTATGGGTATCTGACCATGCTTGAGTGTTGGAGATTGATGGGTTTTGAAGACAGAGACTTTCAAGCAACGCTACAAGAGCATCCAACAAATGGAGCTATGAACAGGACGCTTTATCACCAAGCAGGCAGCAACATTGTTGTACAAGTTATGGAATCAATATTTGAATTAATACTGAGCGAGAAGTATGCAGTTGAAGATGTAATGGAAAACGAAAGTGGTCAAATGCAATTGATATGTTAAACAAATAAAAAAAGACTAGGATTTCTCCCCATCTTTGCTGACATTATTGTATAACATGGAGGGGTACTGGTGAATATGGAAAATTTGTCGATTAATGGGCAATGTGGTTGAGTATTGATATAATGGCATTACCAATGAACTGTGTTGCGGTTATTTTGGTGGGTGTGACTAAGTTGCGAGAGTTGCCGGAGCGCAGGGAGTATAAGATTGTGACGCATCAAGGAAATGTCAGACGGATGCGGACGGAAAGGGAGAAGAGTTTTGAAGAAAGAAGAGTTATTTGACATATACCAACGCCAGACTGAAACGATTTTATTTACAAAATTCAGTGTGAGAAATTATTCCGGAGATCTAAAGAGAATATACAGACTATTGTTAGTCCATTATTTTGCAGCGGCTTTCACAAGTAATGAAGAAGAATTCAAGTGGTCTCAATACAAATTGTCGTGCATGCATATGGCTTCTAATACCAGTAATTTAAGTGATGTAGATGAGGATTTTGTAAAAGAGATTAAATCAAAAACTTTTGAATTCTTGTGTGAAAATCTTCGATTTAATCTAGTGGAATCTCTTGAAGATGAATTACACAAAAGTCGAGTTAATGATGGAATATTAAATTCATGTGTGAATTTTATGCTTAGTTATATTAATCAAGACGTTAGAACACTGTTTCTATATAGTGAAATAAAAGAATTTTGGGACGTGAATTTGCTTTATAAAGAAAATGCAAGTGAGGTTTGTGTTCTGCCTGGTCATTGGATTGAGTTAGTACCTTTTAAATACAATTTACCTATTCATACGTTTCCGGAGTACTTTGCATATCAAGACATGATCAATATATGGAATGACACGATAGAAAAATATGCTGTTATAAATGATATTGATTTTAATCGCCAAAGTGAGATTCGTGAAAAACATTATTCGTTTAATTCTTCGTTAAGGACTTCATTAATTTTGGGTGTTCATTTTTTTGAAACATATTTGTACTATTTATATTATAACCTAAAGCAGACTAATGAATTTAGCGATAATAGATTAATCAAAAGATCAGATGTTAGAAAAATAAATGATAAGCAAATAGTGGAGACGCTGCTTTACAATGAATTTCCCGATTTAGAATTAAAAATAAATGTCAATTATCAAAAATACTTGGAAACGCTTGAATACAGAGATGCATTGGTGCATATGTCGGCATTTAGTGAAAAGGGTTTTTCAAGGATGCAATATTTGTTAGATATTAATATAGATATAGTTAGCAAGTCTCTTCAAAATATAGTAGATATGGTAGAAATAATAGACATACAAGTAGAAAAGTATGGAATACTGTTTTGGAAAGGAATGTTTGAATGGCCTATTTTTAATGAAACCCATAAAAATAGCACATTAACCATTTAATACGTATAATTCTACCAGCCAACTGGAGCAAAACGTTTGTTACAGCATTGCGCTGAGTCATTTGTTGTTCAGAATGAAGGGTGCTGATTAGAAGATTGTTACGCATCATGTGAATGTTCATAGGATGCGGAGGGAGGAAGGGGAAGAGTTTTGAACGCAAGCGATTGGATACAACTACTTTTAGCTGTTACGGCGGCAATTGGAGCCATATTTGCTTTCTGGAATATCCGAGTAAGCAATAAAGCGATTGAACTTCAGAAAAAACAATGGGAGCATTCGGCAGTACCTGTATATAGAATTTCCTATATTACCTATGCTCAGAAAGGAGTTATGTTTGTTTTTGAAAATACAAATAATGTAGCTCACCAGGTTGAAGATATAAGCTTTAGTATGGATGAAGTCAAGGTTGAATTCTCATTTAATGGAACTGTAGAAAAGTCAGAAACCAAACATGGTGAGAAGACTGTTAAAGAAGAGCATCGGGGTTTAGTAGTAAAGTTAGTAAATACTAGCACAGAATACATTTGCGGACGAATTCAGCTAAGAGGTAAAGATTCATTGGGAAATAAATTTTGTTTAAATTCAAATTCTATCGAACTAAATGCAAACAAACTAAAAAATGATCTTATTTTATCGCGAACTTACTTAAATAAAGTATAGTCCTCCTAGCCAACGAGAGGACAACATTTGATTACAGCATTGCGCTATGTCATTTGTTGTCCTCTTTTTATTTCAAAAAAGGAGTGAAGAACATGCGGAAACTATTAATTTTTTTAGTTTTTTCTGTAGTTTTCTATCCAGCTGGCTTTTTTCATCTTTGCAGTATTATCAAATTAAATTTAGTGATCAGACCAAATACGGATTTTGGAGAGCGGTATATGACGATCAGTATTTATGCGGTGGTCATGCTCGCAGCCGGGATACTGGCTTTCCTTTAAGAATTGGAGGATAACGAATAATTAAAACCTTAAAAGAACAATTCATAGAAAAAGGCCTCGTACAGCCTGTTAAACAAGAGATAGAGTAAAAGGATACTGGGAAAAGTGAGGAGCGGAATGGACGGTTGAGTGTGTAGGAACTGGCGGAATTAATGGGAACCAATAGATCGACCAACGGCCGACGATAATCTATTTCTACCTGATAGCTATATTGAGCAACTAGAAGAAATGAAAGAATATGATCCAGACCTTCATCGCATAGCGCTGAAGGTCTTTTTGGCGTTAATGGAAATCGTTTATTACCGCAATTCTAAGTTATGCAAGCGATACAGGCAGTCGTAAAGCCACTGCATCGAGTAGGTATGGACTTTGGGTTCGCGGATTCTTACAACGCTGATATTCGAATAGTAGTGGATGCAGAAAAGCATTATCTGTATATCTACTGGGAGTATTACAAGTGAGGCATTATCAGCAGAAAGAATTGTGGCGGATTCAACAGAACCTAAAACCATCTACTATTTAAAGAAGCAAGGCTTGAATATCAAGGGAATTCACAAGTTCGGAGCTCTCGCTTAGCGAATACCAAAAAGATGAAACGTTTCAAGAAAATCATCTGTTCTAACCGATGTGAAAATGCTGTTCACGAAATGGAGAACTTGGTGTATGCAATGGATAATCAGGACAATATCATTCCTGATGAGTTCGAGCTTGTAGGCGGACACCAGGTCCATACACAATTATGGAACAATTCAGGATTTCGCGAAAGCTTCTGTAATCGTGTTATTTTGTATATCCGAATATTTTCAATATGTCAATTTTATGATATAAACAGGATGCGATTGGAAAATTTGTCGAATAATACACAAAAGAGTCTGACTATAAGTATAATAGAACTAGAAACTTTTCATAAAGACAAATTACTAGTCAGGAGTAGAGTTGATGAAATTAATAACTACTAATATTGAGTTTGAGTTATTTCAGTCGATCAATCAGTGTGAAGAGAAGATTGTCATCGTCAGTCCGTTCATGAGTACACGTGTGGTGGAGAAGTTAGTGCAGGTTATTAAGGCGAGAGACTTACATTGTACCGTTGTCACACGATTCGATCGTAAGTTATTCGTAGACAAAGTACATAGTCTCGATGCATTGGAGTTTTTAATTGAAAACGGAATAGAGGTATTGGCTTTACAGAGTCTGCATACCAAATTGTATGTACTTGACAACACAAAATGTTTTACTGGATCCGCAAACTTTACGAATAAAGGACTTACTGCTAATCATGAAATGGTACTCGCTTTTGATCAGCAAGAAGTAGCGCCATTTGTTGCTTATGTCGATAACTTAGTAAAGAGTATTAAAGACACGGGTGACTGGCAAATTACAGCCGAACAATTGCAAATCGAGCGAGAGATATTGGCTGGCTACCAGAGTTCAGTGAAGATGGATAAGATACTTACTTATACATGGGGAGCAAATGTGGAAGCGGAGAATACAGTCCGTGATGAGGATCTAATATTATCAGTCGCTGCCGGCGGTACGATTCATTTAATTAAAGAGAATCAGGTACATGCCCATCCTATTTCGGCAGGTTATAATTATGCACCTGCAAAGTATATTACGTTTCGTGAAGCTAATGGTGGGGTGATGGATAGTCTATATCGTATAGATCAGATGTTTTCCATTGATATGAAAGATTGGCGAACTGATATTGAGAGTATAGATATTGCTAAGGATAGAAAAGGTCATATTATTCGATATATTATCGAGCGTTATAAAGATTTTGATTTTGATAAGGCTGAAATTTATAAGTTTTATAGTCTTAGCTATTTATGTAATTTGCCGCATAAGCCGCGCCCGCCGCAGAATAATGCTGGTGGTTGGATGTATACGGTGGGTGAGTTGAGGAGTGGCCGGGAAATTGTGTATACGGTGAAGCGGAATATGGGTAAATAAATTATAGCCATTTTAGGAGTGCTGATAGATCCTGATTCTGTCAAGTGAGTACCAGGTTAACACTTGACGAATTATTCAAAATGGCACTAGGACCTGGTCTTTTCTTATAAATGTTGGGAGGCGTTTTATTGTTTGTGACAACTAGGAAGTATAAAAAAATTGTAAATGAACTTTTGGAGTGTAGTTCGGCAAAAGAACAGATTAAAAAAGATTTATCAGAGACAATTAACGTTTCTGGTACTCATAACGACATTAGTATACGTATAGAGGAGTTATTGAAGAAAGAGTCAGAACTTAATGATTCTATTTTAACGAAAGAAAAACTATCTAAAGACTTAACAGATCAAATCGAAAGTAGTAACAAAGAAATTAGTACTCTGAATGGAGAGCTTAGAACTACCAACAAAATACTCAATGAAAGTCAATTCAAATTAAGAAAATACCATTTAATGCATTTACAGCAGCAGTTAAAAGTGCGTGGCTATCAATTAGAACTGAAAAATATACATAACTATGTAGTAAATCAATCGAATGAAATACATTCTACTATTAAAAAACATGAGATTAAGCTATCTAATAGACTGGAAAAAGAGATAAAGAAAAAGAAGACCCAATTGTTGAAGATAGAGTCAGATATTCAGAAAGCCGATACAGTAATCCGACAAAAAGGAGAACTACTTGAAGAAGTTTCTGAACTAAAGAAAAACGTTATTCTTTTGAGTGAAGAACATATGCTTCAGGAAGTATCCTTTTATAAAAACGTTTATCCCTTCACCACAACCGAGCAATTTAAAGAAGAGCTGCACCACAATAATGAAAAGCAAAAAGAAATGATCAGAAATAAAAGTGCAATTCATTCTACAATTACATGGACAGTTAATGGCAGTGAACGAGAAGGTCGAAAAATGACTAATTCGAATATCCGGTTTATGATACGTTCTTTCAACATCGATTGTGATAACGCCATTTCAACTATGAGACATTCCAATATATCAACTGTAGAAAAACGCATTGAAAAATCTTTCAACGATATTAATAGATTAAACAAAAAAAACTCACTAAGCATTGTAGACGAATATTTATCATTAAAAATAGATGAAATGCAATTAGTGTATGAGCGTTTTAAAATGGAACAAGAACAAAAGGAACTACTTCGTGATTTAAAAGAAGAAGAAAGAGAAAGAAAGAAAGTAGAAAAAGAAATTCGTGGAAAATTCACTGAACTACGAGAACGAGAAAAAGAATTAGAGAAACAGTGGAAAATATTGAATAAGGAGTATCTAAAGTCGGATTGCCTGGATGATGATCTGTTACATCAGATTAAAGAAGTTGAGAGCAATATGGAATTGGTGGAGATAAAGAGGGAAGAATTAAACGAAAGACTTGAAGTAGGTAGATCTGGTCATGTTTATATAATTTCCAATGTCGGTACTTTAGGAGAAGGAATCTATAAAATAGGTATGACGAAAAGGTTGGAACCTTTAGAAAGAATCAAAGAATTAAGTGCAGCGTCAGTTCCATTCATCTATGATGTCCATGCAATGATATTGACAGATGACGCACCCGCACTAGAAAACCACTTGCATAAAGTATTTAGAGATTACAGAGTAAATATGGTCAATAATCGAAAAGAGTTTTTTGAGGTTAGCTTGGATCAAATAAAGCAGGAAGTTTACGCAAAGGTTGGTAAAAACTTTATTTTTGAAGATCGTCCTATGGCTACACAATATTATGAAACATTAGCAATAAAAAACGCTTTGGAGATTGCTAATAATAGTTTTTACTCAGAGGCAGCATTCTATTGATTATTTCGACTGTTTAAAAAGGTACCTATTAAAAAAAAATCATGAATGTTTAAACAAAAACCAAAGTTTGATACACAGCGTTTAATGTGAAAGTTATGGCTTTGTCGCGCACCACATAGTCGGTGATATTTTCTGGTCTAAGAACACACCACCGAAATGGCTAACCTAAAATTTATTGAACACTCGTCTTGATGACGGGTGTTTTTTCCTCTACACGTTGATGTGACAGTGATGGTACACGCTGATGAGATAAACAAAAATAACAGGTTGAATGGGTTTGCGGTCTCAACTTCTTAGCTTGATTAAGAAAAGCGAAAAAAGAGGTCTTTTTTTGACCCCCTTTAATCATCTTTCTATTCATTTTGAATTTTTCTCCATTTTTTTAATTTGTTTACTTAATTGATCAATTTGCTTTTGCATTTTCTCCATTTCTTCAGATCGCTGGTCTTCTGAATCTTGTTGGTTTGCTTTGTCCTGGTTTGCTTTTTCTAGTTCTTGAAGTGCAATACCTGCGGCGATGGTCGAAATAGCATCCCCCAATGTAGCAAGTGCGGTCCCGAACAGTGCAAGCTTGGCGGCAAATACTTCAGGAGAGTCTGTATTTTGCCCAAACTGTTGGTTGTTTGAGTTGTACATGAATACGCCTCCTTTTTCAACACTAGCTATGATTTAAAAAATATAAGAACCAAACGGCATGGTTTTGTTCATCTGCTGATGCTTGAGTAAAAGAAGACCTAACAATCGGGATTTGCGTTTCACGTGTAGCAGTATGATAAAAGTCAACTGTCGTTTGCTCATCCATAAAAGCTGATTTTACGCCACTCATATAATCTTTCCCACAGCCTTCTGTGATGTTAAGTGCGGGTTCCTTACCGGTCAATTGGAAATAGAGAGACCAAAAGGTTTGATAATGCCTAATTTCGTCATTTCTAATTTCTAGTATTTTATCTTTAATCTCTTGAGTTGGCGCTTGATTAGCTAAAATTTCATAGCAATATATAGCATGATACTCTCCGTTAATAGCTATTAATAAATTGTTAATCGTTTGTATATTGGCACTACTGTACTCGTGACTAGTGCTTAACAATGAACTCACTCCTCTCACAATAAACAGCATTCCTATATATTTTATGTTCGGTTTTCAAATGAGTGAATGAAAAAAGGCCACTGAAATATCTCAGTGACCTCATACACTCACCATGTAGTGTACTGGCAGTGTAGGTAAGTGATGCAGTTTATAAACGTGGTGAATTTTGGAAGGAGAGTCGATTGAAAATGAATACTTTACCATCCACTTAAGTACACAATGGAAATGGCTGTTTACTCAGCCCTTTCATGGTATGTTTTGTTGTCTTAATGTTATAATGAAAATAATTTCAGATGAGGGAGCTTGAAGCATGAAGCAATATTTAGATCTATGTCAACATATTCTAGATACAGGAACGAAAAAGGGAGATCGTACGGGTACGGGGACATACAGTGTCTTCGGTTATCAGATGCGTTTTGATTTGGCGCAAGGATTTCCTTTGTTAACGACAAAAAAGACGGCGTTTCGTTTGATTGTCTCAGAATTACTGTGGTTTATTAAAGGAGATACCAATATTCGAACGTTGATACAGGAACGTAATGGAATTTGGGATGAATGGGCATTTGAACGGTATGTAAAAAGTGCGGCATATACAGGACCGGACATGACGGACTTTGGTCGCCGTGTACTACAAGATGAAGAATTCGCGGTCGTCTACAAAGCCGAACTCGCTACATTTAAAGAGAAAATCTTGGCTGATGAAGAATTTGCCAAGCAACACGGTGATCTAGGTCCCGTCTATGGCAAGCAATGGCGAGCGTGGGACAGCGAGAACGGTGTCATCGACCAGCTGGCACAAGTGATCGACAGCATTAAACATAATCCTGACTCGCGTCGCCACATCGTCACAGCGTGGAACCCGGCAGAAGTGGACGACATGGCTTTACCCCCATGCCACTTACTGTTTCAGTTTTACGTAGCGGATGGCAAGTTATCATGCCAGCTCTACCAACGGAGTGCGGACGTCTTCCTAGGCGTACCGTTCAATATCGCGTCCTATGCATTGCTCATTCATTTAATTGCACATGAATGTGGTTTAGAAGTAGGCGAATTCGTCCATACATTAGGAGATGCACACTTGTATCAGAACCATATCGATCAAGTACATGAGCAATTGGCGAGAGAGCCGAAAGAATTACCGACAGTACATGTGAATTACGCAGGTCGTTCGATCTTTGATTTGACGGTAGAGGATATTTCCATTGAAGGTTACGATCCGCATCCGAGAATTAAAGCACCGATCGCAGTATAAGGAGGAAACTGTATGATTTCATTAGTAGTGGCACATGATCTAGGCCGAGTCATCGGTAAGGACAATGAGATGCCATGGTATATTCCGGAAGAACTACAATATTTTAAAGAAAAAACGATGGGCAAGGCGATGGTTATGGGACGCAAAACGTTCGAATCCATAGGCCGTCCGTTAAAAGGTAGATTGAATATCGTCGTCACGCGAAATACAGATTACAAAGTGGACGGGGTAACGGTCGTTCACGATATGGACAGCGCCGTGAAGCTTGCAAGAGACTATGCTGACGAAGTGATGGTCATTGGGGGTGCCGAGATTTTCAAGATGTCGATGGAAGATGGTGCTGACAGATTGTATGTTACGGTCATCGAGAAAAATTACCCAGGTGACACGTTCTTCCCGGCATACGAAGAAGATTACGTAATGACAAGCAAGTCCGAACCGCATTATGCGGAAGACGGCACCGCTTATACGTACCAAATTTGGGATAAAAAATAACGTTCCTCTCTATACATAGAGAAGAACGCTAAAGAACATCGATGCGCTGCCTGCCATAACGAATAGGTGCCAAATTGCGTGATTATACGGTACACGGCGTGCCATGAAGAAGTACGCACCTGCTGTATAGAACAATCCACCGATTACGAGCAACCATATGCCCTGTGGCGGCAGCGCGTTATATAGTGGTTTAATCGCTAACACGATCAGCCACCCCATCATGAGATAGAGGGCAAGGGATAGTTTAGCGAAGCGGTGAATATAAAAGATCTTGAATAAGATGCCGAACAAGGCCAATCCCCAGATGATGCCGAATAATGTCCAGCCGAGTGTTCCTTGTAATGTAATAAGCAAAAACGGCGTATATGTTCCGGCAATCAATACATAGATGGCGGAATGATCGAGAATCGCGAAAAACGATTTCAATTTGACTGGCATACTATGTAGTAGCGTACTCGCGAGGAATAGTAACAACATAGACACGCCAAATATCGTGAAGCTCACTATGGCAATTCCGGTGCCTTGTTTCACACCTTTTAAGATCAGCAAGACTAGTGCAGGGATGCAGAGTAAGAACCCGATGGCATGTGTGATCGCGTTCCAACGTTCTTCCTGCATATTCTTGTAATCGAATGACTCTTCCATTGTTATCGCACCTCCCGCAACACACTATACCAAATACAACGAAAAAATCGCAATAGCTACACCCGAAGGAGATAGAAATCATGAAAAAAATTCATATCGTCACGGATTCCACTGCAGCACTAACGGATGAACTGATTGCTCAACACAATATCCATGTCGTACCTTTAACGCTGACCATCAACGAGAAGTCGTATATTGACGGAGTAGAAATCCAACCGGAAGAATTTCTCGACTTAATGCGCGACGCAAAAGAATTGCCGAAAAGCTCACAGCCGGCAGTCGGCGTATTTCAGAACCTTTATGACGAACTGGGAGCGGATGGATCACAAATTATCTCCATCCATATGACGGGTGGTATGAGTGGGACAGTGAAATCCGCGGAGACGGCAGCTCATGCGTCAAGTGCAGATGTTACCGTCATCGATTCCATGTATATATCACACGCACTCTCATTCCAAGTGATCGAGGCATGCCGACTCGCCGAAGAAGGCAAGACGGTAGCAGAGATTGTGGAGGAACTTGATAGTGTACGTAAACGTTCCTCTTTATATGTCGTCGTGGATGTACTTGATAATATGGTGAAAGGCGGACGTATCGGTAAAGGGAAAGCGATGTTCGGCTCTCTCATGAATATCAAGCCTATCGCATCACTGAAGGATGGGGTGTATACGCCAGTCGCGAAGGTACGTAGCCATAAACAAGTAGTCTCTTATTTGTTTGATGAGTTTAAGAAAGAAACAGCAGGGAAAATAATTCGTAGTGTCGGGATTGCGCATGCAAACGGCCTTGCGATGGCGGAACCACTAAAAAATAAGATTGAAGAGATGGGCATTCACGTGATGCTGTCATTTACGACACCAATCGTCAGTACCCATACCGGAGAAGGCGCGATCGGATTCATGTATTACACGGAGTGATATTAACTACAAAGGATATGACATTATGAGAAGAATGCTAGTGCTAAGTCTCGTCTTCTCCTTGTTCTTAGCAGGATGCCAGGTCCCATTCAGCAAAAAAGAGACGACGCTTGCGGAACGTGAAACCGTTGCGTTCGAACCGTTCATTGTGCCGGAAACATTCATCCCTAAACGCGTAAACGTATTAGGGCTAGGTGATTCATTAACACAAGGAGTCGGAGATGAACGGAAAGAAGGCGGATATTTCGGCCGTTTGACGTCGGACATGGAACAATGGAAAGGCATTATGGAAGTGGACGCCGTGAATTTAGCGAAACGCGGGCGGCGTAGCGACCAGTTTTTAAAGCAATTGCAAGATGAAGACGTGCAAGAAGCGGTCATTCAGGCAGATTATATCGTCTTCACGATCGGTGGCAATGACATCATGAAAGTAGTCAGAGGGAATCTCATGCAAATGAAAATGTCTGATTTCTATAAGGCGCTTGGTAAATTCGAAACGCGAATTGAAGAATTGTTCGAAATTTTGCGCCTCTATAACCCGGATGCCCCGATCATCGTCGCAGGCCTCTACAATCCGTTCTCCGTCGTAACAGACGAAGTACAGGAGTTTGAAGACATTATCGCAGACTGGAACCGCTCGATTGAAGAACAAGTGGAACAAGATGGTATGGCCTGCTTTGTTCCGGTAAAAGATTTATTTGATTCGAATGAAAACCTGGTTTATCACACAGACTTCTTCCATCCGAACAGTAAGGGGTATGATTTAATGGAAGAGCGTTTTGTAAGTGAAATTAAAGGCTGTTCAGCGGTTGACCTGGAAGTGGAGTGAAGTACAGAATGAATATTTGGAAAGTAGCATTTTTCAGCCTGGCGGGAATCGTGGTGGCGGTGCTTGTGGGACTCATGATCCTTATCAGTGGTGCCACCGCTTCACCGCCTCTTCCGAAAGATCAAGCGGTCAAAGAGGAAGGCTATACGATGGCACTGAAAACAACTAAAGTGAATTTTGAAGGAATTGCGAATACGTACATCCGAAAAGCCGTAAAAGGTACGTTACCAGTAGAAATAAAAATGCGCGACGATGTATTGTTGACGTCCGAACTCACGGTATTCTCACATACCTTACCGCTCGCGATGCATTTTGACCCAGTCGTACGAAAAGATGGAAACTTAATTCTTAAACAATCGTCTATGGAATTAGGACAGTTGAATATACCTCCTTCTACAGTACTGAAATTACTGAAGAGTTCCGTGGAGCTTCCATCCTGGATGGTCGTGCGACCGAAAGAAGAAGAAATATTCATTGATTTAAAGGACTTGCCACTCTCGGGTGACGTCCAAGTGAAGGCAAAAGAAGTGAATTTAGCGCAAGATGAGATTATATTGGAAGTATTGATACCAAAAAACTAAGGGGGCAACGACTATGGCAATACAATACGCAACTTTCGCAGGCGGGTGCTTCTGGTGTATGGTAAAGCCATTCGACCAGTACGATGGAGTACATTCGGTTACGAGTGGCTATACTGGCGGACATACTGTCAATCCAACTTACAAAGAAGTTTGTACCAATACAACCGGTCACCGGGAAGCTGTAGAGATTGAATTCGACGATCGTGTCATTCGTTACGAAGAATTATTGAATATTTTCTGGCAAGTGATAGACCCTACTGATGCAGGGGGTCAGTTCCATGACCGTGGCGAATCGTATAAGTCAGCCATCTACACACACTCGGACGAGCAACGACAAGCGGCAGAACGTTCGAAGCAAGCTTTGCAAGATAGCGGCAAGTTTAGCGCGCCCATCGTGACGGATATTTTCCCAGCGGACGTGTTCTATCCCGCTGAAGAATATCACCAGCGGTATTACGAGAAGAACCCAGACCATTATGCGCGTTACACTGTCGGATCAGGACGCGCAGGATTTATCGAAAAGAATTGGGGGGATCGTTCATGAAAAAAGACTTACGTACTGAATTGACAGAGATGCAGTATCATGTGACGCAAGAAAATGGTACAGAACCACCATTTCGTAATGAATATGACGCACACTATGAAGACGGAATCTATGTAGACATCGTGTCAGGCAAGCCGTTATTTAGTTCAAATGATAAATACGATGCAGGTTGTGGATGGCCAAGCTTTACGAAGCCAATCGAAGCTGTGGAAGTTACTGAGCATTTTGATACAACTCACGGCATGCGCCGCACAGAAGTACGCAGTAAGACAGCGGATTCTCACTTAGGACATGTCTTCCCAGACGGACCAGCAGAGCAAGGCGGCTTGCGTTATTGCATCAACTCCGCTGCATTACGTTTCGTTCCGGTGCGTGATCTAGAAAAGGAAGGCTATGAAGAATACAAGGGGTTATTTGAATGAAGGAAGGTGACGACGATGGATCGATCCTTTTACCATTTCGCGCTACGTTACCGTGGCGGTGATCAAGACGATGAAAAGGCGTTGTTTGCAGATAGGATGTTTCGCGACGCCGGTTTCCCGAAAGATGAAGAGGATTTCGATTCATTGTCTCGTTACGTAGAGGATATGGCGGATGATCATTTACGTTCTACTACGTTTGATGAAATATACGCTATCTATCAAGAACTTTGCAGCAGGTAAATGGCGAGGGTTTCATTGCATCTCGCCATTATTCACTGTATGATAAAAACAAATTAGTGAAATGAGGCTGAAAAAAGATGAGTATACATATTGATGCAAAACCAGGCGATATCGCAGAAACGGTTCTACTCCCAGGAGATCCATTGCGCGCAAAATATATCGCGGAAACATTTTTAGAAGACGTCGTACAGTACAACGAAGTGCGGAACATGTTTGGCTTTACAGGAACATACAAAGGCAAACGTATTTCCGTACAAGGTACAGGCATGGGTGTGCCGTCTATTTCTATCTATGTAACAGAGTTAATGCAAGAATTTGGCGTTCAGAAATTGATCCGTGTTGGAACATGTGGCGCGATTCAAAAAGACGTGAAAGTGCGTGACGTCATCCTGGCACAAGGTGCAACGACCAACTCCTCATTAAACGACGTAACATTCGGTCCAATTCGCTTTGCACCGATTGCGAACTTTGATTTATTGACGAAAGCGTACAATGCGGGAAAAGAAAAAGGCTTGCATTTACAAGTCGGTAACGTCTACACAGAAGACTTCTTCTATAATGAAGACGCACAGCATGAAAAATTAGCGCGTCATGGTGTATTGGCCGTGGAAATGGAAGCAGCAGCACTCTATACGCTAGCTGCTCGTTATGGCCGACAAGCACTCGCTGTTCTGACAGTAAGTGACCACATCCTAACAGGAGAAATTACTACTCCTGAAGAGCGTCAAACGACATTTAATGAAATGATCGAAGTCGCGCTAGACGCAGCAATTGCTGAATAATAGAATAGATAGAAACCTACAAAAGACCGCTCTTGGCAGCGGTCTTTT
Organism: Sporosarcina sp. P7; assembly: GCF_002743425.1. NCBI lineage: Bacteria > Bacillati > Bacillota > Bacilli > Caryophanales > Caryophanaceae > Sporosarcina > Sporosarcina sp. P7. Next base: position 98,478 of record NZ_PDZF01000004.1, on the reverse strand, counting down.
GCAGGGATATGGAAGGTAGGGAAGACAATGAACGAAAACGATTCGCATGAGAACGGGGAATCCGAAACGGAAGCGCCGAAACCTACTCGCTATATTCGGCTCAAACCGTTTTCTCTGATCATGCTCATTTTTTTCCTTGTGCTGGCGACAGCCGCCGTTACCGTCGTTGCACTGACAGTCGGAGACGAAAAAGTAGTAGAAGTCGTCAAACCGAATCAAGTAGGTATGGAACGAAAAGAGTTCAAGAAACTGTATGAGGCATATGATCAACTGAAAGAAAGTTACTTTGACGACGTAGACGATCAAGTCGTCATTGACGGCGCGATCAACGGAATGGTTGATTCATTAGGCGATCCGTACTCTGATTATCTAAATGAAAAAGAAGCCAAGCAATTGAATGAAAGCATATCTTCAAGTTTTGAAGGAATTGGTGCAGAAATTCAAGAGTCAAACGGCTATATTAGTATTGTTTCACCGATCAAAAACTCTCCTGCTGAAAAAGCTGGCTTGTTACCGAATGATACCGTACTGTCGGTAGACGGGGAAAGCATACAAGGTTTGTCTTCATCAGAAGCGGTATTGCTGATCCGTGGAGAAAAAGGATCGACGGTCACATTATCTGTACGACGTGGTAAGAACTCTGATCCGTTTGACGTGAAGATCGTTCGTGACGTGATTCCGATCAATACAGTCTATGCAGAAATGCTCGACGACAACATCGCACATATTAACATCACATCGTTCTCGGAACATACGTACGAAGAATTACTCGAAGCGCTAAATGAAATGACCGATAAAGGGATGGAAGGCGTATTGATTGACGTGCGTCAAAATCCAGGTGGCATCTTAAGCGGGGCAATCGATATTTCCGACTTGTTCGTCCCGAACGGCAAGGTGTTATTCCAAACTGAAGAAAAAGGCAAGGCACCGGAAGCGTATCCTTCGTCTAACGGACAAAAAGTAACGGTTCCAGTCGCATTGATTGTAGATGAAGGCAGTGCGTCCGCGTCTGAGATCTTAGCGGGTGCGTTAAAAGAATCTGCAGGCATTCCGATTGTCGGTGTCAAGACATTCGGTAAAGGGACGGTTCAAACACCTACTCAATTACCGGACGGCTCCAACTTGAAATTGACGACAGCGAAATGGTTAACACCGGACGGCAATTGGATCCATAAAAAAGGGATTGAACCCGATATTGTAGTACCATACCCTTCCTATGCATCACTGCCTTTCCTCGATTCATCTGAAAAGATGGACGTAGGTCTCGTTTCTCCTTCTGTACAAGCTGCGGAAGAGATGTTAGAAGCAGTAGGCTATGATCCAGGAGAAACAGATGGTCTCTATGACGAGGATACAGCAAAAGCTGTTAAAACGTTGCAGAAAGATCTATCGCTGGAGCAGACAGGCATCTTGACTGGTGATACAACGGTTGGCTTAATGCAGAAATTACGGGACAAGATGAAAGAAGATGACCCGCAATTACTGAAAGCGAAAGAAGTCGTGTTAAAAGAAATCAATTCATAATCAAAGATCCACGCGTCCAGCAATCGTTGGGCGCGTGTTCTCTATGGAAAAGGATGATAGTTAAATGATAGATGTATATTTACTCAGCGGCTTTCTCGGAAGCGGCAAGACATCGTTACTCGTAAATTTGGTTGACCAAGTAAAGGAATCTGGTAGACAACCCGCTGTATTGATGAATGAATTTGGCGAACTGAATATCGACAGTCAAATCGTTGAGGAGGCGGGAGAAGTTCCGTTAAAAGAATTACTAAATGGCTGTATATGTTGTACGGGTGCGGAATCTACGGAAGCCCAATTACAAGGCTTGCTAGCGGATTATCCGGAAATTGACGTGTTGTTCATTGAAACAACGGGTGCGGCTCACCCCGTAGAAGCGTTAGACGCTGTCTACTCACCGTTGTTCGCGGAGAAGCTAGACGTCAAGGGAATCGTTACTGTAGTCGATGCGAAGCGCTGGATCGACCGTGACAAGCTGTCGCCGCGGATTCAGTCTTTATTCCTCGAACAAGTCCGCCATGCACACTTCATGGTACTCAATAAAACGGATTTGCTGACAGATACTCAATTGGCCTTCGTGACGATGCAAGTGACACAATTTAATAGCTACGCACCGCTTGTCCAGACAGTGAATGCGAAAGTCGATTTCAGCTATGTCGAGAAGATGGTCAATGTGGCGGTACCGAAACAGCCGGTTTCTACAGGGGGTGGTTTGCCACTTGCATCAAAAGTTTTGTCGTTTGATACACCGATCAACCAAGAACATTTTGAAGACTGGGTGCGGACATTACCGGATAGCGTCTACCGCATGAAAGGCTATATCCAACTAGAAGGTTCGCGGTACTCCCATTTATTCCAATATGCATACGGCATGGTCAACTGGATACCGGAATATATGCAAATCCCGTCCAAGTTGGTAATCATCGGGGAGCAACTTACTGACATCGAGTACAAGCCCAAAAACTAGTTGTCAATAGCGATCTATTGTTAATAGTGTTCTCCATTGGATAAGGTTGCCAATTAAATCACTCTTAAACTCTCGTTCCATAGCTTTGTAGAGTTCATTGGACAAATTGGTAGGAATGACCAGAATCTCTCCTATTCTTTTACGTTATGCTAGGTCACGTAGAAAAGGAGGGACCAAGATGAAAAAACCTTTATCACTCATCTTATTAAGCTCAGCTATTTTATTGCCTACTCATGCAGCAGAGGCAAGCACGACAAATCAGGTGCAAACACAGACGTATAATTGTGCCGTCGCAAATCAGCAGGTGTACCCGTATTACTGGAGTAACTATCAGAAGCCACAACAACCGAGCAAACCGGTAGCACAACCAACACTACAACAACCAACTCAACCAAACGAACCAGTGAAAAAGCCACAAACAGACAAGCCGACACAGCAACAAACAGCGAATGTGTCCGCTACAGAGCAAGCCGTACTCGATTTGACGAATGCGGAACGTACGAAGGCAGGACTCAAGCCGTTGCAGATCGATGCAGCCTTGCAGAAATCCGCAAAGCAGAAATCAGCGGATATGGCAACAAACAACTATTTCTCTCATACGAGTCCGACATACGGTTCACCGTTTGATCAAATGAAGCAAAACGGCGTTACATACCGTTCGGCAGCCGAGAATATCGCAATGGGTCAGCGTAGCGCACAAGATGTCGTAACAGCTTGGATGAATTCAGCTGGGCACCGTCAGAATATCTTGACGCCCGAGTTCACGCATATCGGTATTGGGTATGATGCGAATGGCCATTATTGGACGCAGCAGTTTATACAGAAATAAAAATTTGAAGGTCAATGGAGTTATGTCCATTGATCTTTTTTTAATGAAGAGAGTTTGAGACTTTGTTTTTTTCGTAGTGTGAGTTCGAGAGATAGATCAAGATTACTAGAGAAGCTTTGGGAATAGAGCGGTTACGGAGTAGTATAGAGCGCTTGACGTAAAGTATGAGCGCTTTTGGATCCTGTTAGAGCGGTTGGCGGTGACGATAGATCGGATACGCATGAACCATGAGCGCCTGGACGAATGTATGAGCGAAACTCGCACGGTTCTCACTCGTTCTCCGTAATGACAATGTATACTACAACGAAAAAGACCAATGGAATAAAAACTCCATCGGTCTCTTATTATTTAGTCATGATTCAACTTCACGATACTTATTCTGTATATAACGTAATCTAAACGAAAGAATCACTGCACCCACTGCCAAACCGACAATGAGGCCAACCCAGTAGCCATACGCGCCGAGCTCGCTATAGCGTGTAAGTGCGAATCCAGTAGGCAACCCAATGAGCCAGAACGACACGACGCCGACTAGGAACGTCATCGTTACGTCTTTATAACCACGCAATGCACCTTGGATCGGCGCTTGCACAGCATCCGATAACTGGAATAGTGCAGCGTAGAGGAAGAAATGCACGGCCAGTGTAATAATTGCTGTGTCCGTCGTATACATAGAAGCAATCGACTCACGAAACATCAGTAAAATGAATATGGATAAGAAACTAAATGCAACCGCGAACGCTATGCCGAGATATGTATATTCCCGTGCATCTTTAGCTTTTTTCGCACCAATCGACTGCCCGACTAATATCGTTGTACCCATTGAGACGCTCAACGGCACCATATACAGGAGAGACGTGAAATTAAGCGCAATCTGGTGAGCCGAGATGACTTGTGCGGTATAGCTGCTCATCAATAATGTCACAACGGAGAAGATACTTGTCTCGACAAAAATGGATAGACCGATCGGCACACCGATAAGTAAAATTTCTTTCCATTTGCGCAAAGAGATTCTTTGCCAACTACTAAACAGCGTATATTCCTTAAAGTGGCGAGATGACCAGGCGATGAGCACCGCGATGAGGAATACGAGCCAGTACGTAAAGCCGGATGCATATCCTGCACCTGCACCACCCAGTTCGGGAAAACCGAAATTACCGAAAATCAATAGATAGTTCAATACAATATTGATCGGTGCGGATAACAGAATGATGAACATGGAGACACGGGTTGCGCCAAGTGCGTCAAAGAATGAGCGTAATACGGTATAGGCCATGAGTGGAACTAATCCGATGCTCATACCGGTCAAGTAGGCGGATGCTACTTCAATAACCGGCAAATCTAGCGGCATTCTAGTAATGGCGGGTAACACGACCCAATGGATTAATATGAAAATGATTGCCGAAAGAGCGAGAGATACGTATAATGCTTGCTGGACAGTAGGACGGACATCCTTTTTATTCTTCGCACCGATTTGCTGTGCGATAATAGGGGTAAGGCCCATCAGAATTCCAGAAAGGCCGGTATAGACCGGTATCCAGAAGGAACTGCCGATGGTCACGCCCGCTAAGTGAAACGTATCATAGCGTCCCGTCATGAGGATATCGAAGAACGACATCAAATAAAGTGCGACTTGCGTGATGACAATGGGAATCATAATCTTAATGAAAATAGATGTTTTTTGTTGCAAAGGTTTTGTTGCAGTAGTCATAGTTTTGATTTCCTCTACTAATTTTTTTCACTTTGACTATTGTAGCATGAAATATAGTAGACAACGCATAAGGAAGGATGGAATGAATGAAGCAACCGGTAGTCGTATTAACAGGTGGCGGTACAGCAGGACACGTATCCGTCAATCAGGCGTTAATTCCCGTTTTTTTGGGTAAAGGGTATAGTGTGCATTATATTGGCTCGCACGAAGGAATCGAAAAGGAACTGATCGCGGATGGCCACCCTGAAGTGGTATATCATGCGATTCAAAGTGGAAAGTTACGGCGCTATTTCTCGCTGAAGAATTTTACGGATCCATTCCGTGTGGGTGCCGGGACACTACAGGCGCTCTCTATACTTCGCAAAGTGAAACCGGAAATTATTTTCTCTAAAGGTGGGTTCGTTTCAGTGCCCGTCGTAATGGCAGCTAAGCTTGCGAACGTGCCGGTCGTCGTACATGAGTCGGACGTCACGCCAGGTCTTGCGAATAAGTTGGCATTGCCGTTTGCTTCGCAAATATTTACGGTCTTCGAACAGACCTTGCAGTACGTGCCTGCAGCGAAATCGATGTGTACGGGTCCGATCATTCGTCCCGAGCTATTTATGGGCAGTCGGCAAGAAGGCTTGCGCAAGACGGGACTGAATTCCGAAAAACCGGTATTCATTATTATGGGAGGCAGTCAAGGCTCCGCCGTGTTGAATGAAGCGGTGCGCAAGGAATTACCCGCGTTACTTGAGAAATATCAGATCATTCATTTATGTGGTAAAGGGAATGTGGTGGAAGGACTTTCAGTGGCGGGGTACGTGCAGTATGAATATGTGACCGATGCATTGCCTGATCTGCTTGCAGCTGCTGATTATGCAGTCTCGCGTGCGGGTTCAAATGCAATATTCGAATTATTGGCGATCCATAAACCGATGTTGCTTGTTCCGCTTGCAGCGTCAAAAAGCCGTGGCGATCAAATATTGAATGCGGAGTATTTCGCTTCTAAAGGGCTGGCATTGCAAATAGAAGAAGAACAATTCGAAGTGCAGTCCGTTATAGACCAATTTGATGAACTTGTGAAGGAAAAAGCTCGATTGTTGTCGAATATTGAAAAGTCGACAGAACCGAAGACACCTGAAAAGATGGCGGAATTGATTTTGTCGTTCCAAAAATGAGAATGTACGCGGAGTACTTGACTGACGTCGTTTTCTGCAATTTTCAATGGATTTCCAAGTACTTTGCAGAAAACTACGCATATTAGGATTAATCCCTTTCAGTTCTAATGTTTGCGTGCTATTATTGTATAGAAGTAGTGAAAATAAACACAACAAGCCAATAGGCAAATGTGGAGGTTATATTACATGTCGAACAATGTGGATTCCCATCGTTCCCCGTATTCTAATTTTTCGGGTCCAAACCTTGGGTATGTAATGGAAATGTACGATCTGTTTAAAACAGATCAAGACGCAGTAGATCCTGATTTAGCAGAGCTATTCAGGAATTTTGGTGCGCCTCAGATGGATGAGTCAGGTCAAGAGGCAGTCGTAGCGCAAGGTTCTCAAACGGATTTGCGTAAAGTTCTTGCCGTTTATTCTTTACTTGAAGCTATTCGTTCTTATGGGCATCTTGCAGCAGACATTTATCCATTAAACGATCGACCTAAAGATACATCCCGTCTTGAACTGTCATATCATGGATTGACAGAAAGCGATCTGGTCGGATTACCAGCAACTTTGTTCTTGAAAAATGTTCCAGCGACAGTTGAAAATGGATTAGATGCAATGAATTACTTGAAGTCCCTTTATACGGGCTCCATTGCATATGAATTTTCTCATTTGATCGATGAAACAGAGCGTAACTGGATTCAATCAAAAATTGAAAACGGTGACGTACAGTCAAAAATGCAAGGAGACGAGAAAAAACAACTTCTTAAGCGTTTGACGGAAATTGAAGGTTTCGAAAAATTCATTCACCGTACATTTGTTGGAGCAAAACGTTTCTCTATCGAAGGGGTGGATACATTAGTTGTCTTAATCGATGAATTAATGCGTCTTTCCGAAGAAGCGAAAATGGAAAAAGTGCTAATCGGCATGGCTCACCGTGGACGTCTGAATGTATTAACGCACAACTTAAATAAACCATACGAAATGATGTTTGCAGAATTCGCTGGCGTACCGGCTTCACCGTTCTTGCCAAAAGACGGATCTCTTGAAGTAACTCGCGGTTGGTTCGGCGACGTGAAATACCATATGGGCGCACTTCATAAAGGGAAATCTGGGATGAATCGCTTCCTTGCGTACAACCCGTCTCACTTAGAAGTGGTAAACCCAGTGATTACTGGTCAGACTCGTGCTGCACAGGAAAACACGGATAACCCAGGTATTCCACAACAAGATACAAATAAAGCGTACGCGATTTTAGTACACGGCGATGCTGCTTTCCCAGGACAAGGTATCGTTCCGGAATCATTCAACTACTCTCGCGTTCGCGGTTTCAGAACAGGCGGATCGGTTCACGTCATCGCCAATAACACGATTGGCTTCACGACGGAATATTATGATTCCCGTTCTACACACTATGCATCTGATCCAGCAAAAGGCTTTGAAGTGCCTGTATTCCACGTGAATGCAGATCACCCAGAAGAAGTACTAGCTGTTGCACAATTGGCATTCGAATATCGCCAGGCGTTCGGTAAAGACGTTCTAATCGACTTGATTGGTTACCGTCGTTATGGGCACAATGAAATGGATGAGCCACTAGTGACGAATCCAGTGATGTACCACGAAATCCATAAACACCCAACAGTTCGTGAAATTTACGGACAGCGTCTAGTAGAGCAAAATCTCTTGACAGACGAAGAAGTGAAGGAAATGGATAAGTCGGTAATTGCCACTATGCAAGAAGCGTACGATCACGTAAAAGAACAATCAGCAGACGCACCTGAAGTTTCTAATGAAACTCCAGAAGTAGTACTAGCCGGACTTCCACGAGACCTCGAAACAGGGGTAGCGGAAGAACGCCTTCGCCAAATGAACGATGAGCTATTGACGTATCCAGCAGAATTTACGGTCTTCAACAAATTGGATAAAATCTTGAAGCGTCGCCTAGAGCCATTTAAAGGTAAAGGGAAAATTGACTGGGCACATGCTGAGCAATTGGCATTCGGTTCAATCATTCAAGACGGTAAGCCAATCCGTATGTCTGGACAAGATATCCAACGCGGTACATTTGCACAGCGTCACTTAGTCTTACATGATGAAAAAACAGGTGAAGAACTTGTTCCATTGCATCATATTAGCGGATCTAATGCATCATTCGTGGCGTATAACAGCCCATTATCTGAAGCAGGAATCGTAGGATATGAATTCGGTTATAACTTGGAAGAAGACAAAACGATGTCGATCTGGGAAGCGCAATACGGAGACTTCTCCAACATGGCACAAGTCATGTTCGACCAGTTCGTCTCTTCAAGTTATTCGAAGTGGGGCCAGCAATCCGGCCTCGTGCTATTGTTGCCACACGCATTTGAAGGACAAGGTCCAGAACACTCCAGTTCACGTATTGAGCGTTACCTACAGCTATGTGGGGAAAACAACTGGACGGTTGCGAATATCTCCAGTGCAGCAAACTACTTCCACGTACTACGTCGTCAATCGAAGATTCTCGGCAGCGAAGCAGAACGTCCGTTAGTGATTGCTACACCTAAGTCATTACTTCGTCACCCACTCGTTGGAGCAGATGTTGAAGACTTGACGGAAGGTCACTTCAAGACTGTTCTTGAACAACCTGGCACAGGAACAAAACCTGAAAAAGTGAAAAAGATCTTGTTTGCAAGCGGGAAGATGGCAATTGACCTAGCTGAGAAGATCAAAGACGGCAAAGGATTTGACTACTTGCACGTTGTACGTATAGAGCAGCTATATCCATTCCCATCCGACAAAATTAAAGAAATCGTTGCACGATACCCGAAAGCAAAAGATTTAGTATGGGTACAAGAAGAACCGAAGAACATGGGGACTTGGTCGTTCGCTTATCCATACCTAGATAAATTAGCTGACGGTAAGGACATTTCTTATGTAGGACGTATTAAGCGTTCAAGTCCTTCTGAAGGTGACGGTGCTTCTCATAAAAAAGAACAAAATCGTATCATTGAAGAAGCCTTGAAAAAGTGATATAACGAGTACGTAAGCTTTACCATTACATGTAAAACTACTTATACAAAGTAGCTTACCCGTTAGAAAAACGGTATACCTACGAGGAGGAATTTATTGTGGCAGAGATCAGAGTACCTGAACTAGCAGAATCAATTACAGAAGGTACAATTGCAAAATGGTTAAAACAACCCGGTGAAAACGTAGATAAAGGTGAATTCATCGTTGAATTGGAAACAGATAAAGTGAACGTCGAAGTCATTTCGGAAGAAGCAGGCGTGTTATCCGAACTATTGGCTGCAGAAGGCGACACAGTTGAAGTTGGCCAAGTAATCGCGATTGTAGGTGAAGGTTCAGGTGCGCCGGCACAACAAGCTCCACAAGCAACTGAAGTAGCACCAGCACAAAAAGAAGAAACACCAGCTCCAGCAGCGGCTGCAACGGAAGAAACTTCTTCTTCAGACCGCACTATTGCAAGCCCAGCAGCACGCAAGCTTGCTCGTGAAAAAGGTATTAATCTTGCAGACGTATCACCAGTTGATCCAATGGGTCGCGTCCGCGCGCAAGATGTATCTGCTCACAACAACGCTCCAGCACCTAAAGCTCCTGCGGCACCAGCTGCTAAAGCAGAAGCAAAGGATGACGGCCGTATTACGCGTCAGAAAATGACTCGTCGTCGTCAAACAATCGCTAAGCGTTTGCTTGAAGTAAGACAATCCACAGCAATGTTGACGACTTTCAATGAAATCGATATGTCGAAAATGATGGAACTTCGTTCACGCAAAAAAGATCAGTTCTTCGAGCAAAACGATGTACGTCTAGGCTTCATGTCATTCTTCACGAAAGCTGTCGTAGCAGCATTGAAGAAATATCCATATGTTAACTCTGAAATCGATGGCGATGAAATTCTGTTGAAGAACTACTTCGATATCGGTATCGCAGTATCTACTGACGGTGGACTAGTTGTACCAAACGTAGTCGATGCAGACCGTAAGAGCTTTGCTGAAATCGAAGCATCTATCGGAGAACTTGCGAAAAAAGCCCGCGACAATAAGTTGACAATGGCTGATATGACAGGCGGTTCATTCACCATTACAAACGGTGGAGTATTTGGTTCACTATTGTCTACTCCAATCCTTAACGGTACACAAGTAGGAATCTTGGGTATGCATACAATTCAGAAGCGTCCAGTAGCTATTGGGGACAATATTGAAATTCGCCCAATGATGTATGTTGCACTTTCTTACGATCACCGTGTAATTGATGGTAAAGATTCAGTAGGATTCTTGAAGATGGTTAAAGAGTTGCTTGAAAACCCTGAAGACCTTCTACTAGGTTCTTAATTAACACACACCAAGTGACCCGCTAATCAGCGGGTCGCTTTTATTTAGGGAAGGAGAGATTTTATGTCATATTTACAATGGTTGGATGAACCTACGTTGAAGACGGTGACGTGTACCCATACCGATGCTGCGAAGTATTTGGTTAGTAATATGCTGACAGTGGGGAAGACCTATGAAGTGAAGAATGAAACGGAAGAGTTTATCTTTGTCGTAGACAATTCAGGCAAGGTCGGCGGATATTATAAGACGTATTTTGAGTGAATAGATAGTGAAGGGGAGACGGTTCTTAATTGAATCGTCTCTTCTTTTTATTGGAGAGTGAAGAGATGGGAAAGGCGATGGCATCGTTGATCGACGTTCCAGGCGGACGCGTTCGGGAGGGCCCGCATTGAGCCAACTAGTCACTGCGTTCCTTTAGTTGTCTCACCTGTCGGGCATGATCCTCCTCGAGTCGCCTTGCACTTACGATCAACTTTTTGTTGTGTTCTGATGTTCAATTCGTGAGGAGTTAGTGGGGGCAATCGCGGTGCCGCTCATTGATCTGTTCAAGTGCTCTTAGAACATTGTTATGTGCTCTATGACATCTCTGATCCGCTCTATTCGGGTTCCCAATCGCTCATAGCCACTGCACAAGCGATCATAGAGACCCCACAACCGCTCACAGCCCAACATCACGCGTATCATTTCGAACTTGCATTTACACCAACAAAAAACCGTCTCCCTTATGAGGGACGGTTTTGTGACTCTTCATATACGGCGAGTAAACGGGTCTTGAGTTCTTGTTCCATTCTCGCGATCTCGGTCTCAGCAGCTTTGCGTTTTGCGCGTCCATCTGCTTGGATTAGCAATGTTTCTTCAATCGTTTGAATCAAGTTCTCCTGTGTCGTTTTCAACGTATCGATTTCTATAATACCTTTTTCATTCTCTCTGGCTGTTTCGATACTATTCACTTTCAACATCTCGGAATTACGAAGCAACAAATCGTTCGTTGTCTTTGTGACGAGCTTTTGTGACTCCACGGCTTTTTGCTGACGGTTTAGCGTTAGGGCAATCGCAATCTGGTTCTTCCACAGCGGGATGGCTGTCATGATGGATGCCTGGATTTTCTCAGCCAACGTTTGGTTCGTTTGTTGGATCATACGGATCTGTGGCGCACTCTGAATGGTAATTTGACGGGATAGTTGCAAGTCGTATAAACGTTTTTCTAAACGGTCCACAAATTGTGCCATGTCGTTAACTTCTTGAACCATCATTTGATCATCTGCTTGCTGTGCTTTTTTATGCAGTTCTGGAATGATTGTACTATTGATTTCATCAATCTTTAATTCTGCAGCGGCAATATAGACATTCAATGCTTGAAAGTAGGTTTTATTTTGTTCGTACAAATTGTCCAACATGCGAACGTCTTCCATTAAACCACGTTTGGAATGCTCCAGTTGAACGCTTATTTTATCGACTTGTGTGCCGAGTTTTTCGTATTTCGTCATGATTTCTTTGATCGGGCGAGTAGCCTTGTTAAATAAACGGCTTAGACCAGATTTCTTTTTATCTGATAGATCATCTGTATCGATTTCAGATAACTTGGCCATTAATTCATTCAATACATCACCGACAGGTCCGATATCTTTGCCTTGAACGTGATCGAGCATTTTGTGAGAGAAGTTGGATAGTTCATTTTGTGCATTGGCACCGTAGGAAATGACGGCCTCGTAATTACCGACAGGAATCTGTGAAGCCAATTGACGTGCTTTATCTTGTTCTTCGGGTGTTAATCGGTCAATCAATTTAGCGGGTGCCGCTGTGTCGGACAGCGAATTCTCCATTTCTTTTGGAAGCAGGCTAGCATCCATATCGAATGGATTACCAAGCAAGTCGTCCACTGATTTTTCTTGTAGTACGTTTTTATCTGTCATTAGAATGTTCCCCTTTCGATTGAAGCAACGGTTTGTCTCTTTTGAGTGTAATATCGACGTAATCAATTTCCATTCGAAGCTGTTCTAAATCAGTTGATACGGCGTTACGTAGATCTCGTTCCATTTCGAGACTCAAATCAGATAATGTTTCGCGGGTATGTTGTAATGCGACTTTGATATCTTGGTCTTTTAATGGTTGATTAACGAGTAGGCTGTATTTCGATGTTAATTCTACAACGGAATCAAGATGGGCGTAGAAAAAACTTTCAACTTGGTAAAATTTTCTCGGGTTGGACTGGACAATCTTAATGATGCGTCGGGCCATTGAAGACATATCGTATACTTGTCTGAATGCTTGGATTGAACGGACTTGTCCGTACATATTTCCGAGCTGTTTTAGCTTTCGTTTAGATTCATTCAGTTGCTGTTCAATATGTTTATATTCAGAGCGTGCCATCCCGAATTTTTTTAATGTAGAGCGTAACTGCAGTTCTTTAATGGCTACGTTGCCTCCAGCATACATTGCGATCCCGATTGCGGAGCCTATGAAAAAGTTCATGCTTGTACCGCCAATTAGGATTACCCATGTTAGGAAACTAGTCGGAGCCATTAGTGCATGTCGTGTGAAGAAGTTTTTTAAATTATTCATGATGTTTTAGGCCGCCTTCCATTCTGACTCTATATAATACTTACGGATTAACGACGAAAAGGTTTCATTTATCGTGCAGACAGTAAGGTTACTGGAGCCTACCTCAATTATAGCCGAAAATGGTCGAAAACTCATATATTACGCAACAAGAATCAATTTACTTTGATTAGCGAGTTGAATTTGCTAGAATGAATATCATTCCTGCATTGCGCAAGGTAAAGGAGTGCTTACTGAATGTATGAAGTGGTATACATGAAGGCGGACTTTGAGCCGTGGTGGATGTTTGAAGAGTGGAGGGACTACTGTGTCTCATCCAAAACATTTACGAATAAAATTGATACAGAATCATATGTTAAAGAACTGCTCGGGAAGATGGAACCGTGTTTTGAACATTATGAAATACGCAAAGGTTGCTTCCATGCATTTTGGTCCACATCTGAAAAATACTATTGCAATGGCTGTGAAGGAGATTTGCAGTTGTATCACGGAATCATTGTGTTGTTAGACGGGGAACCAAACATATCGTGAGAACATTCAGTAAATGCGATTTTTATTAATTGACAAAGAAGCCCAATATGTTATACTAAACGTAAGTAAATTAATTGAACGACCGTATGCTAAGTGATTCACGTATTACAAAAGGGATCGGCGACGTCGGCAACTTTTGTAATACGTGAATTTTTTTGTATGCTAAGGTTCGTGTATTAAAGTATTTATATTTTTTTGGAGGTAATCGAATGAAACAAGGTACAGTGAAATGGTTTAACTCAGAAAAGGGCTTCGGTTTTATCGAAGTTGACGGAGAAGAAGACATCTTTGTACACTTCTCAGCAATCCAAGGCGACGGATTCAAATCTCTTGACGAAGGTCAACAGGTTGAATTTGAAGTTGTCGAAGGAAACCGTGGTCTACAAGCAGCTAACGTTGTTAAAATCTAAACCACTAGAAAAGGCGCCCATTGCGGCGCCTTTTCGTTTGCAGTAAATTACGGTTGTGTCACCGTTTCAAGACTCGATGTCACAACAAATTCCTCTTCACCTTCCATTGACATCATCGATTCACGCTTAACTTCTCCAAAATCCTTCACGAGATAGATCCTGTTCACAAAGTCTTTTCCTACTTGCTCGATCACGACCGCATCTTCAAATTGCTGATAGGGGGTTTCCACTGAAGCGTCCATCTCGACAATCTTCCAGTCATCAAATGTCGTACCTACTTCAATTGGACCTTTCAAATAGGTTCGGATCGGCTTCATGGACTCTAGCTCTTCCGTCGTTGGAACTGCAGCGTCTAATTCAATGTGTTCTTCCTGCAATACTTGAATTTCATCTCCATTAAGTTTATACACTTTTTGAACGAATGATCCACCGTTGTTTTCATGAATTACGACATAGTCTTGCGCAGGTCTTGCAACGGTGATGTCTAGCTCAGCAAATTCATTGCCGACACCTTTATAATGTGCGCTCGAACCATCCGGAAGAAAGTAATCAAGTAACGCTACATCAGTCAGATTCGCATCTTTGTTGTCCTGTTGTTCTGACGTATCACCGTTCGTTCCTTCTTGATTTGTCTTAGGAGAGTCAGTCTTACCGTCAATGGACGTAGCAGGCTTGTTTGAGCATCCGACGAGCACGAGAAGCAATGCAATCGTTAAAAACCATAGATTGCGTTTCATAATGAAAAACCTCCTTTTACTAGGTGTTATTCCCTTACTGGTGGAAGCTATTCATGTGGAATAAAAAAAGTAGGGGAAACGATACGTAACTCACTCCGAAGCGTGTAGCTGAATACTCAAACATCTTGTCCATTTCATCCACTATCTAACCAGTAATTTCTTTAGTAGGGCATTCTATTTTTCGTCTAATGTCTTTCAGAATTGGAAAAACAAAACTCACAATATACGTTTTTTTACGAATAACCAAACAAACCCATCTATAAACATATTGAACAGTTCTAGTAAAACCCGGTTCCAAATAATCCTTCTTGTTATAATAAACCTCGCACTCCATTTTATGGCACACCAAAAATAGCACACGTACAGTATAAATCAATATTTAATCAATAATTTTTTTAGTAGGGAAATCTAGTTTTCTTCTAATTCTTTTTAAGATCAAAATAACCAAAACTTGAAATATACGATTTAATTACGAATAACCAAACAAATCCATCTATAAACATATTGAATAGTTCTAGTAAAACCTGGTTCCAAATAATCCTTCTTGTTACAATAATCCTCGCATCTCATTTTTTGGTATACTATAGATAGCACACGTACAGTAACTAAGGAGGGAAAGAGCAATGAAGAGTACATTTGTCATTCGTCAGAGAGCCTTTTTAAAGCTCTACATGCTCAACAAGGCGGAAGAAGGGAACTTGTATGGCTTACAAATATTAGACGACCTTATAGATCATTTTAGAGATCTTGGTTATCGACCGACTAAGTCTGAAGTATACAAGTCACTACATGATCTACTTAACGATGGTCTCATCGTCAGACATCCGGTCCATAAGCAGGGGACGGAAATGCAGACACTTTATATCTATCGCATAGGTGACTTGGAGAAAGTAAAAGCCTACAAAGATACGATAAAGTTCGAGATTGACCGATCGATTTCATTACTTAATAGAGCACTACAAGACAATTATTCGCAAAAACGAAAGTAAAAAAGGCGTTGACCGTTGTTTTTACGATTCACTATTGTACATTACATAGAAGTCAAACGCAAAAAACTCCCCTAGAAGCAATACTTCCAGGGGAGTTTTTATGCCAACTACAGATTAAGCTTTTTGACCTTTCCATTCCAAATACTCATCATATGTCATCATTTTATCAAAGATTGTTCCATCATCGTTGATTTCGATTACACGATTCGCAATTGTTTGGATGAACTGATGGTCATGAGATGTGAAGATCATCGCGCCCTTAAACGCAATCAAACCATTGTTCAGTGCTTGGATAGATTCCAAGTCCAAGTGGTTGGTTGGCTCATCAAGAAGAAGAACGTTTGCGCTTGTCAGCATCATTTTTGATAACATACAGCGAACTTTTTCTCCACCTGATAAGACGTTTGGCTTTTTCTTCACTTCTTCTCCAGAGAACAACATACGTCCTAGGAATCCGCGCAAGAATGTTTCTGTTTCATCTTCAGGCGAGTATTGACGGAGCCAATCAACTAATGTCGGCTCGGATCCTTCAAAGTATTTCGAGTTATCCATAGGGAAGTAGGCACGAGTTGTCGTCACACCCCATTTGATAGCTCCTGTATCGGGCTCTGTTTCCTCAGCTAGCATATCGAGCAAAGCAGATTTTGCAAGTGGGTTACCGATCAACACCACTTTATCTTCTTTATTGAGTGTAAAGGTCGCATCTTTAATAAACGTTTTACCATCCACCGTTTTTGTGACATCTTTAATCGTTAAGACGTCGTTACCGATTTCACGGCCAATAGTAAAGTTCACGAAAGGATAACGGCGTGAAGATGGTTTGATATCATCTAGTTCGATTTTTTCCAATGTCTTTTTACGGGATGTGGCTTGTTTGGATTTCGATGCGTTGGCACTGAAACGTGCGATAAACGCTTGCAATTCTTTTACTTTCTCTTCTTTTTTCTTGTTTGATTCTTGAGATAGTTTCAACGCCAATTGACTTGACTCATACCAGAAATCATAGTTACCTGCGTAGATCTGAATTTTACTAAAGTCAAGATCCGCAATGTGTGTACATACTTTATTCAAAAAATGACGGTCGTGGGAAACGACGACGACAGTGTTCTCAAAGTTGATCAAGAATTCTTCAAGCCATTGAATAGCTTTCAGATCCAAGTTGTTTGTCGGCTCATCTAGCAGTAATACATCAGGTTTGCCGAATAATGCTTGTGCAAGTAATACTTTTACTTTGCTTGATCCGTCAAGCTCCGCCATCGTAACGTGATGCAAACTTTCCGGAACACCAAGACCTTGAAGGAGTACAGAAGCTTCAGATTCCGCTTCCCATCCGTTCATCTCGGCGAATTCGCCTTCCAGTTCAGCTGCACGCATGCCGTCTTCGTCGGAGAAGTCTTCCTTCATATAAATCGCGTCTTTTTCTTTCATGACTTCATATAGCTCTTTATGCCCCATGATGACGAGATCCATCACGACGAACTCTTCATACTCGAAGTGGTTCTGCTTTAGGACAGCCAAACGTTCATCTTTTCCAAGAATCACATTACCTGTTTGAGGTTCAAGTTCACCTGATAGTATTTTAAGAAACGTTGATTTACCAGCGCCATTCGCTCCAATTAATCCATAGCAATTGCCTGGATTGAACTGTATATTGACGTCTTCGAATAGCTTGCGGTCGCCAAAGCGAAGACTTACATTACTAACTGCTAACATAAATAATATCCTCCTAATTTCACAATGTTCCTAGTATACATTAAAATTACGTGAAATGGAATGTTTGAACTAGTACTGTTTACAATTTCATTTTACGATATAATGACGATAGGTAATAGATACGTATCACATGCAAAAGGAGTCTTTATCTTGCGCTCTAAAACTACTCAAGGTCTATTACTATTGGCGATCTTTATCGTCGCGCTCAACTTACGGCCAGCGATTACGTCAATTGGACCAATGCTAGACATCATCCGTGATGATTTGTTGTTGTCGAACACCGAAGTGAGTCTCCTGACTGTTATTCCGGTTATCTGTATGGGCGTCTTCGCCATGCTAGCGCCCATACTGAATCAGGCAATCGGCTTGAACAAAACGATGTACTTGATGTTGTCGTTACTTGCTGTAGCAACTGCCATGCGTTTTTTTGTCACTTCGTTCAGTGTGTTAGTACTGACCGCTTTCATTGCAGGTGTGGCGATTGCTGTTATTGGACCGTTATTGTCAGCATTGATCAAGCAATACTTTCCGATGCATGTTGCTATAGTCGTTGGCATTTATTCATTCGGCATGGGAATGGGGGCAACGCTGAGCACGGGATTGACAGGCGTTTTTTATGAAAAAGCTCATTCATATGGCTTCGCACTTGCAGTTTGGGCCATAATTGCGATTTTTGGCATCATTGCGTGGGCTGTCACCGCAGCGTATCCAATCGAAGTGAAACAAGTAACAAAGCAATCCGTTAAAAAAGGGAAGAATCCTTGGCGCAATAAACAGGCATGGAGCTTCCTGATTTTCTTTGGTTTACAGGCAGCATTATTCTTTTCCGTTTTGACGTATCTCGTTCCGATTGCAGTGTCGAACGGTATGACGCTTCTACAAGCGGGGGCATTGCTCAGTGGGATGACGATCGTGCAAATTTTTATGAATATCGGTTTTCCTGTTATTTTACAGAAGTTGACAAGCAGAACACCGGCACTTGTCGGCATTCTGTCGCTTGGTATTGTCTCGATTGGGTTGATGTGGACAGCAGATCCATTGTGGTTTGCGATCGGCGTTGTCATTATGGGAATTCCGCTTGGTGGATTATTCCCAATCTGTCTGCTACTGCCGATGGACGCGACCGATACGGCAGAAGAAACCAATTCATGGACCGCGATGATGCAAACAGGTGGTTTCATCATTGGTGGAATCTTACCATTACTCATCGCTACGTTATATGACTACACCGAAAATCATTACGTAACATTGTTCGTATTTCTTGTTTTATTTGTGGCTATGCTAGTGCTAGCGTTGCAAATAGGTCGATCCGCCAAGCAAAGCTCGTGACTGGACGCAACCCGTTGTGAACAGAAACGTCCTCATAACAGGATACACACGGATAATGGAGGAATGAATGCTACATGGACGAACACTTCGACGAACAACAGCCACAACGTAGAAAAAAGAAGCGTAAATTACGCGTGGGTAGAGTTTTTATGACTCTACTATTGCTTTTCACGATCACCATATCAGCGTATAGTTACTTTCAATATAAACAAGGCAAGGCCATGACGGCAGGTAGTAAGATGAATCCGGGGGAGTTTCAGGGCGATTTATTAAGTCCAGAAGATCCGACGACGGAAAATTATTTATTGCTCGGCGTCGACAATGACGGTTCCGGAAAATATCGTACGGATACGATGATGGTGCTGTCCTGGGATCAAACTGCTGGAACTGCGCATTTAATTTCATTCATGCGTGATATTTACGCACAAATTCCAGGGTACCAGTCGTACAAGCTTAATACCGCCTACTATTTAGGTGGAGTCCAAACTGCAAAAGAAACGATTTCAGGGATGTTCAATATTCCAATTCATCACTACGCAGTCGTCGATTTCGACAATTTCGAATCGATTATGGATATTGCATTTCCAAATGGCCTTGAAATGAATGTACAGAATGAAATGTCCGAAAAAATCGGTGTTACGTTAAAACCAGGCGTACAGCGGTTGAACGGTAAAGAGCTACTCGGGTATGCTCGATTTCGCGCAGATGACGAAGGCGACT
Source organism: Sporosarcina sp. P7 (assembly GCF_002743425.1). NCBI lineage: Bacteria > Bacillati > Bacillota > Bacilli > Caryophanales > Caryophanaceae > Sporosarcina > Sporosarcina sp. P7. The sequence goes on along the minus strand of NZ_PDZF01000004.1, from coordinate 78,983 downwards.
TTGGTCGAGTCAATCGCCAGCAAGAAGTCATTCAGGCCATGAAAGACGAGCTGTTTACTGTGTCGACTGTTTTGCAAGCGCCAAAACTTGCCGGTGCACTCGACAACTTTATTGAAACAGATTTAACTACGAAGGACGAGCTGACTAAAGTGCTGACCGTTATCGCAAAACGAAAACTAGATCTGCAAACATTACGTATTCCAGTAGAGGGCAGTTATTCCTTTACTTCCTATAGTCATGCAGGGTCTGTCATTGAAATTGATCTAGATAAAAATAGAGAAGAGATCCGTTCGTTTTTAACTACACCCTGACGGATCGAATAAAAGGGGAGTGAGACATTGAGGCAGCCACCAAAAAAGTCTTCTTTACGAGATTTCTGGTCTATTCGTTCGACATCACCCATCGTCGGATTTCTCGGTGGTCAATCTACATTGTTTGTATTGCTGTGTTTATTGTTCATTGGATTGATCATCTTGGTCTTCACTCAAATTTCATTTATTTTCTATCCGATTCAAGTATTTTTCTCAACTGTCGTTTTACCGGTCGTACTCGCGACGATTTTATACTATTTAATGCGTCCGATTCTACGCTTTCTGGAAGAACGTTTACGTATACCACGCGTCTATGGCATTTTAATCATCTTGCTGGCCGCCGCTGGTTTATTGACACTAGTCATTTTCTTAGTGCTACCGTTCCTACGTTTGCAGACGATCAATTTATTCGAGGAATTTCCAACGTATTTCAAACAGTTGATCTTAGATACGGACCACTTTTTACGGAACTCCATTTTCGGCTCTGTCTATCAAGGGTTCAACTTTAATGTCAATACGTTCCTCGATTCCGGCTTTGAGAGCATCGGGAAGTTCTTCACAGAGACGATAGGCGGTATCGCATCAGGCGTAACTTCATTCGTTTCCGCGCTTACAGGAATTATTTTGAGTATCGTCACCGTGCCACTTATTCTATTTTATCTACTGAAGGATGGCGAGAAGTTACCACAGATGATTTTGCGCATGTTGCCACCACGTTTGCGTGACGATGCATCAGTTATATTCCGTGATGCGGATAGACAAATCAGCGCGTACATTCAAGGACAGATTTTAGTTGCAATTGCGATTGGAATCATGGTATCGATTGGCTTCCTGATTATTAAAATGAAGTATGCGTTGCTACTCGGTGTACTTGCGATGTTCACGAGTATCGTGCCGTACCTTGGTCCAGTGATTGCGATCACGCCTGCTGCTATTATTGCGATGGTTACGTCGCCATTCATGCTCGTGAAGCTCGCGATTGTGTGGACGATTGTGCAAGTGATCGAAGGGAAATTTATTTCGCCTCAGATCATGGGGAAATCACTGCATATTCATCCGATCACAATCATCTTTGTCTTACTGACAGCAGGCTCACTGTTCGGCGTCGCTGGAGTGATTCTCGGGATTCCGGCATATGCGCTGCTGAAAGTGGTCGCCACTCATGTATTTTATTTGTTCACGTTGAGATATAACCGCTTTGAAACGCAAGAAGAAATGTATTATGAAACAGATTCGATTGAAGAATAATATGAGAACAATAGAGAGTAACCCGCCTTTATGAAGGTGGGTTACTTTTTTGAAGGGAGATTGCGAGATTTCATTGAATGTTTCATCTGATAGGGTACTATTCGTTGTTTTACCGTTCAAATGTTCAGAGATTCAGAGGCTATTGAGCGGATACAAGTCTTGATAGGGCGCTTGGTGTAACGTATGAGCGGCTACGGATCGTGATAGAGCGGTTGGCGCTGGTCATTGAGCGGTTATGCATGAACTATGAGCGCTTACACGAGTTGATTGAGCGATACTTGCACTCGCTCTACTCGTTAGTGATGTCCCCACAGAAGCTGATGAACGGTCACGTTTGCTATACAGTTTCATACAAAATAGTTCCAGTCTTCGTCAAGTCATAACCACCAATCGCGGCCAGTTTTTCTTTGAACGGGGCTGAGTTCAATATTTCCACTACGAGCCCGCGCAGCTTTTCATTCTCAGGCGTTTTGATCAACACTAAGTCATACTGCTCTTGAATCAATGGAATGAAGTCTACGTTGATTAATCGGGCGGTTTTTTCGATTCCGACTCCTACATCTGCTTGACCAGATGCGATGCGTGTCGCTACGGCCATATGATTTAGTTCCTCGTCGTCATAACCGATGATAGAACGAGTTGTGATTCCTGCGAGACGTAGTTGCTCATCCAGTAAGACTCGAGCCCCTGAGCCTCTCTCACGGTTGACAAGGCGGATACCTGATTGTCCAAGGTCTGACCAATTCTGCAGATTTCTCGGATTATCTTTTTGTACATACAGCCCAGCCTTCCTGCCGAGCAAGTTGAGTACCATATACGAGCGTCCAGTAAGTAGACGTTTAATATATGGCATATTATACTCACCAGTTTCTCCGTCAAATAAATGCGTACTGACAATGTCGGCTTGTCCTTGATACATCTTGATCAAACTGTTCAAGCTGCCAGAGAAAGAGCGCAGTGGACGAAAGAGTCCGGATTCTTCTATGTGACTGGCCATGATGTCTAAGCTCAAATCCTGTCCACTGATGATGATTTGTTTGTCAGTTACAGATTCCGGCACCGTGACTTGTGGAATCATCGACTTCGAAGACACCGGCGTCGATTCACCGCCGCTTTTCAGTCGTTCTTTATACGCTGTCAAATCTACAGCATCGACACGCATTTGACGTCCCACACGATAGGCACGGATTTCTCCTTTTTTAATAATGTCATACACTGTTAACTTCGAGACTTTTAATAATTGGGCGATTTCATCGGTAGTATAGGAAATATCATGTTCTAGATTTGTCATGTCTCAACCCTCCAACAATAGTATATCTATATTCCAACATCTCATCCCCAATTGCAAAATTGACAAGTTTTACAATGCATACTATGATAATTTTAAACATAATTAGTTATGTTTAGGTATATCTAGTTATACTTTATAAAGCAGCAGGGGGTAGTATATAATGAGACGATTCTTACTTTCTACATTGTCTATTCTACTCACGATATTTCTGATAGGATGTTCAAATGCGAATGAAACTGAAAAAGCAGGCGCTGTAGATCAGGAAAACCCCGAAGTTGAACTAGTAGTTTCTGCTGCGGCAAGCTTGACAGATGCCTTGGTAGAGTTAAAAGGGCCTTTTGAAGAAGCGCATGAAGGTATTACCGTAACATACAATTTTGGAAGCTCTGGGAAATTGGCAACGACTATTGAAAATGGTGCCCCGTCTGACGTATTCTTGTCTGCCAGTTCAAACGATATGAACGACATGGAAGATAAAGATTTAATCCTCAATGAGTCAAGAAAAAATTTCGCGAAAAATGCACTCGTATTAATTACACAAAAAGATTCCGATAGTGCGATTTCTTCATTCGAAGACTTGAATACAGCGACCCTTGATCATGTCGCAGTGGGCGAGCCAGGATCGGTTCCGGTTGGTCGCTATACGAAACAAACATTAGACAGCTTGGATCTATGGGAACCTTTGCAGGACAAATTAGTTCTTGGCTCAGACGTACGGCAAGTGCTGACACATGTGGAAATGGGTAACGCAGATTATGGCGTTGTGTATTCAAGCGATGCATTCGTTTCCAATGATGTAAAAGTATTGGCAGAAGCTGAAGCGGGCTGGCATGAGCCGATCGTATACCCTGGTGCTGTCATTGCTGAATCTATGCACCAGGAAGCCGCGCAGCAATTCCTTGATTATTTGACTGGCGACGAAGGAAAAGAAACGTTGCAGAAGTTCGGATTTAAGTAAATGAAAGGAGGGGAGAAGTGTGCTAGATATGGATTACTCCCCTTTATTATTATCTCTGAAAGTAGCTGCTATCTCCACTTTCGTTGTGTTTGTAGCAGGTGTGTTCATTGCATATATGCTTGCGAAGCGTGATTTTTTTGGTAAAAGCATAGTGGAAGCCTTATTTTTATTACCGCTTGTGTTACCTCCGACCGTCGTCGGCTTCGGTTTACTCATTTTATTCGGTAAAAAGGGTTGGATCGGCAGTTGGTTGCTTGAATGGTTCGATTTCCAAATTGTTTTCACATGGATCGGCGCTGTTATCGCTTCGATTGTCGTATCATTTCCGTTAATGTATCAAAGTGCAGCGGCCGCATTTGAAAGTCTTGATGAACGATTATCGAATGCTGCGCGTACAATGGGTGCTTCTGAATGGCGCGTATTCTGGTTCATTGTATTTCCACTCGCTTGGCCTGGATTGTTGGCTGGATTGGTGCTTTCATTCGCAAGAGGTCTTGGTGAATTCGGCGCTACGTTAATGCTTGCGGGATACATACCGGGTAGAACGGACACGATTCCGATGGCGATTTATTTCGCGGTAGAGTCGGGACAAATGGAAAAAGCGACGTTTTGGGTCGTCATGATCAGTACGTTTGGCTTCGGTTTGATTTTATGGGTGAATTGGTGGAGCAAGCGCAATATTAGACGGTTTACGAAATCTTGAGTCTAGGGGGATTTGACATGTTACATGTAGAAATCACTAAACAACTCGCACATTTTGAGATGAACATTCATTTTGAAATGTGTAATGAAATCATCGTGTTAGTTGGTCCATCCGGCTCAGGTAAAACAACGATTCTGGACACTATTGCAGGGCTCGCACACCCAGATCACGGCTTAATTCTTTCGAATGAATGCACATTTTTTACAACCGGTGAAAAACCGGTGCCCGCTCGTGATCGAAAAGTCGGGTATTTATTCCAAGACTATGCGTTATTCCCACATATGACAGTGGAGAAGAATATTTGGTTTGGCGTGAGAAACAGCGAACGAAAAGAAAGTCATGAAATGATTCGCCAATTGCTGGAAGTACTAGGGATTAAGCATTTGTTGCAAAAGTATCCCCACCAGATTTCAGGTGGAGAAAAACAACGTGTAGCATTGGCGAGAGCACTTGCCACACAACCTTCCGTGTTATTGCTGGATGAACCGTTATCGGCCCTTGATAAAGAAACACGGAAACAGTGTCAAGATGAGCTTTTACGTTTACATAACATGTGGAAAATTCCGTTCATTATTGTGACGCATGATCACGACGAAGCAGAACGCCTCAGCGATCGTATTATTTACCTTGAACAAGGACAAATAACGGATGAAAAGCGGAAAAGATCTGTAGTGTCAACGTATTAAAACGTAAAAAGCTTCGATTTCATAATCAGAGCTTTTTTATTTTTGTGTAATCAAAATAGAACAGCTATAATTCATAATAACCGACAGCGACAGAAATGGATGCATCAGTAGATAGGAGCTAAAATCATGGGCAAGCAATTGAATGACCGGAAAGCACAACATATTCAAATCGTGCTGGATGAACATGTGACTGGAGATGCGATCACAACAGGTTTGGAGCAGTATGAATTTCTACATAATGCCTTACCTGAATTAGCATTTGACGAAATTAATACGGAGCAAAATTTTCTACATAAATCATGTAAAACACCTTTTTTAGTTAGTTCGATGACGGGTGGTGCGGATTTTGCGGAAACGATTAACCGAAATCTCGCACTTGCTGCGGAACAAAGAGGCTGGGCACTGGCGTTAGGTTCGACACGCGCTTTAATAGAAAGTAAAGCATTCCGTCCATCATTTGCCTTACGAAAATACGCCCCAACAGCCCCTATTATCGCGAATTTAGGTGCAGTGCAGTTAAATTATGGATTTTCTGCTGACGAATGTCGGCAAATCATCAAATATACGGATGCGGATGCGTTAGTTTTGCATGTAAATGTTTTACAAGAAGTCATCCAGCCTGAAGGAAATACGAATTTTAGTAATTTAGTATCTAAAATCGAGAAACTATGCAATGAATTATCGGTTCCGGTCGGGATTAAAGAAGTTGGATGGGGAATAGATGGGCAAATTGCCAAGAAACTTCTAGATATCGGTGTGTCATTCATTGACGTAGCCGGGGCAGGAGGGACATCTTGGAGTCAAGTGGAGAAATACCGTACAACCACAATCAAACAGCAAGCAGCGGCGGCATTTAGTGAGTGGGGAATTCGAACGTCAGATTCACTACAGATGGTCGAGCCTTATATGCGTGATAAATTACTGATTGCAAGCGGTGGACTTCATACAGGTGTCGATGCTGCAAAATGTATTGCGCTCGGTGCAGATTTTGTCGGTTTTGGTCGCGCGATTTTAGAAGAAGCTACCGAATCCGCCGAGAGCGTTTTCCAGACAATGGAAGTTCGTGAACTAGAATTACGTATGGCGATGTTTGCAACAGGTTCTGCAAATATTCAGGCGTTACAACAAACGGATCGATTACAAAAAGTGAACTCGTGAATTTACTATTTACGAGTTTCGTTAAGTTAGGAGGAATAGCCAATGTGGAAATTAGTGGGCGGAAAAATGGTTCAAACTACAGATGAAACACGGATTAAATTCCGTACGAATATCAGTCAGGAAATTTTGGAGCACTTAGAGGAATTATCTGAAGAACTTGATACATATAGCAACTATTTATTAGAAAACGGCTTACAGAACGTATTAGCTGCAGGAGTTATTGAATACGATAAGAATTTACGGCCGGCAGATCGAATCCAATATAAAACGACGTACGATCAAGAGTTATTGGAATCCGTTAAGAAGTTCGCAAAAGATCATAAGTTATTTATTAATGATATCATTGAGTACAGTGTGGAACATATTGACTTTGATAACATTAAGACTAAAGATCATAAAAACCGCTTAGAAAGCTAGGGCGAGAAGGATACCCGGAGTATAGAATATGTATAGATCGTAGAACGCCCCGAACATAATATAAATTATAGGAAGTAACGTATCAATGGAAAGTATACTTGTGATATTGAGATATTAACGATTTTTAAGGCGGATTTTACACTCGACTTATTATAATTATTTAGCATGTTCACATCAATCTTGACGTTGTTTTGATGTAAGTTTTTCATCGGTGTATATTATTTTATATGGATTTCTTGCACAAACCTTTGCAAGCCGCTTTACGATGTTAACAATGCATTTTACTTTCTTAACTCGACATGTCATGTATTTATTGATTATATGCTCTATGCAACGCCTGGTCCGTTAACGTAATACTTTATATAACGTAGGATAATTTAATCCATCATCATATACTTTTAACGTCGATCAGGTTACTATCAAAAATCTAATTACCCTTCTGTTCCAATTAACTTAATGCATTCAAGGCTTCCCTCCTAGATTACTTTACGTGCAGTACTTGATGATGGTTAGACAGTATGGCGCGGGGAATATTGAACTTACAAGGATTATTTGGAACCATGTTCAATAAGAACATATTAAGCATATGGTTTCTTCATTGCTTTAAATTCGAGCCCCGCATAGTATATCACTTTGTGGCGCTTGTATGTTCTTACTGTAGATTTAATTGTTTGCAGACATTTACTTACTCCAATATTTTGCTTGCATCCTACTGAAATAACATCGCGTTTTGTACAATCATTGGGATGTAAATCTCCTACTTATCCAACCGATCGTTGTGCATCGTTTTTCACGCTCTGAACACCCTCCTTCTTAATTGATGCTCGTGGGAAATGTATAGCATCCCAATTAATATGATGCGATGAGTAAAAAGCTAAGAAGGATTATTTGGAACCAGGTTTCTTAAGAAAATAAAATGAGATAGTTATTGTAGTTGTACATATAAAAATGCAAAGCTCGACAAAAAATGAGCTTTGCTTAGTATAACATGATTTCAGCGTCCGTATGTTCGGTTTTTAATAATTAACTACGTATATTAGTTCAACCGACACATTTCCTTTTTCATTTAACAGTTTTGTTGCTTCAGTTAGACATACGGCATTCCATACATTTACTGCGTTAATTAGTATGTTTAAAGCACATAATGCATTAAAGACATTAGCAGCAGGAAAGAAATATTCTAAGAAAAACAATTTATTTCATTATGTTGTCTCCTTCTCTACCTAACTATTAAACACCATTTAACTGGCGATAGGCACCAACAAAGGTTGAATACTGTTCCAATCATGTAAAATGAACAGAATTCCCAAAAACTTGAATTCGGTTTAAAGAGGGTCTTTGTAATGTAGAATGATTAACCCCGTGAACCATAAAAAATGGATCGCAAACTTATTTGTTTTACGATCCATTTTTTATTTATATTCTTTTTTAGCATTGCAATCTAGACAAACTTTCAGTCCTTCGTTGTCTTCCATTACTTCATCAATTACTTATTTCAACTTATCTACTATACATTCAAATGCTTTCTAATTATTAATCAACCGAACACGATTTCACGTTCATATATTGAACAACCTTCTCCACCAATGCCTCAGCATCCTCTGCTTCAATAGTTTGCAATTGAATCTGGCAAAACGGTTTAACTCTACAGCGTAGACAGCGTCTGATGCATCCTGTTTCATAAACCTTCACAAGTTCTGAATACTCCTTCCGCAAGGTTTCCTTTGCCTGTTCAGATGCAGTTCTGCGAAGATTGTTTTCACAAAATTTAACGGCGCGCATCAGGCTTCATCATAATGCGTGAATTGAATATCGAGTGTGCGCAAATAGGTTTGCAAGCCGGCATCTTGAATGGGTATAATATAAGCCGCTTCGCCCGATTCGTTATGATGGGAATGCCAAAGCCCTGGCGGTGTAACGAATGCCTTGCCAGTCACCCAGTCGATGCGAATTGGATCAATGATTTCATTGGTCTTCGGATCAATTTGGTCGCCAACCAGTGTATATGTGCCAGGTGCCGCGTACGCGACAAAATCGAGCGCAACCGATTTGTGGCTATGGGGAGCCTGATTGGATCCAACCGGCACAATGCCGAGCATTGCCCACAACACATGGGTAATCGTCAAGGTTTGGTCGAACTTTTTATTGTTCAACAAAATGGAGATTCGATTTTTCAAATGCGCATCTGGAGCATTCGCTACTTCATCCAAATGTTTTTTCGCCATTTCCGCTGTGTATACTGTTGGTTTGAAACGGGTCTCTGTCGCCTTCACGCCTAAATAGTCAAGAAGAGGCGTGTCTACAATATAATAAATTGTTGTGTCCTTGGCTGCCGTGTGAAAACTGGCCGATCCGGATGGTAATGTGAGAAAATCCCCTTGTTTCCAGTCAATGGTTTCCCCCTTCACTTCCGTGCGTCCGGCACCTGAAATAATATAGTAAAGTTCACTCGTCGCATTCGGTTCCGTTTGAATGGAATCCCCCGCATTGATGCGCATAAATTGCGCAAGCAGGGAAGGACTTGTCGCCAAATAATCGGTTTTCAATTCTCTACTCAGGTCTAATGTGACGATTCTCGTTTCACCAGCATCATAAAGCTCCGGACCAAATTCTTTGGCAGGTATCCGACTGATGAATCCGCTTCCAATCGGATCCGCCGCATTGGTATACTCCAAAAACTGCGCGTCCCCCGTCCAATTTTCCACTGCTTCCCCAATAGCAAATTTTCCCGCCTGTGCATTTGTTGACAATGACATCTCCTCCATTCGTTTGTTGTCTATAAGTTTAGCTTGCTAGTCATCATTCGTGAAGTATATAATTCATATAACAACAATATGTTTTTCGAATAGTTAGAAAGTTGGTGACACCCTAATGGAATTAAGACAGCTCCGCTATTTTATCGCCGTGGCGGAAGAATTAAATTTCAGCCGCGCGGCAAAACGATTACATATTACGCAACCACCATTAAGCATACAAATTCAAAACTTGGAAAAAGAAATGGATGTTCTATTATTTACTAGAACGAATCGAAGCGTCGAATTAACGGAGGCAGGACAACAATTCTATAAGGACATCGTAAAAATTATTGATTTGCTGGAAGGTTCAATCGAAAATGTAAAACGGATTCATCTCGGAAAACTTGGGTCTTTGCACGTCGGATTCGTTGGTTCCGCAACTTATGATATTCTCCCTGCCGTTTTACGGGAATTCCGACAACAATACCCCAACGTCCAAGTGCATCTATCCGAATTATCGACGCCCGCCCAACTCAAAGCGCTGCGAGAAAATGAAATCGATGTCGGTGTCCTGAGACCGCCTGTCCTCGATGAGACACTCCATACTGAAATCGTTTCCATTGATCCTTGCGTACTCGCGGTCCCAAAACAACATCCCTTACTCGAATTAAAAGCAGTCACCCTGGACGATTTAAAACCATACCCGTTCGTATTATTATCACCCAGAACATGGCCTGGCCTCTACACCGAAATCCTTGGCCTGTGTAATCCCGTCATCCAACAAGAAGCGCTCGAATTTCAAACAGTCATCGGTTTAGTTGCTGCGGGGATTGGCATCACTATTGTCCCCCAATCGACCATGAACCTGCATACACAAGAAGTCGTTTACATCGAGTCCATTCAACAGTTGCCTCTCGTCTCGATGGGCATTACGTATCGACGCAGTGACCAATCCATTCTTGTAAAAACTTTTTGTGAGATTGCGGATCGGGTTGCTCGGAGTGTTGTATAGAATCCTCGGAAATGCAGATGCCTATCCTCGAAAAAATGCCAGATCCTAAACAATTCGAGGTTGTTTAGAATCTGGCATCATTTCTTGAAACTTGAAAATGTTGGTCACTTTTTCCACAAATGGGGTCCTACCAACAAAACGCGGAAAACATACGCTAAGCAAAATTCGACATAAAGAAAGTCGATATTTCCTACGTTAAGGAAATTTTCGGCTATTATTTTTATTGAATAAGAGGGCGCAACGAATGTAAATCTGCTATTTTCTTCGTATCAAAGGTGTATTCACCAAGAAAATTGATATGTTCCCAACTTAATGGTGAAATATGTTTTAATAAGTCCTCTCGTAAATTCCCTTTTTCATTTAACAGTTTTGTTGCTTCAGTTAGATATACGGTATTCCATACACTAATTGCGTTAATTATTATGTTTAAAGCACTTGCACGTTGAAGCTGATCTGGCAATCCCCTTTCCCGCAATATTGAATCCCAGTTAAATGCAATAACCTCCAATTGCGAAGAACTAAAAGTGGATATGCTTATAGAACGTGGAATCGACACATCTCATGTTAATCAAGAAACACCTGAGTTTTTTGCATATCTAATGCTTTTTGATTTTCATAATGGGAATCATTGACTACGACTGAGGATAAAAAAACAACATTTTATAGAAAAGTGAAAGAGTTACAGGAAAATTAATTCTCGATTTTAAGAATCTATTCTCGGGTGGCTTCAGGAAATGTGCTTAGCGTTGTAAATCCGCATTTTCTTGACGCCACCCGAGTGCACAATAAGAAAGCCGATACTTCCTTAGCGTAGGAAACACCGGCATTCTTTATGTCTAAAATTGCTTAACGTATGTTTTTCGCTTTTTGTTGGTAGGATCTTAATCATTGTGATGTAAATTCCCTACTTATCCAACCGATCGTTGTGCATCGTTTTTCACGCTCGCGAATTCCCCTCTTTGATTGCTACACGTGGGGTATGTATAGCCTACCAAATGATATAATGCGACGAATAGTATAATGAAGAAGGATTATTTGGAACCAGGTTTCCTAAGAATATAAAAAGAGTTAGTTATTGTGATTGCACATATAAAAATGCAAAGCTCGACAAAAGATGAGCTTTGCTTAGTATAACACTATTTTAGCGTCTGTATGTTCGGTTTTAAATAATTAATTACGTATTTTAGTTTATCTGACACGTAGTATGTCATTCTGGCTTACGTTATCCAATCTTTCATCTTTTTATAGATATTGTGTGACGGTAACGCACCACCGCGTTCAATATTGCTTATATAGGATGTCGAAATATTCAATTCTTCGGATACTTGTTTCAATGTTAAACCACGATTGATGCGGCATTCCTTAAAATAACTACCCATGTTCTTGCAAATTTCTTCTTTAGTTTGCGTTAAGGAAAAATTGTTTGGCGTCTTGATTGATTTCTTCCTCTCGATCGGATCGTAATAGCTAACAATCTCGTCAGGTGGCGCGATGATGATCGTAGCATTCAACCAGACACGTAACCAGCCTTTCTTCGACATGCTGTCTTCATTCCATTGATTGTATTGCCAAAATGTAATTACGCCTTCTTCCTCCAATAAGTCAAGGGCTTTCTCCAGGCGGTCCCGAATACGTGAAGGCGCTTGTAAATCTATTGGGATACCAATTTTCTCGAGTAATGTACTGATTTTATGCGGCTGCAAGTAGCTCGCTTTTCGTGCCTGTGTACGCCAACGCCAGCTTACATAACGGATGAGTTTTTTCTCCCATTTCCGTTGATATGGATTGAATTCAATCGCTTGATTCGGTAATAACTTTACTTGTCTGGCAGCGCCTTGCAAGAAAGGATCGAAAACTTCACCAATTGTCACATATAGACGTTCGGGTAGTGACTTTTCATTTAATTCGCATGGACTGCCGTCTTCATTCGTAAAAATGAACGCACGTCCTTGCATCTTCTTGTTGACAGGTTTGCCTTGTTCATATACTAAAACCGACTCAAGTTCCATCCATAGTGACTGTATGATGGAAAGCGCTTTCAAAACTTGGATACGTTGTTGTTTTTCATAGCCACCACGCCTCCCTGTTCCTCCGAGCTTTGGCTTCAGTCCACGGATTGTCAGTAGATCATCGAAGCGAATTTCTACGCGGTCACCTACTTGCGCCAAATACATATGACATAAAGAATCCAATACGTCCACATCAACTTCCGATAACGATTCGACATCGTTACGCAGTTGATTCATACGACTTGCTGTTCGCTCCTCTTCACGCGGAAGTAGCTGCAAAGAACCTGTTAATCTTGCACCTTGAATAGTTGCTCGCGGCCATTGATCGGGTTCGCAGACAAAGTGCTGGTTAGAAATCGCTTCCGTGATGAATTGATAGATAGCATTGCTCATGACGACAAGATTATTTGTTTTTGCTGTTGATTCGATTGGCTGATGTACAGAAATCTGCTCGCAGACTCCGAGTAATTGATTGATTTGCTCCATTGAATTTTTTTCTGATTCAAACACCGCAAGTATTTCGGAAACCATTTTTTCGATGTACACGTTGACGTCAGCGGTGAATGTATTCAGAAAACTATCGTTGGAAACAAAACTTACCCTCATTTCTTCGAGAAATAATACATTCAACGCTTCTCTATCAAGAGCATTTAAAGTATTATAGCCATGCCTTTTAAGCATCTCACTGACGGTATGGTTCATTAAATACGTCCTGTACCACGTGCTGAATACATTCCAAGAATTCTCATCATTTAGACGAGTATGTGCATGTACCATTTTATCGTATTTGGCATGTAATTTATTTATAATTTCCCATTTGAGTGTTGGCTTATTCATAAGCAACGGTGTCAGATGACCTTCATAGGTGCTAAAAAATTTAGCGATCATGAACTCTGTCGCTTTCGAGAGCACTTCGCGTCTTGCATCCACACGAATCTTGAAAAACAAATCAATATTGTCCTCGTAGTCTTGCTGACGGACAATAAATGTCTCGTTTTTCCCCCTCGGAAAAATACGGTTGGCATCCACTTTTTTTCGTACGTTTTCAGATGGGAAATTAATTAAGTAGTTATAGTCAAAGAAGTTGGGCTGGCGATCATGTATGATGATCACTTGGAATGGGTCGATTTTATTTGCGATGGCTTGATGATGGGTCAGTTCATAGTTCCTGTCATTCAACAGTAAATCGTGATTAATCAAACAGAATCCCCTCCGATAAACCGTAAGTTCAGAATAGTATAACACGGATTTCCAAGATTCACTATTTACTTTTGGTTCAGTAGAAGGGATAGGTAGTAAAGAGTAGAACGAAAAAACAGCTTGAAAAGTTCGTTGATCAAACTTTTCAAGCTGTTTTATGAATGGTTAGTAGTTAAGATACTAACGCGCCTTGTAATTTGAGTTCTTCGATGAATAATGGAAGGACTTCGAACAAGTCGCCGACGATGCCGTAATCTGCCATTTTAAAGATATTCGCTTCTTCGTCACTGTTAATTGCGACAATCACTTTGGAGTTCGACATGCCTGCCATATGCTGGATCACTCCTGAAATACCTACTGCGATATAGAGATCGGGCGTTACTACTTTTCCGGTTTGACCGATTTGTAGCGAGTAATCGCAATAATCCGCATCACAGGCACCTCTGGAAGCCCCTACAGCGCCGCCTAGCAAGTCCGCTAGCTCATACAATGCATTGAATCCTTCAGCGCTCTTAACGCCGCGTCCGCCAGCGATAACGATTTTCGCTTCCGATAAATCTACGCCTTCCGTTTTCTTGCGGATCACTTCTTTGACGATCGTACGCAAGTCTTTGACATCTACTTCTTTGGCTGTGATGTCGCCTGTCCGGCTAGCGTCAGGCTCCAACGCGGAAATATTATTCGGACGGATTGTGGCGAATAGCAGTCCTTCGCCTTTCATCACTTTCTTTTCAAACGCTTTACCGGAGTAGATCGGTCTAGTGAAGAGGACTTGATCGTCTTCTTTTTCGATTGCCACCGCATCCGAGATCAATCCAAGTTCCAAGCGGCTTGCGATTTTAGGTGTCACATCTTTACCGACTGACGTATGGCCCATGATCATGCCCGATGGCTTTTCGTCCTGCATCACTTCCATGATCACCTGTCCGTAGCCTTCTGATGTATAATTGCTCAAGTTTGCATGTGAGACGGTAATGACACGATCTGCACCATAGTGAATCATTTCTTCAGCCGGTTGCTGCAAGTCTCCATCACCTAGTACCAATGCTAGAATTTCTGCATTGGCATTTAGTTGTTTTGCCGCTGCAATTGTCTCATAACTTACTTTACGAAGAACCCCTTGCTGCAATTCCCCGATTACTAGTATTTTTTCACTCATAGTAAAACTCCTTTCGTTTCGTAGATTGCTTAGATAACTTTCGCTTCACTAGACAATAAGCTGACCAGTTCTTTGACTTGTTCCCCCGTTTCGCCTACCAAAATCCGTCCTGCCTGCTTTTTAGGGGGTAAGAAAATAGAAATCGTAGCCGTCTTCGCTTCCACTTCGTCTTCATCGAGATCTAGATCATCGAGTTCAAGTTGCTCCAGCGGCTTTTTCTTTGCCTTCATGATACCTGGAAGGGACGTGTATCTTGGCTCATTCAGTCCTTGCTGGCACGTTACGAGTACCGGCATGGATACTTCAATTTTCTCGAGATCCCCTTCGACGTCTTTCTCGATTTTGGCCATTTCGTCTTCAATATCCAGCTTGACGATCGTCGTAATGAAAGGCATATTTAAACGCTCCGCAAGACGAGGCCCTACTTGTCCGCTTGCCTCGTCAATTGCCACATTCCCTGCGAGAATCAAATCCACTTCTTTTCCTTCAAAAAATGCTTCAAGAATTTTCGCGGTCGTGAATTGATCTCCTTCATCCAAGTCGTCACTCGTATTGATGAGTACCGCTTCATCCGCACCCATCGCAAGTGCTGTACGCAATTGCTTCTCTGAGTCCTCATCACCAATCGTCACAACCGTTACCGTTCCGCCGTGCTTGTCGCGTTGCTGGATCGCTTCTTCGACTGCGTATTCGTCGTACGGATTAATAATGAACTCCGCCCCGCTTTCATCAATACGACCGCCTGACACGGAAATTGCTTCCTCCGTGTCGAATGTTTTTTTCAGTAAGACATAAATATTCATATAAAAGACTCCTCTCTATACTTTGCATCACAATTTATTTGATTTCTTCAGTTTGTAACGCTTTCGGCACAACGTTCGTATCGATCAAATCGGCTTCACTCGTGTGGATGCCAGGAATTGCTCGAGGAATCAACGGCAGGAATAACAATGCAATGACGATGAAGCCCATTATTACCCACGATGTATTCACTATTGCTCCTACATTATTACCGCTTGCAGAGAAGATCGAGAAAGCAACGAGAGCTAATGATGCACCCATTCTCTGTGCAAGGTTCTCAATTACCGTATTCGTAAATGTCACGACATTCATTCGTTCCGTTGAAGCTTTGGATACGACAAGACCTTTCACTACGGGTGTTTGGAAACCTACACCGATACCGACCAGACTCATAGCAATGAACAAATACGTAAACGATGTAGTAAGTGTCACGAAATTCAACATGATGATTCCGGAAGCAAAGACGAGAATTCCTGATCCCATAATCAATCGCGCTGACAGTTTCTTCATAATTCTTCCGCTTAAATAAGCTGCGACCGATGTTCCTAGGAATACAGCCATCTGCAGGAAGCCTACTGTTGTAGCGGCTTTTCCTTGTACGTTCTGTACAAAGAAAGTTAATAAGTACATCACACCCGAGTAACCAAGGAAGATGAATACAGCAATCGTCGTAGGTACCCAGAAGTTCCGATTCGCCACGTACTCCAAATCGAGCAACGGTGCTTTTTGTTTTTTCTCTACAAAGATCAAGATGATCAACGCAGTGACGAATACTAGCAATGAGGGAATCCACATTCCTGATTCGATTCCGAAGCTGTTGATGAATGTTGGAATCGTCAGCAAACCGAGCAATAAAGCGATGACAAAAATCAATCCGAGAACATCCAGCTTCTTACGTGCTTGTACTTTGACATGTGGAACAAAAGCAAAGAGTGTAATGCCTAAACCACCTAGAACAGCAGTGAATATAAAGCTCGCTTGCCAGTTCGCCGTGTCGACGATCATACCGCTAATAACCGGACCGAAGACTGCACCAATTGTGATGAACGCCGCAAACGTTCCAATCGCTTTCGCGCGTTGCGTCCCGACCATGAATTTACCCGCATAGGCAATTCCCGATGGTGCAATCGCCGCACCCGAGATGCCTTTAAAGAATAAACCGAGAACGAGCACCCAGAAAGAAAACGAGAATGCTACGAGCAATGATCCGACGACCATGAACATACCGCCAATTAGGATGACGATCTTCAATCCGAACGAATCGCCAATCCATCCAAGTAGAGGCTGGAATCCTGTTAAACCAACAGCCAGACCCAGTTGCATCCACACCGCGTATCCTGGCGTCAGATTAAATTCCGCCAGCATATGCGGGTATGCGGGAAGATGGGTTGCTAAACTTAACATAATAAAGAATGCTCCGAAACTTATGAATAAAAAACCTCTATTAATCGATTGATCTTTCAATGCCGCTTCATTCATGTAGTGGCCTCCCTTTATCGATAGTGTCATAGTTTTTACAAGCTTTATTCATTATGTCAAATCTAGTTGTGGTTTAAAGTGAAGATCTGCAGAAGGAGATTTCGATATGCTTGGCGCAAAACCGAAGCTCTCCTGCCACAGATCAG
Organism: Sporosarcina sp. P7; assembly: GCF_002743425.1. NCBI lineage: Bacteria > Bacillati > Bacillota > Bacilli > Caryophanales > Caryophanaceae > Sporosarcina > Sporosarcina sp. P7. The sequence continues at coordinate 61,670 of NZ_PDZF01000004.1, read as the reverse complement.
ACGTTATGGACTGTTTACCGGATATTGATGACACAAGCTTTTTCTACTGTATAATCCAGAACCGAGTCTGTACCGTAACCGCTCTCTTTAACGCCGCTAAACGGAAGATCTGCACCTACTCTAGCGTACGTATTGACCCAGACATTACCTGCTTGAAGCTTATCAATCATACGATGTGCAAGACTGAGATTTTGTGTCCATACACCCGCTGCCAGGCCAAAATTCGTGTCATTCGCGATTTGAATGGCTTCATCTTCCGTATCAAACGGAATAGCAACCGCCACAGGACCGAAAATTTCTTCACGAGCTAGTTTTGAACTGTTGTCAGCTACTTTAACGAGCGTAGGCTGCACCCAATAACCATCCGCAAATTCTGGTTGTCCCGGTAGAACAGCTTCTCCACCGTACTTCCCTCCGAAGACGACTTCATACTCTTCTTTTGATGCCTCATCGATAAACCCGCATACCGACTGATATTGCGCTTCGTTCGCGATAGGCCCCATAGTGTTGTTCATATCCAGCGTATCACCGTGTTTGACGAATTCATTGTCCGTCATCAACTCTTGTAAACGACCAATCACTTCGTCATAAATGGATCGCTGGATTAGCATGCGTGAACCTGCTACACAAATCTGGCCAGAGTTCGGTGTGAAGATGCCGTTGATCAATCCGTGTACCGCTTGATCGATGTCCGCATCTTCAAAGACGATATTCGGAGATTTCCCCCCGAGTTCAAAGATCAACGACTTCGGTGAATGCGCAGTCGCTTTTGTGATGCGCTCCGCTGTTGCCTTCGATCCTGTCAAACTCACTTTATTCACTTCTTTGTGAGAGACTAGGTAATCCCCGATTTCACGACCCGCACCCGAAATGACATTCAGTACGCCAGGCGGTAAAATGTGTGAAATCAAGTCCCCATATCGCAATGAACCGACCGCCGCACTCTCAGACGGTTTTATGATGACTGTATTCCCTGCCGCTAGCGCATAGGCAGCCTTAATCGTAAAGGTGAACAAAGGTGCGTTCCAAGGTAAAATTCCGACTACTACCCCGTATGGCTTACGTGAGGTGAAACCAAAATCTCCAGTGCCCATTTGTACTGTACGACCTTGTGCACCTACGAGAGATGCCGCTCCCGCTGCGTCGTACCAGACCTGCTTTAGCACTTCCGCCAAATACTGATACTCATCTAGTACCCAGCCGTTATTACGCGTTTCAAGTTCAAGCAACTCCGCAGCATACTCGGGAATCATATCCCCGATCTTGCGCAGATAATCGCCGCGTGTACGGGCGGGTAGATTCGCCCAGTCATCGAATGCTGCGCGTGCTGCTTGGATGACCCGTTCCGCGTCTTCCTTTTTACTAGAAGGAATGGTTGCCCATACTTCCGCTGTAGATGGATCGATACTGTTTGATACAGCTCCGTCTTGCGCCTGTACGGACTGGCCGTTGATGATATTGCCGTAAGTCGTCAATTTGGATTTCTCGGATACGTTCGTCATATGTTTTCCTCCTTCAAATTACCAGCCTAGTGATGCGACTACTTTTTCTTGATAGAAAGGGGTGGAACCTAAATACTGATCATAATAGCGAGCGCGTTTGACAAATAGATGGCAATCGATTTCTTCCGTGAATCCGATTCCACCGTGGATTTGGATGTTATGTGCCGAGACTTCGATGAATTTCTCCGTCGCATATGTACGGGCGCTGTAAACTGCTGCTTCTCGATCGAACTCGTCTGTGTCTACTACCCAGTTGGCATAATGGCTTAGTGAGCGGGCAATCTCCAAATGTACTTTCATATTGACGATACTGTGTTTGATCGCCTGGAAACGTCCGATCGCTTGGCCGAACTGCTCCCGAATCTTCGCATATTCCGTCGCCATATGGACAACACTTTCCATTGCACCGACAATGTATGAACTTAGTGCGGCATTGAAGTACAACAGACCTTCTTGAAGCTGCATCCATCCCTTGTCTACTTCACCTATAATTTGATCTTCTTTGATGATTAGATGATTGAATTCAATTTTCGCCACATGTTTTGATTCGTCAAAGGAAGATAACTTCTCGATGTTCATCCCTTCTGTCTTGTCAATCAACACAAGAGACAATCCGTCTTCTTGATCCTCTTGATTGGTGCGTACCAATAGGAGGAAGGCATCTGCAAGTTCCGCTTCCGGTACAAGCGTCTTCGTGCCGTTTAGCACATACTGTCCGTCCTGTTGTACTAATGCACATTGGATACCTGCTGGGGAGAAGTCGTTGAAAGGCTCCAGTGCTGCGAATGAAACCAGTTTTTCTCCTGAGGCAATCGCTGGTAGATATTGTTGCTTCTGCTCCTCTGTTGCGTATTTCTTTAGCGTCGGTACTACCAACGCGGAAGTTTCCATGAACAAGCCAGGTACTAGTGAACGTCCCATCTCTTCGAATGTCGGAACGAGATCGAGTGCATCCAAGTCCATACCGTCATATTCTTCAGGAATGTTGATACCGCTGCATCCAAGTTCAGCTAATATCGTGTACACTTTCTTCAGGTTTTCCGGATTATTGTCAATCATTTCTCGAGCTAGTTGTGTACCGCCGAATGTATCCAACATTTTGCGGATATGTCCACGGAACATTTCTTGCTCTTCTGTTAATGAAAAGTCCATATTTCATCCCTCCAAATCTATTAACGACCCATGTCTTTCGGCAATCCTAGTACGCGCTCACCAATCGTATTGCGCTGTACTTCACTCGTACCGCCACCAATTGTCTGTCCGAATGAGGCGAGGAATACATGTTGCCACTTGGGATCCGCTACGGCATCTTTATCAAATAGCACGCCTTGATGTCCTTGAATCTCCACGGCAAATGCTGAGAGTGCTTGGTTCAATTCGGTTACTACCAATTTATCGATGGACGTTTCCGCTCCTGGTTGACCGTTCTTAATCGTAGTAGTTAGATTTTTATAGTAATTCAATAGCGATCCACGCACGCGGGCATAAAAATTCGCCAATTTTTGTCTGACTACAGGATTTTCAATCACTGGCTTTCCATTTACTTTATACTGCTGTGCCAGTTCCACGGTATCGTTGAATTGTTTTTCGAGTGTGAAGAGTTCCGCACCGATTCCTGTACGCTCATGGAGCATTAAGGCAATCAATACATGCCAGCCTGCGTCTACTTGTCCAACGATATCTGCATCGGTCGCCACAGCGTCTGTCATATACACTTCGTTAAAGTCTTTATGTCCGTCCATCTGCACGATCGGAACCGTTTCGACTCCCGGTTGGTGCATATCCATCATGAACACGGTAATTCCACGGTGTTTCTTTTCGGGATGCGTACTCGTTCTCGTCAACAGGAAACATTTATCCGCCACGTGGCCAAAACTTGTCCAGACTTTCTGACCATTGATAAGCCAGCGATCGCCGTCTTTTACCGCACGTGTTTTCAAGCCTGTTAAATCAGACCCTGCGCCAGGTTCTGAATAACCTTGGCACCATATTTCTTCGCCTGTTAAGATTTTTTTCAAATATTTCTCTTTTTGTTCATCCGTTCCGATATCGATCAATGTAGGACCTACCATATGGATCCCGATATAGTTGATGAGTGGCGGCGCTTTGACGCGTACCATTTCTTGGTGGTAGATGATTTCTTCCATCAAGGTGGCGTTGCGACCGCCATATTCTTTTGGCCAAGCAATCGCTGCCCATCCGCCTTCATACAATTTATTTTGCCATGCACGTAACACGCGGGAGTATTCATCCAAGTCTTCCGGCAAGTCGCGTTTGCCTTCTAGCCAGCCTTCAGGAAGATTGGCTTCAAGCCATGTTCGTAGTTCGGTTCTAAATTTTTCTTCTTTTTTCGTGAAAGAGAAATCCATACTCGCTCATCCTTTCTATCTCGTCTATCGATCAGTTCGTAACGGGAATCCACTGTGGCAATGCACGGTCTTCCGTAATATCCACCCATATCATTTGGATCGGCATCCCGATTTCCAAATCTTTTTCCTGGCAATTCAAGAGATTGCCCATGATTTTCACTTCCGGCACTTTGTCGAGCTGTGCAAGGGCGATAATCGTCGGTAACTCATCCTGGAAGCCTGGTAAGAATGGGCGGTAGGAAACCACGTACGAATAGACTGTAGCTTTAATATCGTCGCCGAACTGTTCCCAGCTGACGTTTTCACTTCCGCATTTTGCGCACGTAGGGCCTGGCGGTTGTGAGTATGCATGACAATCATCACATTTTTGCAGAGCCAGTTGGTGTTGGTCCGCTGCATCCCAGTACGGAGCATTATCTATATCTTTCAATGGAATAGGTTTTTGGTAAGCAGTCCTTGCTTGTGTCATAGTGATTCCTCCTAGTTTCGTAAGATCATGGCGCCTGCGATATCCGGTCCGGCCCAGCCGGTACAAATACCGATCTTGCAATCTTCTACTTGGCGGTCGGTTCCTTCGTAGTCATGGCGCAACTGTCTGACGATTTCAATCGCATTGTTCATTCCGTGTGTGTATCCTTCAGATAACATGCCGCCCGCTGTATTGGTTGGCAGTTTACCGCCGATCTTCAAGTTACCTTCTGCAACGAAATCTCCCACTTCTCCGCGTTTCGCAAATCCGTATGCTTCAAGCTGTCGCATAACAACCCAGCTGAAACAATCATAGATGGAGGCAACATCAATATCGTCCGGTGTCACACCCGCATTTTCATAGAGCTCTACCGCTACGTAATCAGAAGCGACTTGGTCGATATCATTCCAGTAGTGCGCGTGCGGATGACATTGTCTTGCCGCCATTCCCATGATATAGACCGGTTTCGACGCACAGTCTTTCGCTTTTTCAGCAGACGTTACGATGATCGCATTTCCTTCATCGAGTTCTAGGCATGAATCATGAATATTGAATGGAGAACTAATATCCGGTGTAGCGAGATAGTTTTCCATCGTTAACGGCTTCCCATGCAGGAATGCTTTTGGATTTCGTTGCGCATGTTCATAGAAGCTCAAGCACACATGCCCGAGATGTTCTTTCGTAATGCCCGTCTCATGCATATGACGTGTCGCATACATGCCGAACCATTGCGATGGGCTGGCCGATCCGTACGGAATCACGAAGCTTCCGCCTGCGAGTGCTCCTTGTAGCATATCGGGATCATATCCGCGACCTACACGAGTCCCGGAGCTTCCGTTCATCGAACGATAGATTAATACCGTGTTCAGCTGGCCTGCTTCAATGAGCGCCACTGCATCCGCAATGAGCATTTCCGTACTCGCTCCGCCCCCCTGGATATCCTTCACATATTTCGGTCGAACACCTAGATAGGTGGCCAATTGATGGGATGTACAGGAATCCCCTTCGTTATAGTTCATGAATCCGTCGATGTCCATCGCCTTCAAGCCCGCATCTTTGATTGCTGCGTTGGCCGCATCGAGCGCCAAGTGCAGAGGCGTGGTTCCCGATTTTCTTGAGCGTTCGCTCTCTCCTACGCCTACAATGGCATAGCGGTCCTTAATAGTTCCCATAGCTATATTCCCCCTATTTCACGTCTGTTTATGTCAGTTGTAAGATCGCGCTGCCTGATCCGACCACTTCGCCCGATACTTTCTCGGCCGTCAAATCTAGTGCGATCCTCCGCTTGCCCTCTTCTTCATATGTTCGATTGACTACACCCGAGCAGCGTATTTCATCGCCCGGTACCGTCATTTTGCCGAAACGCATCTTGAAATTTACCACGCGTGCTTTCTTGCCAGCAATTTTCATCACATACTCCCCAAGGAAACCCATGACGAGCATGCCGTGCGCTATGACTCCATCCATTCCGATTTTCTGCGCAAACCCATCGTCCAGATGCAACGGATTAAAATCCCCGGAAGCACCTGCATATTGTGCGAGTTGCACTTTCGTAATCGGTGGCTTCACCATCGGTTCCAGTTTCTGATCCGCGATCCATTCTTCCAACACCCAGTCTTTGATCATCTGAAGTCCCTCCCATTAGTTTTTCGCTGCGCGATAGACGATATTCATTCGGCTAATACAGACGAGTTCGCCTGCCTTGTCTTTCATTTCCGTATCGAGCTTCAGGAACTGCATCTTGCCGCTCTTTCCTTCTTTGTCATACAGATCACGTACTTTGATCTGGCAACGTAGTTGATCGCCTATGCGGATTGGTTTGTAGTAAAGGAATTCCTGCTCACCGTGTAGCATCCGGCGGTGGTCCAGTTGTAAGGGCATTTTGACTTTGCCGTCGTTCATCGCAATCGGGAATGTCGGTGGGACAATTAGCCCGACGTACGCCGACTCCTTCGCATACTGGTCGTCCGTATAGAGTGGATTGTCGTCTCCAATGGCAGTGACGAACTGGCCAACATGCCGACTTTCTACTTCAAACACGTATTCATCGCTCGTTAAGCCTACAACGCTTTTATCCAAGTCCATTTTCCATCCTCCTCTCATTTCGTGATGATCAATGCATCTGCCGCTACAATTCCGTCTTCGTAAACGATAAACGGGTTAATGTCTATTTCCTGAATGATATCCGAGTAGTCTTCAATTAATCTGGAAACTTTCAGTAACACGTCGATGATTGCTTCTTGATCGACGGGCTTTTTATTGCGTACGCCTTGTAGGATTTGATAGCCCTTCAAGCTTTCCATCATATCGATAGCATCTTGTCTTGTAATCGGTGCGACACGGAATGATACATCTTTGAAGACTTCTACAAAGACACCGCCGAGACCAAACATAATGACAGGACCGAATGTCGGATCACTCGTTACACCAACGATGACTTCCACGCCTTCCGGCAACATTTCCTGGATGGATATGCCGTGAAGGTCCGCTGTCGGGCAATGTTCTTTTGCACTGCCGTAGATTTCCTTGAAAGCCTGGCGTACTTCCACCCCGTTCTGGACATTCAGCCGAATGCCGTTGACTTCCGTCTTATGCGGAATATCAGGCGAATCGATTTTCATGACGACCGGATACCCCATGTGATTCGCAACTTGTACCGCGTCATCCGCCGACTTGGCAGTGATTCGCTTCGCTGTGCGAATACCGTATGCGGAGAGGATTTCGCTCGACTGTGATTCGCTCAACGTTTGACTGGCGGGTAACAAGTGCCGGATGTTCGATACGTCTAGTTCTGTTTTTGTAGGCTCGTCGCTGATTTTATGCGCCTTTCTGTATGCCTCTGCATACTCCACTAATTTTGCCAACGAGCGGATAGGATTCATATCACCGAGAATAAACGGAATGCCGTTATCCTCGAGATACTGAACACCTTTTGGAATCGACATGCCTTTTAGCGGGAAGTTCGATATCATCACGAACTTATCCGAGTTCTTGCAGATCTCAACGAATTCCTGAAGAAGCGGCGTGTTTTCATCCCAGTGAATAGGGAACTCAGGAAATAAGATGATGTCCGTATCGGGATCCTTGACGAGTACTTTTAATGGTGCGAGATACAATTCCGGATTGGTGATCGATGCGGCTGCGGTTAAATCAACCGGGTTGGAAGCGCTTGCAAAATCGGGAATGTTTTTCTCGATATCTTTTCGCACTTTATCGCTTAGCGCACGGATGTTTAATCCGTACGACTCACAACGATCCGCTTCGTTGATTCCTCTGCCGCCTGAACTCGTGACGATCACGGTATTTTTGCCTGTCGGGAGTTTATTGGCCAAGAATAATTTAGAGAATGAAAGAATGTCATCGTAATCGTCTGCACGCACAATGCCCGCTTGCTTGAAGAATCCGTCATACACTTGATCAGCACCCGCCAATGAGCCAGTATGTGATGCCGCTGCACGACTGCCTGCGCTGCTTCGTCCAGACTTCATGATGACGATCGGTTTATTGATTTGAAGCGCGAATTTCGCTAGTTTCCGTAACTTCGCTGCGTTTTTCTCGCCTTCCAAATAGCCGCTTGCTACTTTTGTTTTCGGATCATGCAACATGTATTCAATGACGTCAGAGAAGCTTACATCGACTTCATTGCCGACACTGACGAAGTAATTAAATGTCAATCCATGTTGAGCTGCCGCAATATACGTCAACACGCCAAACGCGCCACTTTGCGTAACAAATCCCACTTCACGTTTCTTGCCAAGCGGCACATTCGTAAGTCCTGGAGAGAATGTCCCCATCAAGCCATTTGTTGTATTGAGAAGGCCTACACAGTTTGGGCCGATCAATCGCATATCGTATTGTTCAGCGATTTCTTTCAGGCGGTTTTGTGCAATCATTCCTTCTTCGCCGATCTCCGAGTAGCCGGATGCAAAAACAATCGCCGCCTTGACACCGCTTTCACCACAATCGATCAAACATTTCTCCACCTGATGAATGCCGACACAGAGAATAGCCAAATCGACTGGTTCGGGTGTATCGCCTACGCTTGCGTAACAAGGTAATTCCCCAATCTCTTTCGCTGTAGGATGGATGGGGTAGATCTCGCCTTCAAAGCCTGCGTCTAGTAGCGCTTTCAATTGCAAGTAACCTATTTTATTCGTGTTTTCCGAAGCACCTAGTACGGCTACTCTTTTTGGGTTGAATAAGGGATCTAGATCCATATTCGATGGTAGTACTTCATTCATCATTTTCATCATCTCTTCACCTCTATGCTTTCTTATCATCTATTTACTGGCTTGAGTAGAATCATAGCAAAGGGGGTTTTCCATTATCTTTTCTTTTTTGCGTTAAATAATTAATGTTATTAGGAGTGGAATTATTAAATGAACAGACGCCCATCGCCTGATGTGTAAGCACTTTTTTATTTCTTATTTTCTGACTAGTGAAGATAGACCCGACTTTTGTGCAAGATGGGCACGACTTTAAAGAGAGATGAGCGCTTTTTCTATGGAAGTTCGGGGTGATGGTGCATCGTTTGTGAAAGGTTTTTTGTAATCTGTGACGTAAAACAACGCAAAAAAGCGTCCCATGAAGTGTTCTGACTTCATGGGACGCTTTCTAATTCGTTATTGACTATCCTTCTTCACCGTCACTACTTGCACGATTTGTCCGTCTTTCGCTTCGTCCACTACAGAACTTCCTGTAGACTGGCGATTAGAATTTTTTATCGACATTGGCTCCACCTCTATCTTTAGACCTTTAGACGTGTGAATCACGAACTCTTCATCGTCTTTCACAAGCTTCATATCTACCACTCGATATGGATTGGATTTGAGTTCTTTAATGATTGTGACACCTCGTAGTGCTCTAGAGCTTGTCTCGAATTCTGAAATGTTCATTCTTTTTACAGTTCCACGCTGTGTCGCTACAAATACATTACGTGCTTGCTCTGTAATCACTTCAAAGGCCACCAACTCGTCCCCGGCTTTAAGATTAATGCCCTTGACGCCGCCTGTACGTATACCAGTAATGGCGAGCTCTGACAAGGAAAATCGTAGTGAATAAGCTTGTTTACTTACCAATAATACGTCTTCTTTACCCGTTATAACCCGTGCACCCACCAATCGATCGTCTTTTTTGACGTTCATTGCTTTGAATGTACGGTTAAAACGTTGCACTTGGAAGTCAGTCAGTTTCGATATTTTCACATTCCCATTGGATGAAGCAGTTAAAACACTGCTATTTTCATCAAATTTTTCAAGGGCGATCACGTCTACCAGCTCTTCACCTGGTTCAAGTCCGCAAATACTGGATAGATGCTGCCCTAAGTCACGCCAGCGGATCTCTGGCAGCTCGTGGACTGGTTGGTAGATGTAATTACCGAATGATGTGAACAACAGCAAGTGATGCTGTGTATTCAGTGCAGATTCGATTAGATTATAATCGTGTTCTCTCATTTCTTGACCTTTTCCACCCGAAGCGGAGTACGAACGCATGCTGGTGCGTTTGACATAACCGCCTTTTGTGACGGATACCATGACTTCTTCGCTAGGGATCAGAATATCGAGATCCACTTTCAGTTCCTCAATTTTTTCTTCAATCACGGAACGGCATGGTTCGGAAAATTGCTTGCGGATGGCTTTGATTTCTTTCACCAAAACAGATTTCAATTTAGCTTCGCTTGCAAGAACCGCTTCTAACTCTTGAATTAAATCACGTAGTTCTTGTTCCTCACGTTTTAATTCTGTTATGTCTGTATTCGTCAATCGGTATAATTGCAATGAAACGATGGCTTCTGCTTGAACTTCAGTGAATTCATAGGCATTGACCAAATTCAACTTCGCATCTTTCTTATCTTTTGACGCGCGAATGGTCTTAATGACTTCATCGAGGATCGATAGGGCTTTTATTAAGCCGTCTACGATATGTAATCGTTCTTTCGCTTTACGAATATCGAAGGTAGAACGTCGTGTAATGACCTCTTTTTGATGATCAATATACGCGTCCAGAAGCATCGGAAGAGACATTAACATCGGACGCCTACCCGCAATCGCAATCATATTGAAGTTGTACGTGATCTGTAAATCTGTATGCTTCAATAAAAACTGCATGATGGCTGTGCCGTCGATTTCTTTCTTTAACTCCACGACGATGCGCATTCCTGTACGGTCGGATTCATCACGAATTTCCGCAATACCGTCTAAACGACGGTCATGGCGCAGTTCATCCATCTTCTTCACTAAATTGGCTTTATTGACGTCATAGGGGATTTCCGTAATGACAATTTGAGATTTACCTGCTTTTAACTGCTCAATTTCCCACAACGCGCGGATAATGAAACGCCCTTTACCTGTCTTATAGGCAGTACGGATTCCATCTGTCCCTTGAATAATCGCACCTGTCGGGAAATCGGGCCCAGGAATGACTGTCATTAGCTCATCCACGCTGACATTCGGCTTTTTCAAGCGCATCAACACGGCATCGATCACTTCATGCAGGGCGTGAGGCGGAATATCGGTCGCGTACCCTGCAGAGATACCTGTAGAACCATTCACTAGCAAATTCGGGAAACGTCCAGGTAAAACGGTTGGTTCAAGTTCTGTATCGTCAAAGTTGAATGCAAAATCGACTGTTTCTTTGCGGATATCGCGCAACATCTCACTCGCGATAGCAGACAGTCGTGCTTCGGTGTAACGCATTGCGGCCGCGGAGTCTCCATCGACCGAACCATTATTTCCTTGCATATCTATCATTTCATGACGCAGTTTCCATGATTGACTCATCCGGACCATCGCATCGTAAACGGACGTATCACCGTGCGGGTGATAGTTACCGATTACGTTACCGACAGTTTTTGCGGATTTACGGAACGCTTTTTCATGTGTATTGCCTTCATGGAACATCGCATACAAAATACGACGTTGTACCGGCTTTAATCCGTCCCGTGCATCTGGAATTGCACGGTCTTGGATAATATATTTACTATAACGCCCAAAACGGTCACCAATTACTTCTTCCAAGGGCAGATCTTGAAACGTTTCTGACTGTGTCATTCCGTATCCCCCTCAACATGTATATATGCATTATCCAAAATATTATGTTCTTCAATCAAGCCGAAATCGACATTCTCTTCAATCCATTTACGACGTGGTTCGACTTTATCACCCATCAACGTGGTCACGCGACGCTCAGATTTCGCTCCATCTTCAATCGTCACACGGATCAACGTTCGTGTCGATGGATCCATCGTCGTTTCCCATAATTGATCCGCGTTCATCTCCCCAAGACCTTTGTAACGTTGAAGCATATAGCCTTTTCCAACTTTTTCGATAGCTTCCTCTAGATCATCATCCGTCCACGCATAAGCCAGCTTCTCATTTTTACCGGCACCTTTAAATACTTTGAATAAAGGCGGCAATGCGATATACACTTTACCTGCTTCAATTAACGGCTTCATATAGCGATAGAAGAACGTCAACAGTAGCACTTGAATGTGCGCACCATCGGTATCGGCATCGGTCATAATAATCACTTTGTCGTACGCAGCATCTTCGATTTGGAAATCAGCACCTACTCCACCACCGACTGCATGGATGATCGTGTTGATTTCTTCATTTTTCATAATGTCTTCGAGTTTCGCTTTTTCGGTATTGATGACTTTACCACGAAGCGGCAAAATTGCTTGGAACGTACGATCACGTCCCTGCTTTGCTGAACCGCCAGCGGAATCACCTTCAACTAGATACAACTCATTCTTCGCAGCATTACGTGATTGTGCCGGGGATAATTTACCGGATAACAATGTATCGGATTTTTTGCGTTTCTTGCCTGAACGCGCATCTTCACGCGCTTTTCGTGCGGCTTCACGTGCTTGATGTGCACGGATTGCCTTACGGACAAGATTTGCGCTCAGTTCCGCATTTTCTTCAAGGAAATACAGCATTTTTTGCGAAATGACGGCATCTGTCACCGTTCGTGCTTCACTCGTGCCGAGTTTACCTTTCGTTTGACCTTCAAACTGCAAGATTTCTTCCGGGATTCGTACGGAAACGATCGCCGCAATCCCTTCACGGATATCCGAGCCATCGAGATTTTTATCTTTTTCTTTCAATAAACCCGCTTTACGTGCATATTCATTCACCACACGTGTCATAGCAGCTTTGGCACCGGTTTCGTGCGTCCCTCCGTCTTTAGTTCGGACGTTGTTAACGAAGGAAAGAATCGTTTCAGCATAACCGTCGCTGAACTGGAACGCAAATTCGACTTCAATGCCGTCGACTTCACCTTCGAGGTATGCTACGTTATGTAGAACTTCTTTTTCTTCATTCAAATAGGCGACAAACGCTTCAATACCTGATTCGTAATGAAAGATATCTTGCTTATCTGTAGTTTCTTCTTTTAGCGTAATCTTTAAACCTTTCAATAGAAAAGCGGACTCACGCAATCTTTCTGCCAGTGTGTCATATTGATATTTAATTGTCGAGAAGATCGTCGTATCCGGTTTAAAATGGATCATGGTTCCTGTCTCTCGAGTTTTACCGATTTCTTCAAGTGTTGTAGTCGGTTTACCGCCATGCTCAAAGCGTTGGTGAAATTTCTTGCCTTCTCGATGGATCGTCACTTCTAGCCACTCGGACAATGCATTGACAACGGATGCTCCTACACCGTGTAAGCCACCACTCGTTTTGTAGCCGCCTTGCCCAAACTTTCCGCCCGCGTGCAAGACTGTCATAATTACTTCAGCAGTTGGTTTCCCTGACTCATGCTTCCCGGTCGGCATACCACGTCCGTAGTCTCGTACGCTGACACTGCCGTCTTTATGAATTGTGACGTCAATTTCATGACCGAAGCCAGCTAGTGCTTCATCCACCGAGTTATCCACTATTTCGTAGACTAAGTGATGCAGACCTCTTGTGTCGGTCGAACCGATGTACATTCCCGGCCTTTTTCGTACCGCTTCCAAGCCCTCTAAAATTTGAATGGAACTATCATCATACGTATTTTGTATTTTCTGTTTCGTCAAAATGAAACCCCCGTCAAACAAATGTTCTATTATTTTAATCATACATCTTCTGATAAACCTTGTCAAATCAACGTTTTGTTTCAGCTCAACCTATTGTATAGAAGAAATGTACGGAATGCAACGAGCAAACCATGACAACACACCGAACGATTTATGCGGAAATTCCTTTTTCCGGCTGTTCTTCATCTTCCTCCAGAATTCTATTATTGTCCAGAACTTATGCATCTGCTACACTAATAATAAAATAGTTTATCATGCATAAAGGGGTTCACTATGGAAAATTACGTTATCATTCTGGCAGCTTATTTGCTTGGCTCCATCCCTTCCGCTCTGTGGATCGGCAAACTTTTTTATGGAACGGATGTTAGACAACATGGCAGTGGAAACATGGGTGCGACGAATACATTTCGGGTACTCGGAAAAAAAGCTGGCATCGTCGTCACACTGCTAGACATCTTCAAAGGAACGGCGGCTGTCTTATTGCCGTTATGGCCAGTATTCCACGATACAGCGATTCATCCATTGATTCTTGGAGTCGTCGCAGTACTTGGACACATCTTCCCTATTTTTGCAGGACTAAGAGGCGGAAAAGCCGTTGCGACTTCTGGTGGAGTATTACTCGGTTATAATTGGCCCATTTTCTTATTAGTCGTCATTACGTTTTTAATTGCGTTAAAATTGACAAAGATGGTATCGTTAACATCCATCATCGTGTCTGTCATGGGACCACTATACTGTCTCATTTATTACTTTATGGGTGGCGATCTGTATTTATTTTTAGTCGTCGCACTGATGGGCCTTTTCATTTTTTATCGCCATCGTGACAATATTAGTCGGATTAAGAATGGATCTGAACCGAAAGTGAAATGGCTATAGACTTTTCACGGGAAAGGATGTATGGAGCATGAATATTCACCTATCCAAACAAGCCATTCATTGGTTTGAAGAAGAAATGGAAGTCGCTACAGGCGATTATGTAAAGTTTTTTGCGCGTTATGGCGGATCCAGTCCATTACATGAAGGTTTTTCCATAGGTATTACAAAAGAAGAACCAGACGAGCTGGCAGTCGAAAACGTCGTGAACGGCGTGCATTATTACATAGAAGAACGAGATCTTTGGTTCTTCGATGGACATGACTTGCATATTGATGCCGATTCGGCAACGGAAGAATTATCTTTTGACTATGAAGTAGCGTAAATTACAAGAAAAATGGTAAGCATCACTGCTATAAAGAGTGATGCTTACCATTTTTTAATCGGTGTAATTGATGTAATTGCCCTTCTTGCCTCAAAATTTCTACTTGACGTTCCCCAAGTAAATCGAAATGCGGATATTTTTCGCGTGCGTGGATCCATTCTGGCTGTAAACCGTATGTATTTCCCCACTTTATGAGCTTTTCGACATCACTGCATCCCGCTTTTGTGACAGTATTGACTGTCGGAAACCGGTCATCTAACCAATAATGTGTCAAAAACGCAATTTCCTCACGCTGTACCGCATTTTTCCACTCATTTAATTGCTGTCGATCGATTCCAAATGCCATCAGCCTTCGCCTCGCTGAATTTTCGTGTATGTTGCATCCCATTCCGGATGAATTTTGCGCAAGGATACTGGTCGGAAGTTTTCTTTTTTCACTACTACGTGCTCAGAAACACCGGTGGCGGCAATCGATCCGTCTGCATGCAGGATTTCATAGCCATAGACCGTACGTAGCTTGCCGTGCGACTCGACCCACGTTTTGACAGTAATGGTCTCACCGTATGTAATCGACGACTTATACTTCACTGACAGCTCGGTTACAGGCGCCAAGTAGCCGTCGCGCTCAAGCTGTGCATATTCGTATCCGAGATCTTTGATCAGTGTAGTCCGGCCAATTTCCATCCAAATTAAGTAGTTGGCATGGTAAACGACGCCCATCTGATCGGTTTCTGCGTAACGCACTTCGATTTCTTTTTCACTCGTAAACATGTGATCACCTCATGTTCTAGTATAGCGAACGGAAAAGTGAATTGCTTGTGATAGACATTATGGGAGTGGAAATTGTAGGTGGAGACGTGGAGACATGAGCGGATATAGCTTACGTATGAGCCGATACGGACCGTGCTAGAGCGGTGGTCTCGTATCATAGAGCGCTTGGCGGTATCCATAGAGCGGACACACATGAGCTATGAGCGCTTATTCGAATGAATGAGCGCCGACGCGATGGTTTTCACTATATCCCCGCTAGTCAAACTGTAAAACGCGAAAAAAGATGCCCGGCTTAGCCGAGCATCCTTCCTTATTTCTATATTACTTTGCTGCTAATTTATTACGTAGAACCATTTGAAGGATTCCGCCGTGACGGTAGTAGTCCACTTCAACTTCAGAGTCGAAACGAGCTAGTACTTCAAATTCAGTTTCCTTGCCGTCTGGAGCTTTCGCTGTAACTTTAAGGATTGAACGTGGTTTTACGCCTTCAGCGATATTCACACAGATTTCTTCTTCACCAGTTAAGCCTAGAGATTCAACGTTTTCACCATTGATGAATTGAAGTGGAAGTACACCCATCATCACTAGGTTAGAACGGTGAATACGCTCGAAGCTTTCTACGATAACTGTTTTGATGCCAAGCAAGTTGGTACCTTTTGCTGCCCAGTCACGTGAAGAACCCATTCCGTAGTCTTTACCACCAAGGATAGCTAGACCCGTACCGTCTTCTTGATACTTCATAGCTGCATCATAGATCGGCATAACTTCTTTGTTTGGCCAGTACGTAGTGAATCCACCTTCAGTGCCAGCTGCGATTTGGTTACGAATACGAATGTTCGCAAACGTTCCGCGCATCATGACTTCGTGGTTACCACGACGTGAACCGTAAGAGTTGAAGTTACGTGGCTCTACGCCATTTTCACGCAAGTAGAGACCAGCAGGTGTATTCAAACCGATAGCTCCTGCAGGTGAAATGTGGTCAGTCGTGATAGAATCACCGAACTTACCGATTACACGCAAGCCGTTAAGCGGTTCGATATCACCTGGTTCTTTCGAAAGGTTTTCGAAGAACGGTGGGTTTTGGATATACGTTGAAGACTCATCGAAATCGTATAGTGAATCGTCAGTCGTTTCAATTGCATTCCATGCTTCGTTTTCAGTGAATACGCGAGCATATTCTTTACGGAACAATTCAGGTGTAACTGTAGCGTTCAATACATCGTTAACTTCTTGTGTAGAAGGCCAGATGTCTTTGAAGAATACGTCGTTGCCGTCTTTATCTGTTCCGATTGGGTCTTTCGCAAAGTCAATGTTCACTGTTCCAGCTAGTGCATATGCTACAACTAGTGGAGGTGAAGCCAAGTAGTTCGCTTTCACAAATGGGTGTACGCGGCCTTCAAAGTTACGGTTACCTGATAGGACAGATGTAACGAGAAGATCTTCGTCACCAATTGTTTTTTCGATTTCCGGAAGCAATGGACCGGAGTTACCGATACATGTAGTACATCCGTAACCTACAGTGTTGAATCCGATTTGATCCAAGTAATCAGTTAGACCTGATTCGTTCAAGTAGCCTGTTACGACTTTTGAACCCGGTGCCAATGAAGTTTTAACGTATGCAGGAGGTGTAAGTCCTTTTTCAACAGCCTTCTTCGCAACCAATCCAGCCGCTAACATAACGTAAGGGTTAGATGTGTTTGTACAAGAAGTGATAGCTGCGATTGCAACGTCACCCGTTTTCAGCTCAACTTTACGTCCGTCTTCGAACTTAATTGTGCCTTTTTTCTTAAGCTCTTTTGGTGTTAAACCAAAGCCTTGTGTTCCTTCTGGAGCTACAACTGCGTCTTTGAACGACTGTTGCATTTCAGTCAATGGAATCAAGTCTTGTGGACGTTTAGGACCTGAAAGGTTTGCAGCGATGTCGCTAAGGTTGATTTCTACAACTTTAGTGAATGTCGGCTCTTCCTTTTCAGGAGTGAAGAACATATCGTTTTCGATCAAGTATTGCTTAACTACTGCAATATGCTCTTCGTCGCGGCCTGTTAAGCGCATATAGTTAAGTGATTCTTCGTCAACTGGGAAGAATCCACAAGTAGCACCATATTCAGGCGCCATGTTTGCGATTGTCGCACGGTCAGCAAGTGGCAATTTAGAAACGCCAGGGCCGAAGAACTCAACAAATTTACCTACAACGCCTTGCGCACGAAGGATTTGAGTTACTTTAAGCGCCAAGTCCGTTGCAGTTGTACCGTCTGGAAGATCGCCAACCAATTTTACACCGATAACTTCTGGAATTGGGAAATACGAAGGTTGTCCAAGCATTCCTGCTTCTGCTTCGATACCACCAACGCCCCATCCAAGTACACCGATACCGTTGATCATTGTTGTATGGGAGTCCGTTCCAACCAATGTATCTGGGTATGTTTCGAATGATCCATCTTCGTTTTCAACAGCGTGAACAACGTTTGCTAGATATTCAAGGTTTACTTGGTGAACGATACCCGTTGCAGGTGGTACTGCACGGTAGTTATCGTATGCTTTTTGTGCCCAGCTCAAGAACTGGTAACGCTCAGCATTACGTTCGAATTCAAGTTCCATATTTAGTTGTAGAGCTTCTGGCGTACCATAGCTATCTACTTGTACAGAGTGGTCAATTACTAGATCCACTGGAATTTCAGGATTGATCTCGTTTGGATCTCCACCTAGTTCGTTCATTGCAGAACGCAATGAAGCCAAGTCTACTACAACAGGAACTCCTGTGAAGTCTTGTAGAATTACACGTGAAGGTTTGAATGGAACTTCAGCGTCTGCGTTTTGTACAGTGCCCCATTTAGCCAAATCTTCTACATGGTCGTCCTTGATCACGTATCCGTCGTGTTGACGAAGTACGGATTCTAGTAATACTCTTACGGAATAAGGAAGTTTCGATACTTTTGTTAGTCCTGCTTCTTCTAAAGCTTTCAAACGGTAGTAGTTATACGTCTTGTCGTTTACTTTGAAAGACTGACGGCTATTATGCAAGTTGCTTTTTGCCATTTTATGTTTCCTCCCTTTATGTACTGAAAGACGAAAAGTTCCCATCTTTCCTCTACTCCATCTTAGTATAGCAAAGAACAATAGTAAAATACATATAATTTATAGGTATACATAAGAAAAGCTTATGACTAAATGTAATATCATTAAGAATTCTCAATTAGTCGTTTCTATTCTCAAATAGCGTCACATTCTCTCGTAAAAATGCCGTTTATGCCATTTACTGTATATCTATTTCCAGAAAATAATAAATAACTATTTTATGTTTTATTACGAAATTATGTATGGTAATGAAGTCTTTAGTGTCTTTACATATGTTTAGACACGGAGCCGCCACTATGAGAAAATAAAGAAAAGGAGAGGTTTTGTATGAAGAAAGCATTACTCGTTATCGATTATACAGTAGATTTTGTAGCAAGGGACGGTGCATTGACTTGCGGTGATCCAGGTATCGCGCTTGAGCAGTATATTGTGGAGCAAACAACGGAGTATATACAACACCAATTGCCAGTATTCATCATTAATGACGTGCATGAAAAAAATGATCCGTACCATCCGGAAAGCAAACTATTCCCTCCTCACAACATTCGAGGCACAGTAGGCAGAAATCTTTATGGGAAACTGCAGGATCTCTATACCGATCATAAACAAGAAATTAGTTGGATGGATAAAACACGCTACAGTGCATTTGCCGGAACAGATCTCGATATCCAATTGCGCGCACGCAGTATTACGGAAATCCATCTTATGGGTGTATGCACGGATATTTGCATCTTACATACTGCAGTCGATGCGTACAACCTTGGCTACACGATTGTTGTTCATGAAGGCGGCGTCGCAAGTTTCAACGCTGCAGGCCACGACTGGGCTCTCTCTCACTTCCAAAACACATTGGGCGGAACCGTGATAGCGAAATAAAGTCAGACAAAAGTTCAGCAGGCATTTGACCTGTCTGAACTTTTTTATCGAAAAATGTTTGAGGTATTAAAAAGATGGTAATACCAATACTAAGCAAGAGCTACATAACATAATGAAAAGGAGATGAGCAACATGAGCTTTTTATGGTTCTTAATTATCGGAGGTATCATTGGTTGGCTAGCTGGACTTATTGTAGGTAGAGATATTCCCGGCGGTATCATTGGTAACATCATTGCAGGTATTGTAGGTGCATGGATTGGTGGTGCACTATTAGGCGAATGGGGTCCACAGATCTCTAGTTTCTATTTCTTACCCGCGTTAATCGGTGCGATTGTACTTGTATTCATTGTTAGCTTGATTATGAAGAGTATGCGCAGAGCTTCATAATACTAAACATCAAAACGTGAAGTGGCCCATTCGAGGCGCTTCACGTTTTTTTGTAGACTAAGTTTTGCTTATTCATTCGTCTACACGCTCATAGTCCATGCGTAACCGCTCTATAGTCACCGTAAAGCGCTCTATAATACGAAACCAAAGCTCTATCATGTTCCGTAACCGCTCTATAGTCAGTGCGAAGTGCTCTATGATAGGTGACAACCGCTCTATACGCCCGCCTCTTGAACGTTCCCTTCCACTTTACATCAATCAAAAAAACGCGGAGCCACCAGATTCGGTGGACTCCACGTTTCATTTCTTCACTTGCTTCTCTGTTGCCTTGCGTTGCTCCTCGAACTCATTGTAATACCACAATACATCTTCTACATATTGATCGCTGTGATTATAAGTGAAAACAGCTTTCGGTATATCCCCGTCTGCGGCACCGCTATCCGATAGATAGTGGGCGGCACTGAAGATGGCATCTTCTATATCAAATGGGTCCGCTATTCCGTCACCGTTTGCATCGACACCGTAACCACCATATTGCTTAATCACCGCTGGATCAATCTTATCACGTTCAGGAATATCTCCTTTGCCCAATTCCTTGCAACCAGGATAATCCCAGCCGACGAACGTACATGGCATGAACTGCATCGGTCCTTCTGCACCAACTGGTGAGACGTCGGCTTTCATTGTAGAGAACCTGGTCTCAATGCGGTGATGCGCTGCAAGCAATGTCCACGGAATATTGTATTCTTTTGCTGCCTCGATATAGATTGGAATAAATTCCTGTGGGACGGCTTCTCCAGTTTTTCGGTCTTGAATATGAAATAACGCCGTAGCCGTTTCTTTAATCGTGTCGTGTTTTCCGAAATTCACCCAAAGAATGGCGGAAATCGTAAAGAGCGTGACAGCAACAGGTACTAATAAAACCAAAAAAGCGACCATAACTCGTCCCGATCGACTGAGTCTCTTTTTCTTTAATTTCTTCATTGCCTCATCCCTTCAGTTGATTACTTGCCTTCTTTGATGAGTGCTTTCATGTCTTTTACGATTGTATCATATTGCACGTCTTCGTTCCCACCATATAATTTTACGACTTCATTGTTCTGATTCACCAAGCCGAATGAAACGCCATGGATGACTTGATCATCATTCGGGATTTGCTTCACTAACTGTTTAAACGATGAAGCAGCTAATTTTTCAATGGTCTTCATATCGTAACCTGTCAGCATCTGCCATTTACTTTCATCGGGCGCGCTAAACAAGTCGAGATACTTCCCGAGTTCTTCTGGTGTATCCACATCCGGGTCTACACTGAATGACACGATATGGTAATCCTCGATGTTATTGTCAATCAATTTTTCCTGCAACGTGACCATATTGCTCATCATCGGCGGACAAACGGTTGTACAGTTCGTGAATACAAACTGCGCTAGCCATACAGAGCCTTTCAAGTCTTCATCGGTTACGGTTTCATTGTGTTGGTTGGTAGCTTTAAATGAATCCACTTTATATTTATGATCGGGCTTAAAACTGCCACCACACGCACTCAATATCAGCACAAAAATAAGTGTTAACGGTACCAAAAGCTTTTTATACATTTTCGATTCCTCCACCTTTTAATAGTCACTTTATCATAACGAAAGTTCACCAGTCATACAAGGTGAAGGCAGCCTCCATTTTGGCTAAATCTTGTCGGAATCATGAAGTTCCTATGAAGTCATCTGTTTTTGATGTCTGAGAGAACGCCATGAATCGCCTCTAGCTTCACTTCTAAACGATGCAGTAGATAAAACGATACGAAAATCGGAAATCCGACATCTTGTATGAGCTGTAGCCAGTGCTCCATTGTTCACTCCTCCTCTCTGTCATTCGATGAAAAAGCCGGCTTCCAGTACGTGACTGAAAACCGGCTGTAACTTATCGACTGACGATGTTTCGTGTATCACGTGCAACGATTCGTGCACCTTTAATCGTGGCGAGTGGAGATTCTTCGATGAGGAAAATATTGCTTTGGATCACTTGCTGCATAACAGCTTCGACTTGACCTTGCGTAATGTCTTCATCGGGTTCATCCACCGTTAATGTGACCGGCTTATTCGCCGCGGTTAAAAATGTTAATTCCAATACTTTTGCCATGTGCGCTCTCCTCCTGTACGATTTTAATTATGAAGATCTTCTGTTACTACTTTCTCGAGCTGAATGAGTGGGTAGCTTGATAATGAAGCAAGTTGTGTCAAAGCGGTGTACATATTTGCTGGTGTTGCGTCGTCATTGATGAATTTGTACGTTTTAATCTTGCGGATGAAGTGGCCTTTCTCGTTAACACCTGCATTAAAGTGGATCTTCGCCGTAGCCTGATTGAATTCTAGTGTTGCTGCCATGTGTATCACCTCCTTTCATCCGCTATATAGACGAAAAAAGTGAAAAGGATACTTTGTTAGTGAAATATTTCTCAATTGCTTTTATAATGAAGGGTAGAATGGAAGAGGTGAAAAAACCGTGCCAGACCTATTTATGTGGTTTATTATATTTTGGGGTATTGTGATGATCGGCTTATTCGCTATCGGTGGATTCTTCATGTTCCGGAAGTTCCTGAAAGTATTGCCGAAAGAAGACGGAAAATCGACGCTGGATTGGGAAGAGCATTACGTCAATGAGTCGTTGCATTTATGGAATGACGAGGCGAAAAGCATGCTCAACGAACTCGTTACGCCTGTGCCGGAGTTGTTCCGCGACGTGGCGAAGCAGAAGATCGGTGCCAAGATCGGTGAGATTGCGTTAGAAGACCGTGCCAAAACTATTGAATTTGATCATATTATCAAGGGGTATATTCTTGCTACGCCAAAGCGCGACCATAACTTCTTGCGCAAGAAACTCAAGCAGATGGAAATTGATGTTCAGCCATATGAGCATTTGTTTACGTGAATATAGAAACAGGATGTCCCTATTGATGGGGCATCCTGTTTTTGTGTGGTTTTGAGTATGTACTTCAAGTTCATAAGTTTAGTGAGTTAGGGGGATACGTCATGGGATGGAAGCTCCAGCTGGCGCACGCTTTCCTATGGGCTCACGGTGAGCCAACCAGGTCGCGTGGCTCCCTTTTGGTTGTCTCACCTGATCGAGCTGATCCATCAGGAGTCGCCGCCAGCTTCCGCTTCCATCCTACGTTAATAGTGTTAGCACTTAGATCACTCACTGAAGTTAGTGTGTGAATTATTGTTGTGTCTTAACTTATTTACATTCAAGTACTGAAGTTTAAAATGGATTTCAACACGTACTTTAATGCGCAATAAAAAGTATCTTCCACTTACATTGCAGGGATTGGAGCGGCAGGCGGCGACTCTGGGAGGATCAGGTCGACAGGTGAGACCACTAAAGGAACGCAGTGACTAGGGGGCTCACCGCGACCCCTCCAGAACGCGTCCGCCTAGAGCGCAAATCCCTACCCTAAACTAATGCCAGCCTTCTACTTTCATTTCCAGACATAAAAAAAGAAACCGTCACAAGGACGACTCCTTCCCTACCCTACTCTTCTCAAGCATCTTATACTTCACTAACATTCCGACCCGCCACGGCAAGATCATCGAAAACGCGAGGATGAAAAACATGCCGCCAAGCTCACCGACGTCGATTGTGTTACTGAGCACGATCTTTCCGACCAGGCGAATCACCAATAACCCGAACAGGATCAGTAAAAACACCTTCGACTTCTTCAAATAAATCCCGTCATCTTTAATCTCAAACTTCGTCGTATAAATCAAAAACGTGGAAAATATCAAGCCGACCAAACCGGCTTCTACCACTTGCGTCCATGGCACTTGGAACTCGTCGAACAAGAACATCAACATCCCAGACGACATGAACAATGGCGGCAAGATAATCTTCTTCGCCTGAATCGGCCTATTCGACGCCTTCGCCCGCATCGTATAGACAAATGTCGTCATCACGACGAAAACTACCGTCGAAGCGATGATCAAGTAAATGGAAGGAATACTTGTGAAGACGTAATCTATCAGTTCTTGTATCTTATGCATCTATGTTCCCCCACTGCACGAGCTCATCGAGGCGTTTTTTCAGATCATTCATTGGAACGATTCGTGCAAAACGCGTCAACTCTTTCTGTTCATTAAATAATAAGACGACTGGTGCAGTAAAGAGTGACAACTGTCCGGCTATTTCTGGAACTTCCGCTGCGTTCACACGGTAGAAGTCGAATGGATAATCGCTTTCGAGTGCCGCCACCTGCGGATACAATCCTTCGCAGACGGAGCAATTATTCGTTTTCACGAACAACAAGAACTGCGGTGTCTCATTCAATACATGCTGCCACTCGTCAAAAGAAGTAATTTCTTTCATCCTACACCTCTTTTCCGCTTACCCACTTACATTAAAAGCCTTGGAAGTCGCCAAAGATTGGGCTAAGCCAACTTGTGAAATAAACCATTCCGTTAAAGAACAGTATGATACCGAATGCAATCATCAAGTAGCCGCCTACTTTCGTAATCTTCATACTGTGCTTGCGAATCCAACCAATTCGAGTGATGAAGAAAGATAAGAAGAAGAATGGAATCGCGAAACCAAGTACATAGAGCATCATGTACAACATACTAGATGCCGGATTCGTCGCAGCAAGATAGATGATGGCACCGATGATCGGTCCCATACATGGCTGCCATCCAGCGGAAAACGCTAGACCGATCAGCGCCGTACCGAAGTAACCTGCGGGACGATTTTTAAATTGCAGCTTCTTCTCTTTCATTAGAAATTCTGGTTTAAATAATCCAATCGTCATCA
Source organism: Sporosarcina sp. P7 (assembly GCF_002743425.1). Classification (NCBI taxonomy): domain Bacteria; kingdom Bacillati; phylum Bacillota; class Bacilli; order Caryophanales; family Caryophanaceae; genus Sporosarcina; species Sporosarcina sp. P7. The sequence continues at coordinate 37,213 of NZ_PDZF01000004.1, read as the reverse complement.
GTCCGAAGATGATGATGAAAATCGCACCTAGCTGACGAATCAAATCTTGATATTGCAAGAAGATCGATCCAATTAAGGACGTACTGAATCCTAAAATAATGAATACGATCGAGAATCCGAGCAAGAAGAACAGCGTGTGCAACATGCCAGCACGGTTCATTCCTTTTTTCTTATCTCCGAGTTCATCCAGTGACATGCCGGTAATATACGAGATAAAGGCCGGGTATAGTGGTAATACGCATGGAGAAATAAAACTCAGGAAACCTGCTCCAAACGCAAAGAAAATATTAACATCCGTCCCCAACAAAATTCCTCCTTTAACAGTAGAACAAGTAGAATGCCGGCAAGCGCCAACATTCCCACTCTATCGTACCAAACAAGAGACTCGATTACGCTTCATTTGATTGTGAAATCTTTTTGACAATCACGCAATCTTACTCTTGTGTTCCGTTTTGCAATTCATACATCGTGTAGTACAAGCCCTTTTGCGCAAGCAACTCTGCGTGTGTCCCACGTTCGACGATTTCGCCGTGGTGGAGTACGAGAATTAATTCGGCATCCGCGATCGTACTTAGACGGTGAGCAATCGCAATCGTTGTACGGCCTTCGCGCATCTTCTCTAAACTCTTCTGAATCGCCACTTCCGTTTCCGTGTCAATATTTGCAGTTGCTTCGTCGAGCACGAGCACTTTCGGATTCATCGCAATGGTCCGTGCGAAAGCGATCAATTGACGCTGTCCACTGGATAACGTCGAACCGCGTTCTGTCACTTTCTGTTCATAACCGTTTGGCAACTCTTCAATAAATTGATCGGCTTGAACGAACTCTGCAGCTTCCCGCACATCTTCATCCGTCAACTCTTCATTATGGAGACGGATGTTGCTTGCGATATCACCGTAAAACATGAACGGATCTTGCAAGACGAGTCCTACTTTTTTCCGCAATTCTTCTATTGGATACTCTTTTAGCGATACCCCATCAATGAAAATGTCGCCGCGCTCGTATTCATAAAAACGCATGAATAGATTGATAATCGAACTCTTTCCGCTTCCTGTATGACCGACCAGTGCGACCGTTTCACCTGCATTGGCGGTAAAGGAAATATTTTTGAGCACATCCTGTTTACCGTCATAACTGAACGTCACATTACGGAATTCGATCGTACCTTCTGTAATATGCTGAGTAGATACTGCTGTTTGCTTTGGTTCAATTTCCGGATTATCGATTAACGCGAATACTCGCGACGCAGATACGATCGCTTGCTGGAACATCGATAAACGTTGCATCACTTGGTTGATCGGTTGGAATAGACGTCTTAGCAACGTAGTGAACGCATAAATAATCCCGACATCCACGACCGACGTAAACGATGCCGTTCCGAAATAGCTAAGTACTGCAACGATGGATCCGGCATACAGCAAGTCGATAAATGGTCCAAGCATCAAGCTATCAAAACGAATATTTCGCAGTCCGACGCGGTAATGTCCTTCATTGACTTCAATAAACTCGTCAGACAAGCGCTTCTCTTGGCGGAACGCTTGAATCATGTCCATACCAGATAATGACTCGGAGATTTTCGCGTTCAGCTGACTGAGCCGTTCCCGAATATCTTGATAGAAGTCTGCACTGTAATAGCGATAGACCGATACGAGAATTAGGAATAGCGGCAATAAGATCAATGTATAAAGCGCGAGTTTGCCGTCAAGCGTAAAGAGCGCAATATAGACGCCGACAATTCCGAAGATCGCCTGCATGAACGTAACCGCCACACTGACGAACATTTCTTTGATGGATTCCGTATCATTCGTTACACGTGAAACGATTCCGCCAGCAGGTGTCTGATCGAAATACCGTAGTCCAAGCTTCTGGACTTTCGAGAACGCATCGATCCGAATTTGCTGGATGATTGCGAGTGCAAATTCCTGGAACCGCAATGTTTGGAAATACGACCCGATAATGTTGACGAGTTGTAGTCCGATGTAAATTAGTGCAATGGTCCATACTTCTTTCGCCGGGAAGTTTAGTGGTACGACATAGTCATCGAGGAATCGCTGGATTACTAGTGGCCCAAGAATCGTCGATGTCACCGTCAACAGCAATAATAAAATTGCAATCAATGCACTTTTTTTCATTGGTAAGACGTATTTCGCTAGCCGCATGAACGTTTTGAACTGATCTCTGGCGGACATCTTCTGTTTGTTATTCATCTGCGCCGCCTCCTTGCTCTACGATCGACTCTAGCTGTTGCAAATCGTACATTTCTTTATACATACCGTTTTGCGCCATTAAGCTATCGTGATCGCCAATTTCAACGACTTCGCCTTCATCAAGAACAATAATTTGATGCGCGTGCTGAATGGCACTTAAGCGGTGCGACGTAATAATGGTCGTCTTACCCGTTCTTTCTTCTTTCAATGAACGAAGAATCGCTTCTTCCGTCCGGGCATCTACTGCGGACAATGAATCATCCAGCAACAATAGCTCCGGATCCATTAGCAACGCACGTGCAATGGACACACGCTGACGCTGTCCACCGGATAACGATACGCCACGTTCTCCAACGAGCGTTTCATACCCTTTTTCAAACGTCAGAATATCTTCGTGAATATGCGCAGATTTCGCAGCCGCCACAATTTTCGCGGGATCAATTTTTGGGTTCGTAAAGGCAATATTTTCACCGAGTGTCGTCGAGAACAAGAAATGGTCTTGCGGCACATAACCGATTGCCTGGCGCAAACATTCCTTCTTATAGCGCGTAATCGGAATGCCACCATACGTAATCGTTCCCGTATACCCTTCGAATTCTCGCATTAATAGCTTGAGAATCGCTGTTTTCCCTGCACCGGTCTTGCCGATCACGCCAAGTGTTTCACCTTGCTTGATCGTAAAGTGTAAATTACGCAGCGATGCTCGTTTATCGTCTGGGAACTTGAACGTGTCGATATCAAAGACGATATCTCCGTGCGGCAATTGACTCACTGCATTCGGACGATCTTGAATTCCAGGCTCAACCGAAAGTAAATCCTGAATTCGGCTGTAGGATGCATTTCCCCGTTCGACAATGTTGAATAGGAAACCAATAGCTAGCATCGGCCATGTTAACAGTCCTAAATAGGAAGTGAACGCCACCAAATCCCCGATCGACAACTCCCCTGATAAAATAAAGCGTGTACCGAAGTAAAAGGATAGAATATAGGAAATCGCAAAAACTCCCGCAATCGTCGGATCAAACAACGCATCCACTTTCGCAACACGCATATTCTCCTTGACGACTTGTTCTGAACGTTTCGTGAACGACTCGACATCTTCTTTTTGCTGACCAAACGTCTTCAGCACTTTAATTCCTGAAATACTCTCCTGTGCTTTGTCGTTCAAATCGGAGAATGCTTCCTGCGCTACACGGAATCGATTACGTAATAATCGTCCGTAATAACTCGTCAGGAAAATCATCACCGGAATCGGCACAAGGGCGATCAGCGTTAACTTCCAACTAATCGAAAACGCCATCATCAAGATGACGAAACCACCTGTTGAAATCGAATCGAAGAGTGTCAGAATTCCTGATCCCGCCGTTTGTTGCACTGCATTGATGTCATTCGTTGCATGCGCCATTAAATCTCCGACACGTCGTCGCTGATAAAATGAAGGCGACATGCGCGTGAAATGCGTAAACAGACGCTCTCTCATGACGCGTGCAAGGTATACCGATGAGCCAAAAATCATCACGCGCCAAATATAGCGCAAGACATACATCAATACGCCCGTCACCACGAGAATAATCATCCAGCGCATCAGCATCTCCGCGGTCAATTCATCTTTCGCGACCGCATCGACAATATAGCCGATAATTTTCGGCGGTGCCAGTTGCAGTAACGCGACAATCATCAGGGCCGTGATCCCTATGCTGTATTGTTTTTTTCTCTCAGAAAAAAACCAGCGTAAATCCAGTAATACTTTCACTGGCTTTCCTCCTTTGTTCTGCACCACTTCTCTTGCAGTATTTTTTATAGTGCTGGCTATTTGATTCTAGCAAAACTTCTAAGTTATCGAAAGTTACGGAACTGGAATATTTCAGTATTTGAAATACATCCTCTTTATACTAGCGGGATCGTACGACTGGATTCGACTTGTTTTCATTTATAATGTCCACCGATTAATTGATTTCGTCTATACGCCGTACCACCTGGCGTAACGGACACTGCGCGAAGAATAGCAGCCGATCCATACTTCATGCGAATTTCATCCATCACGTGACCGATTTTTTGTTGCTTCCAATTCATTGGTTCAAATAAACTGAGCTGGAAGCTACTATCTTCTTCGAGATTCGACAAGTTGACGGAAATATGGCGTAACGGACGTCCGTCATGGAACGTTTCAAACAACTCTAAACAGACGCGATAAATCGCCATCGTTTCATTCGTCGCTTCCGGCAATGTTTTTTGACGATTGAACCCGCCACCGAGTACGTGCTTTGAATAACCAAACGACAATGTGATGGTGCGTCCTTTCTTTTTCGCAAGCCGCGCACGCATTGCGGTATCTTCACACATCTCAAGCATGACGGCCAATACTTCGTCAGTCTTCGTATAATCGCGCAACAGCGTTTGGCCTTTGCCATAACTCACTTGCCCTTCGATCAACACGGAGCCAAGGTCGGAATAATCGATGCCATGCGCATGATAATAGAGTTGATTGCCCATCACACCGAACTTCTTCTCCAAACTCTCAAGCGGGGTGTGCGCGAGATCACCAACTGAATAAACGCCCATGTCTTCAAGCGTTCGCTCCACTCGCTTGCCAATTCCCCACATTTTATGAAGCGGGGCAACAGGCCATAATTTCTTCGGCACATCTTCATACGTCCAGTGCGCAATCCCTGTTTTTTTCGCCTCGAGATCTAGCGCGAGCTTCGACAACAACATATTCGGCCCGACTCCGCACGCTGAACGCAACTCGAATTGCCGGTACAACTCATCCTGAATGCGGAAAATCAACGTCTCAAGAGGACCCCATAGTCTTTCCGTGCCCGTAAAGTCGACAAAACTTTCATCAATACTGTATACATGGATCGCTTCTTTTGGTACATAGCGGTTCAACAACTTCGTCAATTCCATCGACACATCGATATAAAATTGCATTTTCGGTTCAATTAAACGAATGCTTGGGTCGTCCGGCACCTCATACAGACGCATGCCTGTCGTAACTCCAAAGCGTTTTTTCAGTGGCGGTGAGGCAGCCAGTACGACACCGCCTTTTCTCTCAATATTGCCGACAATCGCAATCGGCACTTCCATTACGTCGAGTCCTTCCATGGCTGCAGCACAGCTCGCGTAGAAGCTGCGCATATCAAGACACGCAATTTTTCTATTCGGTAATGGTTTCATATGGCATTCACCTCTCAAAAGAACAAGTGTTCCTATGAGTAGTATACCCCCATTTATTGTGTTCAAGCAATGGAAATTCGCGGGTACCATGGATAGTTGTGGTGAATATATCGACTAGACGAAAATATCCCGAAAATCAGAGTGTGACCTCTCACTTTCGGGATATACTATTTCGGTATATCATTATAATATAGTAATTATTTACAGGGAAATATCTTCAGGTGGTTGGCCCGATTTATTCATCAAGCGAATCGCTTCAGGTTCAATTTTCAAAATAACCAAATTCGGATCTTCAGGACCATCAAACCACGCTTTCATATGATCATTCCAAATTTTCTTTTTCAAGCTTTCGTCATCAGAAATCGCTACACGGCCGGAATACTCAACGTATGCGTCACCGAATCCTTCCCCGTCATACCCAAGAAGAATATGCGTGTACGGATTATCTTCAAGTTCATCTACCTTTTCCGTTTTTCTATTAGTAGGTGTATACAAAGTCAATCCATCACTCATAAATGTCATATACCGGCTATACGGTTTGTTGTTATCCACCGTTGCCATCGTTCCTACCATACTTTCATCCAGAATTTTCTGTACTGTGTCTTTTGCAGTCATGTACTTCCGCTCCTTTCGAGATTACTCCTAGTCTTCCCACCGCCACCATTTCTAAACCTAAAACGATTTGAGCAAGCCACTCATTTCAGCCAATACTGACTACCGTTACGGGTCTGACCGAAATAACCGTATTCAATTAAATAATTTCGAAGTGTAATGAAATCTTCATGAATTTCCGAAAGCCGATCATTCAACTCATGTTTACTGTACGAAATATCTCCGTCAAAGCGCTTACTAATTTCCTGGACAATAATTCGTCGCTGTTTTTCCGTCGCCGGCATCTCTTTTAACTGGCCATCGGTTCCGTCAGGGAAAAATGTTTGCAGTATTGCTTGCTGTTCTTCCTCCGCCACTGAATACTCATCGTGAAATAATTGAGATGCTTTATGCGGCGGGATAAACGCCTGCGCGTACGACTCACGTTCTTTCAATAACTCCATCATCGCAAGAAACACTTTCGCCTGACGTTCTTTTTCTTTTAACGCAAAGCGATGATGCCGGACGGTCGTCGCACTGCCAATCTCCAGTTCTTCCTGTACATCTTTATCACTTTTCCCTTGATAGAATAAACGCAACAGATCACCTTGATGATCCGTAATCCCTGACCATTTCTTATCGAGTTCAAGCAAATACGCAAACACCGACTGATGCGAATGTTCGATATGCACATGCATAAATCGCTCCGCTTCATACAACGCATTTTCGTACGGATAAATCACACCTTTTTCGATTTGTTTACCGCATAGTAAACAATCATACGATGTGGAATCTTCTATATACCCTTGCTTTAATTCCGTTAGTGAAGCATCCCAGAACGCTTTCGTAAACTCCATATATCCCACACTCCCGTTACATTTTTAATCAAGACAAACAAACCAATCTTTTGTTTGTCAGCTATCTTCTATGATACCTCACGTATTATCTGACTTCAATAGCGCGGCAAACAATATACCGCTTTGTTTGTTTGCCTATTCATTTGCAATACGTTTCATACAGTCGCCAAACAAAATCGCACATGATACACTCATTTCATACCTATACAAACGGGGTGACATAATGTGTTTACTGGCATTTCAATTGCAAAGCCATCCGAAGTATCAGCTCGTCATGATGGCGAACCGAGATGAAGCTTACGCACGTCCGACAGCACGAGCAAACTTTTGGAGCGATCATCCAGATATTTTAGCAGGACGTGATCTCGAACAAATGGGCACGTGGCTCGGCATCAATACACAAGGGAAAGTCGCTGCACTAACCAATTATCGTGACTTCACGCTACCGCAAACCGGCAAACTCTCACGCGGTCACATTGTATCTTCCTATCTACAATCCAGTCTGTCTGCACAAGATTACATGGAGCAACTGCATACAAATCGAGAAGATTATGCAGGCTGTAATGTACTGGCTGGATCCGCCAAGGAAATGTTTTATTACTCAAACATCGAGCAATCCATCCAACATCTACCGAACGGCACACATGGACTGAGTAATGCCTTGCTCAATACACCGTGGCCGAAAGTGGATAAAACGAAAGCTTTGCTGGCAGATTACTTGCAACAAACGGAGACGATAGATCCGAATATATTATTTGGCATGATGCAACGAGCGGAACCATTTCCGATTGAACAACTACCGGATACCGGCGTAGGTGAAGATCTCGAGCGCTTGCTGTCTTCGATATTTATCGCATCAAAAGACTACGGCACACGTTGCACGACTGTACTGACCATAGACAGAGAAGATCGTGTAGAATTCGAAGAGCGCACATACAAAAAAGGCGTCTTTACCGCTACTCAAAAATTCTCTTTTCGCATCGAAAAACCGGCTCACTCCTAAAAGAGTACAGCCGGTTTTATTCTGTTTTTCATGCATTATTTTCATATAATTATTATAACATGTCCATATATTTTTTGAATTCGGCCAAAGCTTTTTCGCGGTCTCCCGTACTGAATAAACGTCTTTGATCAGCACCGATAATACGATAATGTCCACCTGCGGTATGCTGTTGCAATTGATATTGTTGCCATTGTCCGATCTCCGTCCACCAATTAATCGACGCACTCGCGGCTGTTTGTCGTGAATGAATCTCTTCATGTACTGCCATTTCAGCTAACTCAATCGGATCTTCTCCCATGACTGAGCGCAACAAAGCACTCTCGCGAAATAGCGCACAAACTACTACCGCTGTTGCCCAACCAATTTCTTGGCGGCCTTTCTCTAGCTGTACTAAAGTCTTCTTTGAAATGCCTATAATCTCCGCCATTTGATCTTGCGTATACTCCATTTCTGTTCGGATTAACTTCAAGCGGGGTGACACTAAGTCAATGACCGTCTGCTTATTCAATGTTTTATTCCACCTTTACATTTAAAGTGTATATTTACACATTTAATCACTTTAGTTACTTTACGTGCAATGCAACTATCTTTTGTGTGTTTTGTCTTCATTCGTGTAAAACGGCTTTTATCTCTATAAGCAGTGTATCACAACTAGTATCACTAGATAAATCCCCATAGAAAAAACCTGCAGAACCGAAGTTCAACAGGTTGTGTATAGCGTATTAAATAGTTCTGGTAGAATCCCAATTCGTAATATCTTCTTCTAGCGGAATTTGTGCAGCTCGAGCTTTTACCGCAGCGTTGAAGAACAAGGCCACTAGGAAGATCGAGATGACAGTCGCTCCGATTATGGACACATTCATCGGTAAGCCGAATCCAATGGCGGCATTCAGTATATACGTCGTCGTAGCCATCAGCATGAATGTTCCGGGTATGAGTGCGACCCAGTAGTTCTTACCGGCAATGAAGAGATACATTGCACCTACAAATAAAGCAATGACCGCCGTGGACTGATTCGCCCAGGAGAAGTAGCGCCATAGAATGTTGAAGTCTACTTGAGTCAGTGCAATCGAAATAGCGAACATCGGGATGGCGATCCATAGACGGCTCATGATTTTCGCTTGCGGATACTTGATATAGTCCGCAACAATCATGCGTGCACTACGGAATGCCGTGTCGCCTGATGTGATCGGTAAGATGATGACACCAATCACTGCAAGTGTTCCACCGATAGCACCTAGCATCGTGACAGATACTTCACTAACAATAACTGCCGGTCCACCAGCCGCAAGCAATTCACTCAATGTCACACCGTTAAACAACGCCATACCAGCCGCTGCCCAAATCATCGCGATAATTGCTTCTGCAATCATCATGCCGTAGAAAATTTTGCGACCTTGGTTTTCATTCTTCGTTGTCCGGGAAATAATTGGAGACTGTGTCGCATGGAAACCAGAAAGCGCTCCACATGATATCGTTAAGAATAATAACGGGAAGATCGGAATATTATCAGGATGTAAGTTCGCAAATGTCAATTCAGGAATCGGAACACCTTTGATGACCATCATGCCGCCGATACCGACTGCACTGATCACAAGTAGCGCACCGAAGATTGGATAGAAACGACCGATGATTTTATCGATCGGTAATAGTGTCGCCAAAATATAATAAAGGAAAATAAGAGCCACGATGATTCCCATTGCCATCCAACCATTCATGAGGTTGTATAGCAATCCTGCTGGTGCGGAAACGAATACCGTACCGACCAAGACGAGTAATAATAACGCAAACGCATTGACAATATGTTTCATCGCTTTGCCGAGGAATTTTCCTGCCAGTTCAGGCAAGTGTGCACCGCGGTTTCGGATTGAAATCATACCTGTCAGATAATCATGTACAGCGCCTGCAAAAATCGCACCGACGACAATCCAAACAAATGCGACCGGGCCGTATAACGCACCCATAATCGGTCCGAAAATCGGGCCAACTCCTGCGATATTTAGTAATTGAATCAATGAGTTCTTGTTTGTGCTCATCGGCACGTAATCGACTCCGTCCGCGCTCGTATACGCCGGCGTAGGACGTTCTTCTTTAACGCCAAACATTTTGACGATATACTTACCATACGTAAAGTAACCAACTATTAATAATACGATAGAAAATAAAAATGTAATCATTGCCTTTTTCCCTCCCTAGTATTGATAACGCTTACATCAACTATAATAGAAAGATGTCCGAACTATGACAAAATCTCGTAACATGTCAAAATCGCGAGGTAAGATGCACTCCGAGAGATTAACATGTTACGAGATTTTTTTATCCTTCGAGGCGTTGCCGTAATTCTTTGACATAATTTCGGCTAACTGACAATTTCTCCGGGCGCTGATCTACTTCTAACTGATACGCTCCATTGAACCAAGGCGTCAAGCTACTGACATGTACGAGGTTCACGAGAATACTTTTATGGATGCGGAAGAACGATGAATAGGTCAATTTGTTCTCGAGATCTTTCAATGTCATGCGCGTTTCATAATCACGCGTAGGCGTAACGATCTTCGTCCAGTTTTCTTCTCGGTGGACATAAAGAATATCGCTGACCGGGATATAGTGGATTTCGCCTTCCGTTTCGACGGGCAATCGACCCATTCGTTTCGGTGATGTGTCGAGTTGTGTCCGCTGCAGCAACTCTTTTACACGCGCAATCGTCTGCCGCAATTGCTCTTCATCATACGGCTTCAGTAAATAATCCATCGCATGGACACGAAACGCTTCTGCCGCGAATTGCGGATAAGCCGTCGCGAAGACGATCAGCGGTACTTTTTTCAATGCGCCTAGCGTCTTGGCGACTTCCATTCCATCCACTTTTGGCATCTCGATATCAAGGAACACGACGTCAGGCTGTAGCTGCATCGCCTTGATAATCGCCGACTCCCCTGAATCCGCTTCTCCGACAACCTTTACTCCATCAAATCGTCCAAGCAAATACAGCATTTCTTCGCGCGCGTACCTTTCATCATCTACGACTAATACGCGAATCGTTTCCGTCATATCCGTTCACCTCCGATTTCGGAATGTGGAATGAAATCTTCGTCCCTTCATTCGGTGTACTTTCTATTGTGAGTCCTGAATTTTTATCGAACGTCATCTGTAGGCGTCGGTTAACGTTATAGAGACCGAGCCCGGTACCTTTTTCAGATTGGATTTTCTCTCGTCCAAGTATAGCGAGCCGCTCTGGAACAATTCCCTCACCGTTGTCTTCTACCATAATATGAATGGCATCGCCTATTTCATGTATTGAAATGTGGACCATTGCATTTGCGTCCAAATCCTTAATACCGTGCGTCATCGCGTTTTCAACGATCGGTTGCAACGTCAATGGCGGAATCTTCTCCTGCAGAACGTTCGGATCCACGTCGATACAAATCTTCAATTTATCAATGAAACGTGCTTCTTCTATCATCAAATACGCTTTGACGTGCGCAAGTTCTTGCTGTAACGTTACCATCTTCACCGTCGTACCTTCAAGATTCTGACGCAAGAAGAATGACAGCGACGACAGCAGTTTACGCGCTTCATCCGGATTTGTTCGTATCAATGAAAGGATAATATTCATCGAGTTAAACAAGAAATGTGGACTAATTTGCGCCTGCAACGCTTGGATTTCTGCTTCTTTAGCTAGTTGATAGGCATGATCCGCTTCGGCAATTTCAAGTTGATTGCTGAGTAGTTCAGCAAGTCCCGCAATTAATTCAATCGTGACATCGGTAATCGCTGTACGTGAAGGATAAAATAGCTTCAATGTTCCAATCGTTTCACCGCGCGTTTTAAGTGGTGCAATGACGATGGCACCTGATGCAGATACACTCGGATGGTCATGGGTGACAGAATCCGTGACAATGAGCCGACCTTCCCGGATCACTTGACGCGTAATATCTGTCTGGATCGGGCCTTGCATCATCGTACCTCCGGATCCGACATATGCGAGAATATCCGTTTTATCCGTCATCGCGACAGCACCTGGTTTCAACTCATCTAAGAGAATACCGCACACCGCCTGAGCTGTTTCCTTTCGCATACCTGTCCGTAAATAGCCGAGCGTCTGATCCGCGATACGCAATGTTTTCTGCGCTTGCAACGCGGTCACTTTTTCCTGATCACTGATGACGTTATACGCAATTAGCATAAATAATGCAGCACCCATTCCATTTGCCAAAATCATCGGCAAACCAATCGTTTGAACCAATGCGACTGCTTTCTCAAACGGCTCTGCTAATACAACTATGAGCACCATTTGCAACGCTTCCGCAGCTGCACCAATCGCGAATGCCAAAAGCGGACGAATAGGCTTGCCCTTTTTATAGAAGTAGCCTGCAAGAACACCTGAAATTATAGTGGATACGCCACACGAAAAAGCCGTGAATCCACCTAAAGACATCCGATGTATCCCAGCGATGAGTCCAGCGCCAATCCCAAGTCGATATCCACCAAGCAATCCTGCGACGACTACCCCGATCACACGGGAATTCGCAATCGCCTCATCGGTAGTGAGTTGCCATGACATATTTTCAAAATGAAACGTCTGCATATCCAGTGCTACACCGAAATACGTTCCGAAAATCCCAAACAATCCAAAAAAGAGTATCGCCGTCAGCTCTTGCCGACGGTCCAATACATCTTGATGGATCATATGTTGGAAAAAACGAAAACGAGTCAGAAGGAAAGCGACCGCCACAATCATTCCGACCCGTTCAAACATAATGATCAGTAAATCGAGCATCGCCATCCTCCATTCATTTGATTAACAAAAACTACTTTTTAATCGCCTTGTTCACAACCGCTACGACTTCCATACGTGACATCTTCTCGCGTCCTTCTTTAAGCGCATCGAGTGTACTATGCGCTAGTGCCAACGGAATATTACAGAAGTTCAAAATCGTCTTCGTATGGATGTCTTCAATATACGCATCAGCGAGGGCCAAATTTTCTTCAGCATACGCAAACATTTCCGGCAACTTCCAGTCATTCGGGAAGAAGTTCACGTCACGCACAGCGTCTTCCTTGTAGTTGCGAAGAATATTAACAGACTGCAAGCCACGGCCAAAGCCAATGGCTAAGTCACGATCCGTCTCCGTGCCATCATACCAGCGCCAAATATCCGCAAGCATAACACCAACGAGTCCCGCAACATAGTACGTATAATCATCAAGATCCTCACGCGTCTCAATCACCCAGTCCTTGCCTGCCCACTTCGCCATGCCACGGCCCATGATCGCAGTCGATTCGAGTACTTTAGTACGTGCCGTGTCTGGACAGAACTCTACCCAGTCAGCTAAGCGCAACGTCACTTCAGGCAACTGATCCCGGTACGGTGCGAATAACTCGTCCAGTGCAGACGCCATCGATTCACCTGTTGCAATCGTGCGGTCTAGTATATCGCTTACTTTGTTCAGTAAATCCATGACGATATGTACGTCCAGTTGTTCATGGTCTTCAATTTCGTCGATTGCGCGCATACACAAGTACGCAGACGCGACGGCTTCTCTAACGTTTGGTTCAAGTAATTTAATTGGTATATAGAATGTACGGCTTGTCTCTTTTAGGACTTTCATTGCTTCTTTTTGTAGTTTCGCTTCAGTTTTCATGTAAGGTTCCCTCCATCAATCTTCGCACAGGTAATAATTATAAAGAATGTGTTTATTATAGCATTGATTGTATTGGGGGTGCGACTGGAAAGGTGTTGGAGGTGGAAAACTGGTTGCGAAATATATTTACCAAGTTCCGAAAATGATACACGTATATACAGATACTATATAACGTGTTGCACCATAATGGAATTCGAATGGAATACTAAATGGGTGCCAAACCAAGACGATCTACTGAATTATCTTTCCCGTCAAGAAAAGGGACACCAATCCATATGCGAATTGGGTCCCCGGATATTGTGTATTTATTGTTTTCTGCTGCCTGTTCTATCTACTGAAATTAAATCAAGTTTTCCTTTTCAACAACTCTACTGGTCTCTTTCCTGCTACGGTCAATCGTAATTTCAACCGTCTGCTCTTTTGGCTCGTCAAATGGTGCACCATCATAAATATGGACACCATCTAATTCACCCTGACGTACCCATTTCATAAATGACATAATCATTAATAACATAATGAAAACGAGCGGTAATGCCGTGATAATGGAAAGTGTCTGTAAAGCCTCCAAGCCGTCACCATACATGAGAACGATTGAGATGCTTGTTAGAACGATTCCCCAGAATACACGATACCAACGTGCTGGCTCCTCGCCTTCTTTCAAATTAATGGATGCTACGTCTGATAACGTATAAGCAGCCGAGTTAACAGTTGTCGCCAAGAAAATGGCGGCAACCAGTAAATACAGCACCATGACGACTCCGCCTAGCGGAAGCTCATTCAAGATCGCTAATATAGCGGCAGGTGCACCTTCATTTTGTAAGATATCGAGTACAGGAACAATATTATTAAGTTGGAAGTACATACCCGTGTTTCCGAAGATCGCAAACGCCAACCAACAGCCCAATGTTCCGCCTACTAACTGCCCTAGTATTAAACCTTTAATCGTACGACCTTTCGAAATACGAGCAGCGAACATACCTGTGAATGGCGCATACGAGAACCACCATCCCCAATAGAAAATTGTCCAAGCGTCACTGAATCCTGATTTCCCCACCGGATCTGTGTACAGGCTCATTCTAAAGAAGTTTTGGAATAGAACACCGACACTGTCCGTAAAGCTCGCAATAATAAACATGGTTGGACCAAAGATGAAGATGAAAATCGCAATCGCGATATATAGGTAAAGATTCCAGTCGCTTAAAAGCTTCAATCCTTTTTTCAGTCCGAAATAAAGACAGATACAGAAAAAGATCATCAATGTAACGACAATCACCAAATTAAGTGTAAGCGTTTTCTCTACACCAAAGAGTGAATGGACTCCTTCAGCGAGCAAGGGGGTACCCAGTGCTAAGGATGTTCCAATACCGCCGATCAGACCGAACATGAAGCACACGTCAATTATTTTCCCAAGTAAACCATCCGCTTTGTCCCCGATGATTCCACGGCACGCTGTACTCAATCGATAGGATTTTTGACCTTTGACATATACTGCGTATGCGATCGGGATGGAAGGAACGCAATAGATAGCCCACGCAGAGAATCCCCAGTGAAACATTCCATATGTAGAGGCAAAACTTGCTGCTTCCACGGTTTCTGCCGCCATGCCGTATGGAGGACTGGAATAGTAGTAAGCCCATTCAATAATTCCCCAATACATGATACCCGAACCGATTCCAGCAGTGAAAATTAATGCCAGCCAGCTAAATGTTGAAAACTCTGGCTTCGTATTACCTAATCTAATTTTGCCCAACTTGCCAAAAGCCAACCAAAGCAAGAAGCCAAATATCCCTAAACAAACCCATAAGTACATGGGACCGAAGTTTGTTGTGATGGAATGAAGGACGGTATTTAAAAACGTAGTCCCTTTGACGGGATTTATTAAAATAGGAACAGTCAACGCCGCAATCAAGGATAAAGCAATCGCCAATATCTTTTTATCAATGGTCTCAAATCTCATGTATACACTCCCTTAGTCTTCTATGATCATTCTTATTTTACTTCATATAGAGTCATTATTAAAGAAAACTATCGGTGTAGAAAATACACCGATAAGTAATCTTAAACGCGTGATGTACTAGATTTCTCAAATAAAGCAGTCAAGCGATCACCTACACCCGATGTTGAGGAGCTTCCTGCATATCAGGTGTGAGAACTTTATTCTATACTAGAAGTTGTTTAATAGCATCTATAACTTTTTTGTCGTATTGCTCCTAACCGAAATGATCGAGCAGTTGACTGGCTGACCAGATCGTCGCCAACGGATTCCCCATTTCTTTTCCTGCAATATCCGGCGCCGATCCGTGGACCGGTTCGAACATTGTTCTATCAAGAAATTTATTCATTAAGCGCCTCGAGAACCATTTCATGGAATTGAACGATTGCTTGTTCAGATTGAGAGTAGCGGCCTTTTTCGAATGCACTTGATTTGAATCCTAATTGTTCCAATTCAACTAATTCGATGTCTTCAAAGCGAACTTGCTCCGCGAATGTCATCAAGTCTTTCTCTTCTTGAGATAATTTGTCTAGGCTGTCTTCTTTAAAATAGTACGTATAAACGATTTCAGTATTTTCATGATCGATTGGTATCAATTGAATCGTGGCCATATTAGCGGGTCCCGGATAAATGGTAAGCATCAAGTTCGGCCATAACCAGAAGAATGAGCCGCCTTGCATTTCCGCCTCATCCAGATTCACTTCTCCGTATTGCTTATCAGGTTTTACCATTGTGCCTTGAAGGGAATAGTTCTCACATGTAATGATCTGATAATTATCCATATCCAATGTATCAATGAAGCTCGGGTGTGCCACGTGGCAATGATCACATTCCAAGTAGTTTTCAACAAAGGCTTTCCAATTCGCTTTGATATGACGAGATTTACGATGTGTGAATTGCAAACCACTCAGAAACTCGAACTTACTTAAACGGTCAAAGAAGTCTCCGTATGATTCTGCCAATGGTTTTGTGTTGTCATCCAGGTTAACGAAAATTAAAGATTCGATTACTTCCATTCTGACAGAACGCAGGCAAGCATCTTGTACACAAGCCGCATCTTCTTCACTTCGGAAGTTAGGTGCTTTATTTAATTTGCCGTCTGTTTTGAATGTCCAGCCATGGTACGAACATTGTAAAATTTTCTTCTTGCCTGATTCAGTTTTTTCAAGCTTTGTTGCTCTGTGTGGACAAACATTATAGAATGCGCGAAGGACATCATCAGTTCCACGAATAATGATAATCGGATCGTCGCCAATTTCAGCAGTGAAAAATGCACCTTTCTTCTCTACTTGGCTCACATGACCGACCAATTGCCAGCTCTTTGCGAAAATCATTTCCTTTTCTTTCTCCAATACGCTTGGGTCTGTAAATAAATTATAAGGCATCGTTCTTTCGAATGTTCTTTCTGTAGCGTTCTGCACTTTGTTATATGCCATTTCTCATTCCCCCTTTAGGTTTCTTATATTTTTAGCTAGCTTTAATTCTCTGACATGCGAATGGTGTTTCTGCCAATTTGATAGAGTGGCTCGGACATCATTTAAAAGCATCCTCCAAGTCTTCAATCAAATCTTCATGCTTCAGTGACTCCTTCGTTGTCATCCAGCAAAGCAAATGCGAAGCTGTTAGCTGTATGATCTAATACGTCCGGTGCGACTAGGTTACATGCTCCAAACGCGATGCAAATATTTCGCTCCACCATGGTAAATGGCGCCATTCTCCTGCTCTCGCTCCTGAAATCAAAATAATCAGTTATCTCCGAACATCACTAATTTTGAGTTTCTTCCTTATCTACCATAAGGCTAGTGCTATGCATAGGTTGAATTTTCGCTGTTGGATCGATATACACCTTGGCACTGCTTACAGAAACGGGTGCTTCTCCAAAAGTTGATGCAATCAGCTTTACTTTTGTAGTCAATTTGAAAACGCCTTCATTTTCTTTCTTGACTTGCATCACCGTTTCACCCAAGTAGATGGTAGTTTAAAATTGATTCATCTGTTCAACCAGATGATCCACCAGCTCCTTAGCCCTCACCTTAGGGAAACCAGCAATATCATACATATTTTTTCAGGATACAGTGCTGCAAGCTATGGCAGGCTCTCAATGACTTTTACGGACAGTTGCCGAAGTCCTGCATAAAACGCTGTAAATAAACCGACCGGACCGCCTCCAATAATTGTAATATCACTAGCCTCGGCTGTTCTACCCAGTTCATACCTCCTAATCACTACTTTATATACAGCGATTTGGTACGAAGCAATTAGGGAATTACCTCATTTATGCCTCATCACAAAATCTCCCCAATTATTAATGCAATTATTATGCCAACTATTAAAATATCAATAGGAATAAGGTCTCTGTCGTTTTATCTTCATAATGTTGTTACAATTCATTCAAATTCGAGTCGGAATTGACTCAAAAAATATGCGGTATTTTCAAAATTGACTCAGATCAAACAGCAGAAAGGTGATTAAAATGCCTGAAAACAAAGAGCATGAAAAGCGGTGACCAATCGGGACTTGCTACAAATGGTGAAAAATAAAATGTTCCGGGAAAATTTATACTACAGGCTCAATGTGATCGATATTCAGATACCGTTGTAACGCGAATGAAGAGAAGATCGTATTCCACTGATCTATAGTTTCCTAAGCAAATTCAATGGAAAATATCATTCAACAACCATCATTTCTGAAGAATGGTTAACCGTTCTGTACCATTATTCATGGCCTAGCAATGTGCGCCAGCTGGAAAATCTGATGGAGCGCCTAGTCATCACGAGTGAAGCAGTCATCGGGTTTGACGATCTGGCGGAGATTATTTTGGGGAAAGTGAAGGAAATTCTCGAACTGCTCTTTTCGAATTCATTGGACAGTGCGCTGGATAATATAACCCGTACCATGATGAGAAGATCGTATGAGAAGTTCAGCTCATCGAGGGCAGTGGCAGAAGACCTGAAGATCAGCCAGTCCAATGCTTCCCCGCCAAGACTGCCAAAGTGAAGACTGAACCATAAAAACGAGCTGCCCTTGAGACGATTTCCGTCCCGAGCGGCAGCCCGTTTTACGTATTGAATTCCTTTTTCATAAACTCGACGAACGCTTTTACGATATGTGAATTCATGGATTCTTTATGATACAGCCTCCATGTTAGGAGCACGATCGATTTTCCATCGGCAGAATAACTATCAACCTTCTCCAGCTCCGGCGTATCATCCAGGATCAGACGTGGTAAGAAATTCTAGCAGTCGCTCAGCCAGTTTCTGATCGACAATTCGTTTGGCGAAGAAATAGGTTCCGACTTGTTCGCCTTTCTGAGCAGGCACAAACTTACAGGACAGCTTTGCAGACACTGGATTCGTAGATGCATCTGAATGAAATTCTAGATCAGTATGTGCATGGAAGACGATCAGCTGAATAGAATCTCAAAAATACGTTTCTATAGCAGTCTCACACGCTTCAATACATCCTTCATAAAACCAAATCATATCATTAGTTAACCTATACTTCGCAGCAAATTATTTAATCAGCATAAATAAACATTAAGGTGTACTTGAAGGTCAAGGAATTTGCTAATTCGAACGAATGATAAACTAAAAAGACTGGATGCGTGAACATCCAGTCCATTATAACTGTCAACAGTTGGAAGAGCGTATGGGCTATAGTAATTTTTTCAAAAGAGCGGTCACCTTAACCTCAATGCGAAATGGTTACTTTTGATGAAAATTAGGACGAGCGCCAGGCATGCAATTATTCTCTACTTAACTCAGTTTAACTTATTTTGAACTGCTTAATCAGTTCATTTAGACTCGCCGCACTTTCTTCCAGGGACCTTGCACTGCCGGATACTTCATTCATAGAACTACTGGATTGTTGTGCAGTTGCCGATACCTGCTCAACACCTGCCACTGATTCTTCTGAAGCAGCTGCTATATTTTCAATCGAATCATTAATAGACCTCGTGTTGTCTAACACTTGATATAGAGTGGAGGACATGCCTTCAATTTGAGTACCTACCGATCGAATAGTTTCTCGAAGAACCTTAAATGTATCCCCAGTAGTTTGGATTTGGCTCGATCCTTCATTCACTAGGCCATACCCTTCATCCAGTGATCTGGCGACATGATTGGATTCCGTTTGAATGTCCGTGACGATTGTGGTAATTTCGGAAATAGAATTACCGACCTGTTCTGCAAGTTTTCTAACTTCATTGGCTACAACTGCAAATCCTTTTCCTTGTTCCCCCGCACGTGCCGCCTCGATTGCTGCGTTCAATGCCAGTAAATTCGTTTGTTGCGCAATTTCTTCGATCACTTTAACCAGCTTAGTAATTTCGTTCGTCTTGTTAGTTAATCCTTTTACCGTGAAGAGTGAACGTTCCATCTTTTCATTGATCTGATTCATTTTTCGAATGGATTCTTCCATGTTTTCATTTCCGTTATCCGTCATCTTGAGCATGACG
Organism: Sporosarcina sp. P7; assembly: GCF_002743425.1. Classification (NCBI taxonomy): domain Bacteria; kingdom Bacillati; phylum Bacillota; class Bacilli; order Caryophanales; family Caryophanaceae; genus Sporosarcina; species Sporosarcina sp. P7. Next base: position 17,287 of record NZ_PDZF01000004.1, on the reverse strand, counting down.
TTCGATTGATTTTTTACGTCTTCCCCTTTCTCCGCGACTTTTGTAATTTCTTTAGTAAACTGACTCACCTGTTCGTTCAGTGCTGAAGATGAATCCGCCTGAACCTCTGCTCCGTTGGTCAACTCGATCATTGTGGTCGCGATTTGCTGACTGCCTGCTGTTACCTCATCCGCATATTGTGTAAGTTCTTCACTTTCGCCCGTCACATCATTTGATACAAGGATGACCTCTTCAACCAAATGCCTAAGTGAATTTTTCATATCATGAATACTTGTCGAAATCGTCCCAATCTCATCTTTTCTAGCCAAGTATTTCGCGTCAATTTCTTCAGTAAAGTCGCCGTGCGCAATCGTTTGTAAACTTTGCGCCGACTTAATAATCGGTGTAGTAATGTATCTTGCACTAAGTGTATTCAATACTAGGATCAAAACGAGTACTATCAAGGAAATGAATATAATTGTTTTAATCATCTCTTTTGCCCCGGCTGTCAATTCTTCCTCTGACATAAATGAAGCTAAAATCCAATCTGTATTCGCCACTTTATACGGAGAAACCAAGTATTTCTTATCTTTAATAGTTGCATAGAAAGGTTCCATTTCTTTTGATGAAATCTCTTTTAACCCTTCAATGTCCACTTCATCTATGCTTTTGAAGTTATTTTCAGGATTATTTCCATCCGCCATAATAATTCCTGTATCATGTACAATCATGGAAAACCCTGTATTACCTTGTTTCATTTCATTTAACATGTCACTTACAACGGACTGCTGAACATCAATTCCCAACGTCCCCAATACTGCGCCATTCTGATCCGTTAAAGTGCGCACATTACTAGTCACCATGGCATTTGCAATTGAGTCTAAATAGGGAGCAGTCCTGGCGATCTTTCCATTGCCTTCTTCAGCTGCTTGATACCATCCTCTATTTCTTGGATCATACTGTTCGTTTACCTTTGTTTCAGGCCACTGCAAATAGGCTCCATCTTTAGTTGCAAGATATACATACAGCGTCTCTGGATGGGTTTCTCCATACAACTTAAACACATCATAAATCTGTTGTTCTATTCCGCCATTTTTAGATGGCGTCATTTGTACCTCTTGAGGATTGTCCTTGTAGGTTGTAATTGAAGCATCTATTTGCTTTACTAATGGATTCTGTACCATCATTTGAATGTCCCGATCTATTTGACTATAAAAAATGTCTATGGACTTCTCGACGACTTTCATTTGTTCTTTTGAATTATCCAGAAAATCTGTTTTTGCTTGCCTCGTAATTTGATAGCTGATGATCCCACCGACCAGCAATAAAGTAATTACAATTCCAATAGCTGAAGTAATGATAAATTGTGCTTGTATGCCTCTAAATTTTTTTAACAATTGCTATGCCTCCACTCCGCGTATTCATATTGTGAAAAAGTGATGTAAGTTTAATTTAACGGGAGTAAGGACTCGATTCTAAAGACCTAATACAGAGCGAATAAAAAAGTACGTGGAAAAATCAAAACAATTTTCCCACTACTACTAGTTACTCTTCTGACAACAGCCAAATTATGGTGACTTGAAGGAACATTAGACTTTCCTTTATATCTCGTAATAAACAAACTTTTCAATATCGAATTATACCAAATATACCCACAATTACAAGTACTTAAAAAAGTCACCCGTGTTGACACATTCTCGATTGGTTCTCCGCAGGTACCTTATTCACCAACACTCAACTACCTCCAAAGCCGACACGCCGCTTTTGGGACGTTTGGCGTACAACTACACTAGGAAGTATAGACGTCATTCTACAATACCAACGAATGAGTCAGAAGTGTAATCGTAACCAAAGATGATTAAGTATTTTAAAAATGGGTAAGTTTAAAAAAAGGAGAGGATTGCATATGATGAGAGCGGTTACGTATCAAGGCGCGAAAGATATTAAAGTGAAAAAGGTAGACGCCCCACGTATTGAAAAGCCGGATGATATCATCGTCAAAATTACTTCTACAGCCATTTGCGGGTCGGATTTGCATATTTATACGGGGGCATTGCCGGCTCATAAAGACTACGTAATTGGGCATGAGCCTATGGGTATTGTCGTAGAAACTGGAGCCGAAGTGACGAAAGTAAAGAAAGGCGACCGTGTCATCATCCCCTTTAATGTCTCATGCGGCGAATGTTTCTTTTGTCAGCATGAATTAGAAAGCCAGTGTGACAATTCGAACCCGAACCCCGAAGTGGACACAGGCGGTTATTTCGGTTTTACCGAGCGCTACGGGAATTATCCAGGCGGTCAAGCCGAGTATTTACGCGTACCATACGGAAACTTCATTCCGTTTGTCATTCCTGAAAGCTGTGAACTGCCGGATGAATCCTTGTTGTTTCTATCCGATATTCTTCCAACAGCTTACTGGAGTGTGGAGCATGCAGGTGTAAAAAAGGGAGACACCGTTATTGTCCTAGGCTCCGGGCCTGTCGGATTATTGACGCAGAAATTCGCCTGGATGAAAGGGGCGGAACGGGTCATCGCAATCGATCATGTCCCCTACCGACTGCAGCACGCGAAGAATACGAATAACGTGGAAATATTTAATTTTGATGAAGTAGATGGAATTGGGCAACAAATGAAAGAGTTGACAAAAGGCGGTGCAGACGTTGTCATTGACTGCGTCGGAATGGATGGGAAGAAAAACATTCTCGAGAAAGTTGGACAGAAAATGAAAGTTCAGGGCGGTACACTGAGCGCCATCGAAATTGCCTATCAGTCTGTCCGGAAATTCGGCACGATTCAGCTGACGGGTGTATATGGATCGCTTTACAATATGTTCCCGCTTGGTTTCATATTTGAACGCAATGTCAATATGCGAATGGGTCAAGCACCGGTAGTGCATTATATGCCGATGCTGTTCGACAAAATCACGAATGGAGAAATCGATCCAACCGATATCATCACCCATATCTTGCCGCTTGAAGACGCTTCGAAGGCATATGATACATTTTATCAACACGAGGATGAATGCATCAAGGTCATCTTGAAACCATAAGACCAGTAGAACCCGTTTACCGAATACTATCGGGGAACGGGTTTTTTTAAAAAAGCGATACCCTACCCCTGCTTATCTGAATATAATGATGATTACTTTAAAATATAGGCACTTTCCACAAATGTTTGAAAGGATGTGATCGACGATAGATCAACATACACAAGCGATATGCGCATGTTCAGTTGATCACTTTCAAGCAAAATGATTCTAGATTAATCTCTATCATTCGAAAAAGCATATATTTTTTTCACGGTTTCATTCGGCATATAACCTGCTAAATCCAGCAGTTCCTCTACATCTGTTTCTAGTTCTTCTGCCAATGTACAAACTACTTCACGTGTAGGCATATATATGCCTTTTTCCAAAGAATCAATGAAGGAGTAGCTGAGGTTCACGCGCTCCGCTAAATAACGTAAAGACATCTGTGCTTGTTTGCGTAATAAGTGCAAGTGTTTTCCAAAATCGTTCAAATAAATCGCCGCCTTATCTAATGATAAATTATGTAAAAAAACATCTGTAATTCTTATATATCCTTCATAATAATAAGTGAAATAACTTTCAGTCTAACAGTATAGTACAAAAGACTTTGATTACTAACATCTAACAAAAATACAATTAACATAATGTGAATAAATGCATTTTATTGAGTACAAAGCAACAAGGATAAGTGATCGAACCTAAACATAATTAACTGTAAATTCAATATACACGATTTTTACTCAGAATACTATTAGCGATATCCCTAATTGTCATTTCCAATACTCATCCTATCCGTCTTATTTATTAGTGAATGAAAACAGTTTATATCGCGGAAGTTTCAGGATTTGTGTCATACAGCTTTTACCTATACATTGAAAAGGCGCCTACTCCCCATCCTGCGCTGGGGTCATGAGTAGACATCTTTTCCATTTATATGTTGGGAGGTATTTTTCACTAGACATCTGCTAAGTGATCTTTTTCTGATTGATTTTCTCCCTATCGACTGTCATCACGCCTTCATTCGTCAATTCCAAAAAGTTACACAATGTAAAGTAGTAAAACAATTAGTAGAACAAACAGAAATTAGCCGGCAACGGGACGGACAGAGTATTTGGCGATTAGAAATAAACACTATACTCTGTTCAACTCAAGAAATGCCCTCGCTACAAACGATAAATCTTCCTCAAACATCGGCGCGAGATTTGGACGACGTCTTACTGCAAGGGGATGATACGCAACTGCAGTTTTAAATCCCCTCACTTCATGCCATTCTCCACGCAAGCCTTTGACATCCACTTCAGGATTTTGAAAAAATGATTGAACTGCTACATTGCCTAAACAGACGACAAGGGAAGGTTGTTGTTGTTCTAATTGAGCTTCGAGATGATGAATGCAAACTGATCGCACTCTCTCTTTGTCATATTTACGAAGGGGCCGTCGTTTCAGAATATATGTCACGTACAGCAACTCTTCCTCTAAACCCACAGTTGATAAGGTCTGTCTTAAAGTTTGGCGCGTTCCGCAAACCATTCGATTCCCTTCACGATCTTCTAGTGCGCCTGGATTATCAAGAATGATCATGATCGACGCTTTCGGATTTCCTTCTCCCCAAACCATACGAGAACCTTGGTTATATAGCCCACACTCTTGGCAAGCTTGCTGACTTTTTGGTGTCGGATCTTCCCGCCAACTTTCTGAACAACTAGAATTCATCTTATTCACGCTCCTAGGTTTTCAGCATTCCCTTTCTACATGCATACATACCTTGATTCATTGACATGTCCAGTCATTGGGAATGCACGTTGGATAGAACGTTGTCGTGCGGAGCGTTTGATGAAAATCTTCCTATTGCAGGGATGACAGAGGAAGATGATTCACCCTACCTACACATTTTTCTGGAACGACCTCTATGAACTGTACTTCTGACATTGACTTACCATTTTTGTGTCCAGGATATTGACATAAATCCAATACCGCGAATAATTTCAAATTACTTGAAATCATTTATACAAACTAAAAAGAGATCTACACCCAACCTTTTAAAGATCAAGAGTAGACGTCTTTTCAATTTACAACACATCATAACGCGTTTTATTGCATTTCTAATTCCGCTTTCAACTCTTGTACGCGCTCTGACGATAACTCCGTTGTTTCAGCCACGATTTCATCATCTAGTTTTTTCAGTAGAAGATTACGTGCTATATGTTCTTTTTCACCTATTTTCCCCTTCTCTATTACCTTTTCTATCCCTTCCTAGCCTTCTCTTCTCTACTCGCTACTTCGCTTCATTTACCGCTGCTTCCTGATCTAGAACTTGTTTTAAGCGAACTTCATAGGCAAATCGTCCGTCTGAATCCAAACTCATTTCATTCCAACTTGTAAATGCCTCTTGCAAATGTTTGTCAGTCATCGCAATCGCCTCCAGTTCTTTGTAGATATCTTCATATATATGTTGTTTTCTTTGGTCTACGATACTTAACAGAAGCAACCAGCGAACCAATACATCATTCCACGGATCCAGCTTTTCATCATACCAATGTGCAAGTAGCTTAGGTATTTCAATGAATAAGAGGTACTGGGTCCTGTAACGATTGATCATCGTTTGGTGGACCTGGCACCTTATATTTATCATCGCGATGTTCCTAACATCTTCTGTAAAGCGTTTACACACAGTACAACGTAAAATCAAGACTTATTTGGGATAAATGAAAACTGTTGGCATCACACTTATGATGGTATACTATATGACATCTAGAAGTGTTAACTAAATGGGAGGTATGCATGATGAATTCACAGGAGAAATTAGAAGATATCCGTAAAACCGTTAGACTTACTGCACCGCTAGAAAAAGTATGGCAAGCTGTTTCTACGTCAGAAGGTATGGCGGCGTGGTGGATGCCAAATTCCCTTCAACCAATTGAAGGTCAAGAATTTGTACTTCATACAGGGCAATACGGGGACTCCCTTTGCAAAGTAACAGAACTTGATCCACCTACCCGTTTGGGCTTTGATTGGGGTAAAGATTGGCATGTTTTCATTGAATTAAAGAAGTTGAGCGATGAGGAAACGGAGCTTACATTAATACATGCTGGCTGGGATGCAAATAAAGTAACTGAATTTGAACAACCACACGCAGTCATTCGCGGATTTATGGACAGTGGTTGGGAACGGATTGTCAAAGAGAAACTTCCTACCGTACTACAGGGGTAAGTGTTGCGAATCCATCTAAGCAAGCTAGAAGGTCGGACGTGAAAACCGGTATATGCTTAATCCAGAACTATTGAAAGAAACCTACTATTCGCCATAAGTGGAACCGAGAGTATGAAATGTACATCTCTCGGTTCTTTTATTTTATAGCTATTTAATCAATTGCCTTAACTCATCTGTCATTTGTTCAACTAACTCTGGTCTCCCATGAAATTGTGCGGGAGTATTTTGGAAGAGCTCAATTAGCCAATTGCCATCTTTGTTTACTGCAACTAGAATTTGTTGGGCATTTAGTGTGGGCTCAATATCTGTTTTTCCAGGAGGAATCATACCTGCAATGGCTTGCACGATTGCCGTATCAGTTCCTATTGCACGAACATCCTGAACTTTAGTTACAAAAGGGGCAGTGGGATGGTTTTCAAAGATCGATGCGAGGTGCGATAAGATCTCCTCCCGTCCAATCAGCTTACTTCCATCAAAACCAATTTGAATTCCAGATCCCGTGAATAATTCGGCCATTCCTTTTGCATCACGTTTGTTCCACGCTTCTATCAGCCTCCGATAAAGACTAGTGACTTCATCTACTTTAAAGATATTCATGCAGTACGCTCCCCTCTGTATAGAAGATCTTCCCCTTGTTAATTGGCACGTGCTCTCCACTTAATTATACGTTCACTTATAAACCCCATTACCATACCCACAACAATAGGAAGCAGGGAAATTTCAGTATGTGACAGTGAAAGTTTAAATAGTAGAATTTCTATATTCGCTACAAAGCCTAGTAAATATAGGAATATCATCGTTCCAAATGAAACCAGTAACGGAATCCAAAAGGAATTATTCATATCGTCACCTCCCAAGCTTTTTAATGGGCTGTACGTGATGCTTCTATCTGATCATCGTATTTCAATCCGTTATGTTGAGAATTACATTCGCTTTGTTTTCTCATGCTTCGTAATATAAAGTATATCATTTTTCTAGCAAACTTTCTAACTACTCTGTTATTAAGATATGAGGCTCAGCGTATAACTGAAGCCGAAATCAGCAAAATTGAAAGGTTCATAGTGATCGAACAAGTGGATAGGAGATGGGCCATTTATAAAACACCTATATACGGCAGAAACGCTTTTACATCCACTATAGCGTTTGCTGCCTATATAGGTGCTATTTTTTCTGTATCTAGTGAATTAAGGGTTTAGCCAGTTCATCAATAAGGCTCTGCTTCATGGCCTTTTTCCGCTGCGTCTTTCACAGCCTGTTTAGAATCAGGCGTGCCTTGGCCAAATTTCGATTGACCAGCTTCACGACCCGGGACGTTAGGTTCTGCCGCCACTCCTTCTAGCTCTTTCATTTTTCGTTCAATACCCTCTTCAACAAGACGCCCGTATTCAAAATCCGCTTGCGTGAAGTGGTCGATCATCGCTTTTTGTATGCGTACACCACACACGGCTAGCGCTTCTGAAAGGTTCTTGATTAATTCCTCTCGTTCCCATTTCTCAAACTGTCGGAACGTCTCGCCTGCCTGACCATAATTATCGGGTCGATCAATCGGTGCGCTCATCGCCGCTGCATTATACGTAGGTCTATGCGGAGGCCGGCTTTCTCCTTTTGCTTCTTGAAATCCACCGAGCATAGATGGTTCATAATTGATATGCGGATTTTCTCCCGACTCGTAGGCGTCACGATTATCCATTTGACCCCGTTGCTGGTTTGTCCGAACTTCTTTTTTTGGCGCATTTACAGGTAACTGGAGATAATTCGTACCAATACGATAACGTTGTGTATCGGAATACGAAAATGTACGGCCTTGAAGCATTTTGTCATCTGAAAAATCCATTCCATCTACAAGCACTCCAGTTCCAAAAGCCGCTTGCTCTATATCCATATGGAAATCATCGGGGTTCCGATCCAATACCATTTTCCCTACAGGCAACCAAGGAAACTGTTCTTCGGGCCAAAGCTTTGTATCATCAAGCGGATCAAAATCCAGTTCTGGGTGGTATCCATCTTCCATAATTTGCACGAAAAGCTCCCATTCAGGATACTCTTTACGTTCAATGGCTTCAGATAAATCTTGCGTCGCATGGGCAACATTTTTTGCCTGAATGGCATCGGCATCTTCCTGCGTTAAATTACGGATGCCTTGCTTTGGCTCCCAATGATACTTTACTAGAACCGCTTCTCCCTTGCCATTAACCCATTTGTATGTATTCACACCAGAGCCTTGCATGTGACGATACGTTGCGGGAATTCCCCATGGCGAGAACAAAAACGTGATCATATGAATGGATTCTGGCGACCTAGAGACAAAGTCAAACATGCGTTGTGGATGCGGTATATTTGAAGCAGGATCCGCTTTGAATGCGTGAATCATATCAGGAAACTTCATAGCATCTCGAATGAAAAATATTTTCAAATTATTCCCTACTAAATCCCAGTTACCATCTTCTGTATACATCTTAACCGCAAACCCTCGTGGATCTCGTGCAGTCTCAGGCGAATCTTTAGCTCCAGCTACAGTGGAAAAACGCGCGACAAGAGGCGTTCTTTTTCCAGCACCCGAAAACACTTTGGCACGTGTGTACTTTTCAACGGGTTCATTGCCCACTTTCCCATATGTTTCAAAATAGCCAAACGCACCCGATCCTCTTGCATGGACCACTCGTTCAGGTATTTCCTCGCGATCAAAATGAGAGATTTTTTCAATGAAATGATAATTCTCAAGCGTAGCAGGGCCACGGTCGCCAATTGTCCTGATATTTTGATTATCCTGTACAGGATGACCTTGGCGCGTCGTTAGAATTTCCCGATCTTCCATTTGAGATTCGTTCTGTTTATGTTTTTTCTTTTCCACGATAATCCTCCTCGACAAAGTGCATTCCATTTCTATCGACAGTATGACCACAACAAAGAAAAGATAAACACGTATAGTGCGACGGGAATTCGGTTCAATTGCTATGATAGGAGTGAAGTATAGCGAGTTTCTTCTGTATGTTGGAATTTCAATGTTTCCCGGGAAATTCCATATGTACGGAATGGATGGGAGCAGAAAAAATAGTGGATCCAAAAACAGAGGCACCAGGGCACAGAACACTTTACAAATGTTCGGTGACCTAGTACCTCTTGTTCACTTTGAATGGAAACTTTTTCCGTTCCTATACGTCTACCATTTCCAGAAATTGTAGTGTACGTTCATTTGTTGAACGATTGAAAAATGTATCGGGATCAGAATCCTCAATGATGACTCCTTCGTCTAACATAATCACTCGGTCTGCCACGTTTTTTGCAAACTTCATTTCGTGTGTCACAACAATCATCGTCATTCCTTCCTCTGCTAAGTTTTGCATGACTTGCAACACTTCCCCAACCAGTTCGGGGTCTAAAGCGGAGGTCGGTTCGTCGAATAACAATACTTTTGGTTGCATGGCAAGTGCTCGAGCGATTGCCACGCGTTGTTTTTGACCACCTGATAATTTATTCGGATAGACTCCGGCTTTTTCGGATAATCCAACCTTTTGCAATATCTCGTGTGCCATCTTCTTCACTTGGACTTTGTCCATTTTTTTGACCATCAAAGGCGCTTCCATTACATTCTCTAAAACCGTTTTGTGTGGGAATAAATTAAAGTGTTGAAATACCATTCCAACTTCCGCACGAATCTTGGCTAAGTTGTCTTTCTTTTGATTTACTTGCTTTCCATCAATCGTAATAACGCCTTCGTTCGTCAATTCCAAAAAATTTAAACACCGTAAAAAAGTACTTTTTCCCGATCCACTGACCCCTATGAGAACGACTACTTCTCCACGGCGCACTTCCATATCAATACCATTCAACACGTTCAAATCTCCAAATGATTTATGAATATTTTCTGCTTTAATCATCGTATCCGCCCCCATTATTTATCCACATCCAATTTGTTCTCATACCATTTTAATAGAGCACTGAAAATTAGAACGAGAATGAGATAATAAAGACCTACTACGAGAAACGTTTCAAATTGTTTGAAATTGGATGCGGCTACTCGATTGGCCAAACCAAATAATTCAGATACACCAATCACATAGACTAAAGATGAATCTTTCAACGTAATGATGAATTGGTTGCCGAGTGGTGGAATCGCACGTCGTAAAGCTTGCGGGAATACGATCCTTCTCATTGTCAATGAACTATTCATCCCCAGTGCAAGACTGGCCTCTCGTTGACCTTTGTCAATTCCTTGTATAGATCCACGGAAAATTTCCGCAATATATGCACCGTTATGGACTCCTAAAGCAATCGCACCTGCCCAAAAGTTATCTAACACGATGATCGATGTGATACCGAAGTATAGAAACATAATCTGAACGATTAACGGTGTCCCTCGAATTAGCGTAATATACAAATTAGCAATCGTCTGCAATACTTTTGAATTTGAAATCTTCATCAGTGCGAAAATGACACCTAACACCGTGCCGATTACGATTGCAATGGCCGTGATTTCGATTGTTAATAGACCTGCTTGTAAAAATCCTTTGTACGTATTTTTGAATACGTCATAAAATGTTAGTAAGAACTCAGGCACCGGCACACCAACTTTCTAAAAATAGATAGAGGTTATCTTTATTCCAATAATTCTACGCCTTCTAAATCAATATCAAGTAAATTGCGACCGAACCATTTATCTGAGATTTTCTCATACGTCCCATCGTCAATCATTTCTTGTAATGCCACATCCAGCGCTTTTGTTAATTCAGGATTTTCTTTATTTACGGCGATGGAAGGTTGTTCTACCCACATCGGCTTGTCGACCTCTTTGACTTCAAATCCATTATCGATCGCTTCATACCCAACGATATCCGCTGTAATGACTGCATCTAAGCGACCTTTAACCGTTAAATCTTTTAATGCTACTACATCACTGCTGTAATACTGAATATTATCCGATAATTCTTTTGCAGGCTCTTCATATGTAGACTGAGCCACTACGCCAATTTTCTTTCCGTCCAAATCTTCCGGAGATGTAATTTCGTCGTTATTCTTTGCAACGAAAATCATTCCTCCTGAATAATAGTAAGGCTCGGTGAAGTCCGCTTGCTTTGCCCGTTCTTTTGTATAAGCCATAGAACCAATAATTGCGTCAAACTTATTTCCCACTAGACCTTGTAAAATCGTTTCGAATGGATTTGTCACGGGGTTCGCTTCAAGTCCCATTTTCTCCGCAAGCGCATTTCCGATCTCTATATCAAAGCCCGTAAGTTTACCGTCTTCTTCAAAACTAAACGGTTTATACACTCCACTTGCGGCGAAAGTGAATTTTCCTTCATTAACTAATTTATAGCCTTGATCGCCAGTACTTCCTGACGTCTTCTCGTCTTCTTTACCACAAGCAGCCAGTACGAATACCGATGTAGCTAGTAGTACAATCATCATGATAAATTTCCTCATTTTCCAACACTCCCTTTTTAGATAGCCATATCGCTAATTTTCACACTTCACTACTCTTACACTTGAAACCGCTTACAATGAAGGTCGGTTGGTATGATAGAATAATTCTTTTATTTTCCCTCTCCTTTCCATCGCGACCCATTACCTTCTATACTCCAATAGAAATTACCGTATAACCGAAATGAATTTCCAATCCCTAACACGCTTTCACCACTTTCTAACTAGCAAGTTATTTACTATTAAACCATGATACCATAGAAAAGCGTATAATTAATTTAATATTCTTTCTATATTTACTAATTTGAGATGATGTAACTGGATTCAATGTGTGGGCGGTACACTAATAAAGCTACGGGAATAAACGCCCAAAAAGCACTTAATCGTTTGTGTTGATCCTATCATTTTTATTCCCTTTCTTCAGGGCCTTGATATTTTCCTTAACTTTCTTATTCTCGTTTTTCATCTCCTTCTTCTCTCTCCTATCTTGTAACTTCTTTTCCATTTCATCATCCAACGACTCAGTATCTTTTACAACATTTTCACCAAACCAGTCAATTACCTTAATTTTTGCTAGCTGTTTTGTTTCTGCGTCAATATATGTAGCCACCACTAGCAAAGCCCCCACGACGATCGCCAAATCATCGGAATACCCAACGACAGGTGTGAAATCTGGTATAACGTCTAACGGTAGGATGAAATAGCCTAAAGCGCCTAAAATAGTAGATTTTACTTTCTTCGGAACTGTTGGTTTTTTAAAAGTATAGAACAGTAATAGCGTCCCATACGTTAACTTAACACCCGCTTGTTTACCGAAATTAAGAATTTTATCCCAAAACTTTTTTTCGGAAAAATGCTTAGAATAGTCTTCATTATGATGAACCAAGATATTAACTACCTTCTTTTGTATTCTAGTTTTGTATAGCATGAACTTTTCATTCTCTCGCAACCTCTGGAACTCAACACGTTGGGTTGGTCTACGTCATATGTATACCCCCCAAACTAGAAATTATAACCCATGATTATAGATAAAAATTCTACTTGAAACACTTGTTGAAAATCTCTCGTTTTCCTACATAATGATAGCTCACTAAATAATCCATACTAGTTCTTATACAACAATCTACTGCATTCTTTATGCTATGATACGTATAATACATAGCGATTTACGGAGGAATCCCCATGAAAAAAGTTGCAATTATTCAAGATTTATCTTCATTCGGTAAATGCTCACTCACTGCCGCGATTCCTGTGCTTTCCGTGATGGGCATGCAAGCATGCCCATTGCCTACTGCGGTTTTGTCTGCACAAACGGGATATCCAAGCTATTACTGTCATGATCTAACGACCGCCATGCCGCTCTATACGGAGGAGTGGAAGAAGCTTCATGTCTCCTTTGACGGTATTCATACCGGATATATTACGGGCAAAGAACAAATCCGCCAGATCCTCACATTTCTTGAGAGTTTTTATACGGAACGTACGCTACTACTCGTTGATCCGGTACTGGGTGATAATGGAATAGCGTATGATAATTTTGACGAAGAACTTCTTGAACAAATGAAAGTGCTGGTCGCGCGTGCGGATATTATTACACCGAACCTAACCGAATGCTGTTTGTTGACCGATTATAGTTATGACACATTGCACCGCTGCATAGATGAACAAGATTACCTGAAGATCGTAGAGGATTTAGGTAAGCTACTTCACCAAGCAACCGGCGCTGAAATTATCATTACAGGCATACAGCCACCCAGTCGGCAATTTACTATTGGCAATATGTATATTAACGACACGGACACACTTTTCACTACGGTGCCGTTCAATAATAAAAGCTATTCAGGCACTGGCGATTTATTTGCATCGGTCCTAATGGGTAGCCGACTTCGCGGCGTGGGCATGGAACAGGCTATCACGCTTGCCAAAGAATTCTTGCTCGCTGCCATAGAAGATACAGCGTTAGACGATACGCCGTTAGAGGCAGGAGTGAATTTTGAGAAGTATTTGCGGATGTTGTTGTGAAGAGTACATACTAAAAAGCACCAGAACCACGTTTTCGTGGACCCGGTGCTTTTTTACGAATTTTATTGTTTCAATTTCTTTAGCACACAGAATCATTGGATTTCGGTACGGTTAATCCAAACAAAGGACGCAGATACAATGCCAAGAACGTTCCGGCTAATGCGAGAATACCCCAAATATAGCCATGCAAGCTAAATGAGGCAATGCCACCGAAGTAGGCTCCGATATTACAACCGAATGCAAGACGTGCGCCATAGCCCATCATCAGACCGCCTATGACGGAAGCTGCAAAATTACCTACTGTCACGCGTGTGAATTTGAATAAACCGCCAGCTGCTGAAGCGATGAATGCACCAATAATCACTCCAAGATTTAATACAGTAGTAGAATCAGTGAAAATGGATGCTTCTAACGCGGCTGCGTTGGCCCCTTGCCAATACCCCCAGCTCGCTACATCAAAGCCGATTACAGAAGCAATTTTAGAGCCCCATAACGCAAATGCAGAAGTAATGCCCCAAGGCGTTCCACGCGTCAGTAACGTTAACGCGTTTAGCACCGCTAATACAATCGCGGCTGCAAACAATGGCCAAGATCCACGGAAAATCCGTTTCCATCCTCTTTCAGTAGGGAGAACTGCCATTTTCGGCGCTTTTTTCTTTTTCTCGATAATCAACGTCAACCACGCAATGAATCCAAATAACGCAATCGACACAAGCCAAGCGCCACCATATCCTAAACCAGTGGAAGTAGCCAATGAAACCGGAGCGAATGCAGGCATTTCTTCCGTCCAGAATGGTAAATGGTATGCACCAATTGTTGTACCGATGATGAAGAACGCTAGCGTTACAAACATCACAGTACGTCCGCCACCTATCGCATACAGCGTACCAGAAGCACACCCGCCGCCAAGCTGCATGCCAATTCCAAAGACAAAGGCGCCTACGATGAGGCTAACGCCTACAGGGGAAACATAGCCGGCGACCGGACCGCCAAAAAATGTCGTGCCATACGCTAAAATCGGTGCAAATAATGTTACCGCTAGTGCCAGCATCAGCATATGCGATCGCATCGCTTGGCCATTTCCAACTGACGCCAAGCGTCGAAATGCAGACGTAAAGCCAAAGCGTGCATGAAAGAGAGTGAAACCAAGCAATAACCCAATGCCGAGAAGCATTGATTGGGAAATATGCTGGGTGGCTAGCAAATAAGCGAATAATACTACCGCCACAAGTACTGCACCCGCAATCAGTAGTTTTTGCGGTGGATTTAATAGAAGCTCATCTTGTTCCACAGGACTTTTCACGTCGTGGACGGCCTGTACTTTTATAGTAGTCATTCCATAACACCCTTTTCCTATTAATTTAGTTGGTATATAAACACATAGTATTATTCTCGGATTTGAAAGTCAACCAGTTTAGCTTATTGCAATACTTTTATAGGCTTGCAGACATAAAAATCCTCAACCCTATGACAAGGATTGAGGATTTTCAATTAATTACTTTCCTGTACATCTTCCCGCGGTGTAGCACGGTACACGATAAACGACAGTACAACTGCAACAAGCGACATAGCGAATGCGATAAAGTACACAAGTTCCACACCGGATACGAGAGCCAAATCAGCAGTTAATGCGTCGTCAGGCGTCGTAGATTTCTTTAGAAAGTGCAATTGTCTCGCATTCATAATACTTATAAATACCGAAACACCAATAGCCCCAGCAACCGGTTGTAACGTCGACATAACCGCCGTGCCGTGTGGATATAACCGTTTCGGTAATTGATTCAATCCATTCGTCTCAGCTGGCATCATAATCGCAGATACACTGAGCATTAGCAAAATATAACTCGTAACTACAACCCAAATGGGTGTATCGAGCGTCAATCGGCTCATCATGAACATCGTGCCACTGAGCACAATCGTAGCGGGTATCATCAGCACACGTGGTCCGAATTTATCAAATAATGACCCCATGAACGGTGACATTATACCGTTCAAGATACTGCCTGGTAGCAAGATCAAACCGGCTGTCGCTGCGCTCAGTGCGAGTGGTCCTTGCATATAAATAGGTAAAATAATTTCAGAAGCGAACATCGCCATAATAATAATCAAGAACAGGAAGACCGAGTGTGTGAACATCGGGTAACGAAACACGCGCATATCCATGACAGGCTCTTTTAACTTAAGTTGCCTCATTGCAAACAGCGCGATGCCGATCACACCGACACCGATCAACAACAATACACGTGGACTCGCAAATCCATCAGCGCTTTCACCGACCGAACTAAATCCATATACGAGAGAACCGAAACCAATCGATGAATACACCAATGAAATATAATCAATTTTTGGTTTGGTGACTTCTGTAATATTGATCAAGTATTTATAACCGAATCCAATAGAAAATAAGGCGAATGGAATGACGAGGATGAATAAATAGCGCCATCCGAGATATTCCACGATCACTCCTGATAACGTGGGCCCAATCGCTGGTGCGAACATAATGACGAGTCCAATGATTCCCATAATCTTACCACGTCTATGCGGTGGATAAATGAGTAGGAAAACGTTGAAAATGATTGGCATCAATAATCCTGTTCCCACAGCCTGAATCAGTCGACCTGTTAATAGAATCGGAAATGTCGTAGCACTCGCAGCCACGATCGTTCCTATCGTGAAGACGGTCATCGTACCGAGAAATAATTGCCTCGTCGTGAACCATTGTATCAGTAAGGCCGAGATGGGGATGACGACTGCCATGACAAGCATGAAGCCTGTAGCCATCCATTGCACGGTCGGTAATGTGATGGAAAACTGATCCATCAGTGTAATGAGTGCGATGTTCAATAATGTTTCATTCAAAATGGCGAAAAATGCACCGATGATGAGAGCCAACATAATCGGCAGTACTTTGCTATTTGGGTTATCCGCCAAGTATTCGTATTTCTGTTCTTCCATCTCAAAACCTCTTTCGTTGATCACGTGAATTCGGCAGCATAGTTACCGTTCTTTTACTCTTATCATGCTTTTTTATGGACGGTGTGTCAAACATTCAGAATCCAAAATGATGATCTTTTTTAAAAAGAGTTATTTTTCCACTACGCTCGCTAGATTACCTAAATCTTCACCCTGACTAAAATCCAGTTCAGTAGAATGCAGCACGTAGTTTTTCGTAGTTTGTATAGGTTTCGCTGGTTGTTCATTCAAATAGTTTTCAAAGTTCGTCGGGTTGAATAACGTCGACGGACGCAAGTAAGCACGGTATTCAGGATGATGATTCCACTGGGATACTTTGAGATCAATGACTTGTATAAAATCCTGTTGTGTATAGCCTTCTTTCACTCTGCCAGCGATGAACTTCTTAGTAGCTGTTGAGGTGGCTTTGAATTGCTTTCCGGTTTTCTCATTCAGATAATTAATGACAACACATGCGACGTCGAGATTCATCTCGACTTGGTCTTTATTCTTTATTTTTAAAGATTCTTTAAGTTCTTTAGTTATTGGCTTGCCCAATTCCGCCACGTGGACTTGCTCAACTTCGACAGGTGCACGTGGCGGTTCTGAGCAAGTGACTTGCTCATGTACGAACGCACTTGCAGGCAATCGAGTATAGTCGATTCGGTACCATTTCGT